>CAZSIR010000082.1:8661-13336 GCA_964606765.1 uncultured Bordetella sp. | reverse complement strand
CCAACGTGCGCCTGCGCAACGCCGTCGCCCCCGGCACCGAAGGCCCGATCACGAAAGTGCAACCGACCGGCGAGCAGATGACGATTTTCGAAGCCTCGGAGATCTATCGCGCTAAAAAAACGCCGCTGGTGATTTTCGGCGGCGATGACTTCGGCATGGGTTCCTCACGTGACTGGGCCGCCAAAGGCATATTGCTGCTTGGCGTGCGCGCCGTGATCGTCAAGAGCTTCGAGCGCATCCACCGCGCCAACCTGATCGGCATGGGCGTACTGCCCCTGCAGTTCAAACCCGGCGAGAGCGTGCAGTCGCTGAAAATCGACGGCACCGAGTCCTTCAGCATCGAAGGCATCAACGGCGGCAACGTCAAGCCGCTGCAGGACGTGACCATGGTCATCACCCGCGCCGACGGCAGCAGCCAGCGCGTGACGCTGACGCTGCGCATCGACACCGGCATCGAAGTGGATTACCTGAAGCACGGCGGCATCCTGCCCTATGTGCTGCGGGAACTGCTGGCTGCAGCCTGAAGCCGCCCCCTGCCGGTCAGCCGCAGAAAAAAACCGGGCCGCAATGGCCCGGTTTTTTTCTGCCTGAACAGCCAGGCATTCAACGTTGTCGCGGTCCGGTTTCCTCGGCTTGGCCGACCTGATCGTCCGCCAGCTCCTCTGCTTCAACGTCATCTTCGAAATCAATATCCCAGTCGGCACGATCCAGGTCCATCACTGCACTCCCTTTACCAAGTCTGCTGGCCGGACATCATGCAAAAACTTCATGACCGGAGCGTGACGCTCCGGGTTTGATCACGGGTGCCGGGCGTTATAATCCGCGCTGGCCCCGGTAGCTCAGTGGATAGAGCAGCCCCCTCCTAAGGGGCAGGTCGGACGTTCGATTCGTCTCCGGGGCGCCATTCCAATCCCGTTACGGATCACTACATGCTGCTCGGCTGCATCGCGGATGACTTTACCGGCGGAACCGATCTCGCCAGCATGCTCGCAAGCGGCGGCATGCGCGCGGTGCAGACCATCGGCGTACCCGAAGGAAAAATCGACAGCGCGGATGCCGTGGTTATTGCGCTGAAATCACGCACCGCGCCGCCCGGCCAGGCCGTTGCCGAGTCGCTCGCCGCGCTGCGCTGGCTGCAGGCGCAGGGCTGCCGCCAGTTTTTTTTCAAATACTGCTCGACTTTCGACTCCACGCCGGCCGGCAACATCGGACCCGTGACCGATGCGCTGATGGATGCGCTGGGCCTTTCCTTCACCATTGCCTGCCCGGCCTATCCGGAAAACGGGCGCACGGTTTATCGCGGCCATCTGTTTGTCGGCGACCAGCTGCTGTCGGATTCGGGCATGAAGGATCACCCGCTGACACCGATGACCGACGCCAATCTGGTGCGCGTACTGCAGGCGCAGACCCGGAAGCGCGTCGGACTGATCGCCCATGGCACGGTCGTCTCCGGCGCAATCAGCATACTCGATGCCTGCAAAACCGCAGCGCAGGCCGGCACCGAAATCAGCATCGTCGATGCGCTGTCAACCGCCGACCTGCACGCCATCGGCAAGGCCTGCGCCGGACTGCCGCTGCTGACCGGCGGCTCCGGCATCGCCCTCGGACTGCCCGACAATTTCCGCCGCAGCGGCGAACTGCCGGACCGCAGCACGGCCGCCACACTGCCGCGCATTGAAGGTTCCGCAGCGATCATTGCCGGCAGCTGCTCAACGACCACCAATGCCCAGGTCGCACGCTGGCTGGAAACGCGGCCGGGATTCCGCATCGACGTGCATCGCCTGCTCTCCGGCGCCGACATCGTCGGCGAAGCACTCGACTGGCAGCGCCGGCAATCGCAGCGCGATCCGGTACTGGTCTATGCCACCAGCACGCCGGAAGAAGTCCGCGCAGTACAAGCTCAGGCAGGCGTGGTACAGGCCGGGCAGCAGGTCGAAAACGCCCTGGCCGACATTGCCGCAGGCCTCGCACGGGGAGGCACGCGCAAATTCATCGTCGCCGGCGGGGAAACCTCGGGCGCCGTCGTCAAACGGCTGGGCATCCGTGCCCTGCGCATCGGCCCGGCCATCGACCCCGGCGTACCCTGGACCTGCAGTGTTGCCGCGCAACCGCTGGCGCTGGCCCTCAAATCCGGCAATTTCGGCAGCGTCGATTTTTTTGAAAAAGCCCTGATGAAACTGCAGTAAAGCGCATTTAACGGAAATTCCACCATGACCGAAAACCAGTTGCGTGAAGAAATAGCCCTGCTCGGCCGCTCGATCTACGAGCGCGGCCTGACCCATGGCAGCACCGGCAACATCAGCGCGCGCTGCAGTGACGGCTGGCTGCTGACCCCGACCGGATCCAACCTCGGCCGGCTCGATCCGGCACGCATCTCCAGGCTGGACTGGAACGGCAGGCTGATATCCGGCGACGCACCGTCCAAGGAAAATTTCCTGCACCTGGCGATGTACCAGGAGCGTCCGCAAAACGGCGCCGTGGTCCACTTGCACAGCACCCATTCCGTGGCGGTCTCCGTGCTGGCGGACACCGATCCCTGCGACGCGCTGCCTCCGCTGACCGCGTATTACGTGATGCGCATCGGCACGCTGCCGATGGTGCCGTACTACGCCCCGGGTGACATGGCGCTGGCGGATGCCGTGCGCAAACTGGCGCCGCGTCATCATGCCGTATTGCTCGCCAACCATGGTCCCGTGGTCGGCGGCAGCACGCTCGCCGCCGCTGCCGACGCCATCGAAGAGCTCGAAGCCACGGCAAAACTGCATTTGCTGCTGCGCGGCGAAAAAACCCGTGTGCTGGATGCCGCGCAGGTCGCGGAACTGAAGCAGCGCTATCCGGTCTAGGCTTCAGGAACGCCGGGGAATAAGCGGCACCGCAAGCTGTTTGCGCAATGTGCAGTTTCAGGCCGGAACAACTGGCCGTCGCAGTTGCAAGCCAAACGTCAACAGGAGTAGACACCATGCGCCTGATCTCCGGTTTTGCCCTCCTGGGCCTGCTGATCGCCACTCTGGGCGGTTGCGCCTTTCCTTCCTCCATCAAGCCCGGCGCCAGTGCCGATGAATTGCTGCAAAAGCTGGGCAAACCGACTGAAACCCGACCTGATCCGCAGGGTGAATCCTGGGACTACGTTTATGGCCCCGAAGGCCTGGAAACCTGGCGCTTTGGCATTGACCGCAGTCGCAAAGTCAGCAGCGCCACGCAATTACTGACGGCGGAACGGCTGCAGCGCATCGTCGCCGGCGTCAGCACCCAGGCCGAGGTCAGGAATCTGCTGGGCGCGCCGCGTGAAATGGTCAGCCTGGGCAGTGAAACCGTCTGGGAGTGGCGGGTTTCCCTGGCGCCTGAATTCGGCATCTATGTCGTGCGTTTTGATTCCAAAGGAATTGCCACCGGTTACAACGTGCTGCGCGACATCCGCTTCGACGACGGCCGGGATTCAGGCCCCTGAACGGAAAAATCAGATGCCGGCCAGCTTGGAGTTTGCGGCCGCAAGCCGCTCGACCAGAATGCGCAGGTAAGTGCGGTCGAAATTGAGCTTGCAGATTTCGGATGCGCGCTCCACCGCCTTGACGCTGATCTTGATCATGCGCACATCGGTTGCAGCCACCACATCGGCTGAGCGCAGGCTGCCTGCGGCGCCGAGATAGGCCATTTCACCGACACATTCCCCGGCCTTGAGCAGGCTCAGCAGCCGGCGTTTGCGCAGCACCCGTGCATCGCCCGACACGATGATGCCGAAAAAATCGCCGGGATCGCCTTCCTTGATGATCACTTCATCCTTGGCGACGTCCACCCATTCGGAAAAACGCAGCACTTCCCACAATTCGACATCACCGAATGATTTGAAAAAAGACAGCGTGCGCAGGATGTTGAATTTCTCGGTGTCCAGCACACCGTGCTTGGGCAGGGGCGAACCTGAAGCGATGGCCGCCAGATCATTGGCGAACTGCTCCCAGCTCATGTAGCGCACGGCCTGGTCGCGCGCCATCGCGCGGCTGACCACCAGATCCAGCTCGGTCGGCACGTCCTGGCGGAATTCGGAAGGCAGCGGCGGATCGTTGTTGAGTATCTGGTTGGCCAGTCCGGCGATGTTGTCGGCACTGAACGGCAGGCGCCCGGTCAGCAGCTGGAACATGACCACGCCCAGCGCATAAATGTCGGTCTGCAGGTTGACCGGCTTGTTCAGGTGCTGCTCCGGCGACATGTAGGCCGGCGTGCCGATGCCGTCAACGACGGTGCGCGTGGTCATCAGCAGCGCCGCAGAACCGAAATCCGTGACCTTGATGTCGGTATTGTCCTTGACCAGGATGTTGGCAGGCTTGATGTCGCGGTGTATCACCCCCAGCCGGGAGGCAAAATCCAGCGCCTTGGCGCACTTGAACACGACTTCGATGACATCCCCCAGCGCCAGCAGGTTGTCGCCGCGGGCAAAACGCTGCAACGTGCCGCCGGAGACGTATTCCATGACAATGTAGGCATTGTCCTCGTCTGCCACGGCGTCATAAATCTCGACGATGTGCGGATGCGTCAGCTTGCCGGCGAGCGAAGCCTCGGTCAGGAACAGGTGATGCAGCAGCTGGCCGCGATTTTCATCCTTCAGCGCATTCTGTGAAACCAGCTTGATCGCCACTTCCCGGGAATTGAAGGCGTCCCGGGCCAGGAACACCGTGCTGGT
>CAZSIR010000082.1:0-8561 GCA_964606765.1 uncultured Bordetella sp. | reverse complement strand
TGATCGCCACTTCCCGGGAATTGAAGGCGTCCCGGGCCAGGAACACCGTGCTGGTAGCGCCGTCGCCGAGTTTTTTGACAATCTCGTACTTGCCGATCTTGTTGACGATCGATTCCGCCATGAACTGCCGCCCTGTCCGCCTGTTGTTGATTGTTGTCCGCGCGTCAGGCGCAGATGCCGATGCCCGCGGAAGGCAAGGTTCTTCACCGCCCCTGTGTAGCCCGATTAGAACCTGCCGCCTGCCCAGCGTCAACCTGACGATGCGCTAACATGCGCTGACTACGACAAAATGCACCGCATGACTGCAACGGATTCCAACAACCAGCGCTGGCAATTCTGGATCGACCGCGGCGGCACCTTCACTGACATCGTCGCCCGCCGGCCTGACGGCGGCCTCGTCACCCACAAGCTGCTGTCGGAAGACCCCGCACGCTACCGCGACGCCGCGCTCGCCGGCATCCGCGACCTGCTGGGGATATCCCGCGATGCCGCCATTCCGGCGGACCGGATCGCCGCCGTGCGCATGGGCACCACGGTGGCCACCAATGCGCTGCTGGAGCGCCGCGGCGAGCGCACCGCCTTGTTCATCACCCGCGGTTTCGGCGACGCCCTGCGCATCGCCTGGCAGAACCGTCCGCATATCTTCGAGCGCCACATCCGCCTGCCGGAACTGCTGTATGGCGCGGCCTGGGAGGTGGACGAGCGCATCGGCGCCCATGGCGATGTCATCCGCGCGCCGGATCCGGCGGCGCTGCGCCGCGATTTCGCATCCGCACGGAAACAGGGCTATGCCGCGATTGCCATCGTCTTCATGCACGGCTACCGCTTTCCGGTGCATGAACAGCTGGCCGCCGCCATTGCCCGTGACTGCGGTTTCGCGCAAATCTCGGTATCGCATGAAGTCAGTCCGCTGATGAAGCTGGTCGCGCGCGGCGATACCACCGTGGTCGACGCCTACCTGACGCCGGTGCTGCGGCGTTACGTGGAGCAGCTGCGCGCCGAATTGCCGGGCACACGCCTGCTGTTCATGCAATCCAGCGGCGGCCTCACCGATGCCGGCCACTTTCGCGGCAAGGACAGCATCCTCTCCGGCCCTGCCGGCGGCATTGTTGGCGCAGTGCGCACCGCCATGCAGGCCGGCTGCCGGCGCATCATCGGCTTCGACATGGGCGGCACCTCGACCGACGTTGCCCATTTTGCCGGCGACAGCCTCGCGGCGCTGGAGCGCAGCTTCGATGCACAGGTCGCCGGCATCCGCGTGCGCGCGCCGATGCTGGCCATACACACTGTCGCCGCCGGCGGCGGATCCATCCTGCATTTCGACGGCAGCCGCATGCGCGTGGGCCCGGATTCCGCCGGCGCCGATCCCGGGCCCGCCTGTTACGGCAAAGGCGGCCCGGCGACCATCACCGACTGCAATCTGCTGCTCGGAAAAATCCATGCGGATTTTTTCCCGCAGGTTTTTGGCAAGGATGGCCGACAGCCTTTGGACAGCGCCACAGCAGAACAGCGTATTGCCACGCTGCATAATGAAATTACCAATAAAAACAATAATTTAAGATCGATTTTTGATACCGCTGAAGGCTATGTGCAAATTGCCGTCGAAAACATGGCCAATGCCATCAAGAAAATTTCCGTGCAACGCGGTCACGATGTCACCACCTATACCCTCGCCTGTTTCGGCGGCGCCGCCGGCCAGCATGCCTGTCGCGTTGCCGATGCGCTGGGCATGCCGCGCATTGTCATCCATCCGCTGGCCGGCGTACTCTCGGCGTACGGCATGGGACTCGCCGACATCACGGCGATGCGTGAAGCCGCGATTGAAGCGCCGCTGAGCGCAAACCTGGAAACCGTGCTGGCGGCAGAAATCGACCGACTCGGCAGCGCGGTGCGCACAGAAGTCGCGGCCCAGGGCGTCGCGGGGGACGCCATCACCCTGCACTGCCGCGCCCATATCAAGTATGCCGGCACCGATTCCGCGCTGGTCGTTGCTTACGGCGGCGCGGAAGCCATGCAGCGGGCTTTCACCGATCTTTACCTGCAGCGCTACAGCTTCCTGATGCCTGAACGCGCGCTGGTGGTCGAAGCGGTTTCGGTGGAAGCCGTCGGCAGCGGCACGAATGACGCAGAAGTCGGGATTGTGTCACCGGCCGCGCATTCAGCCGAACCTTCAGCCTCAGCACGGATGTTCAGCAACGGCCAATGGCATGCGGTACCGGTGTACACGCGCAGCCGGCTTGCGCCGGGTCAGGCCATCAGCGGCCCGGCGATCATCGCCGAAGACACGGCCACCACCGTCATCGAACCCGGCTGGCAGGCCGAAGTCACGCCGCGCAGGGACCTGATGCTGAGCCGGCGCGAACCGCGCCAGGCGGCACAGGCCGGCACCCGTGCCGATCCGGTGATGCTTGAGGTGTTCAACAACCTCTACATGTCGATCGCCGAGCAGATGGGCGCCACGCTGGCCAACACGGCCTACTCGGTGAACATCAAGGAGCGGCTGGATTTTTCCTGCGCGCTGTTTGATGCCGGCGGCAACCTGATCGCCAATGCACCGCACATGCCCGTGCACCTCGGCTCCATGGGCGAAAGCGTGAAGGCCGTGATCCAGGGGAACCGCGGCCGCATGAAACCGGGTGATGCGTGGATGCTGAACGACCCCTATGCCGGCGGCACCCACCTGCCCGACATCACGGTCATCACGCCGGTATTCGACACTGCAGGCAACGAAGTGCTGTTCTATACCGGATCGCGCGGCCACCATGCCGATGTCGGCGGCATCACGCCGGGCTCGATGCCGCCCGGCAGCCGGCACATCGACGAAGAAGGCGTGCTGATCACGGACTTCCTGCTGGTGCAGCAGGGCCGCCTGCGCGAAGTGGAGACCCGCAGGCTGTTTGCCTCCGCACACCATCCCGCGCGCAACATCGAGCAGAACATCGCCGACCTGCGTGCGATGATCGCCGCCAACCACAAAGGCGCGCAGGAGCTGGCGCGCATGGTCACGCACTTCGGCCTCGATGTCGTCACCGCCTACATGCGCCATGTGCAGGACAACGCCGAAGAGGCCGTGCGCCGCGTCATCGGCACACTGCGCGACGGCGTCTTCAGTTACGAAATGGACCACGGCGCGGTGATCCGTGTCGCGATACGGGTCGATGCCGCGGCACGCAGCGCGGTCATCGATTTCACCGGCACCTCTGCCCAGGGCGAGGATAATTTCAACGCGCCGTTCGCGGTGACCATGGCCGCCGTACTCTATGTGTTCCGCACCCTGGTCGATGACGACATTCCGCTCAATGCCGGCTGCCTGAAACCGCTGACGGTGATCGTACCCGAAGGCTCCCTGCTCAATCCGCGCCACCCCGCAGCCGTGGTCGCCGGCAACGTCGAAACCTCGCAATGCATCACCGACGCGCTGTACGGCGCGCTGGGCGTGATGGGGGCCTCGCAGGGCACCATGAACAACTTCACCTTCGGCAACAAGCGTTACCAGTATTACGAAACCATCGCCGGCGGTTCCGGCGCCGGCGATGGTTTCAACGGTACTGCCTGCGTGCAAACCCATATGACCAATTCACGGCTCACCGATCCCGAAGTGCTGGAATGGCGTTATCCCGTGCGGCTGGAAAGTTTTTCCATCCGCCTCGGCAGTGGCGGCGGCGGGCGCTGGCGCGGCGGCGACGGCGCCGTGCGCCGCCTGCGTTTCCTCGAAGTCATGACCGCCGCCATCCTCTCCGGCCACCGTCGCGTGCCACCCTACGGCATGGCCGGCGGCCAGCCTGGCGCCACAGGCCGCAATGCCGTGCAGCGCAACGACGGCCGGATCAGCGAACTGGACGCCTGCGCCAGCACGGACATGCAGCCCGGCGACGTTTTCATCATTGAAACGCCCGGCGGCGGGGGGTATGGCAGCAACTGAGTTTCCTGCAGCTGACTCTCTATATAATCAATGCCGATGGCTACCTTGGAGGAGGAAACCGTGAACCGTTCAATCCTGCTGTTGGGTCTGACCAGCCTGCTGCTCGGCGCCGGCAGCCTGCATGCGCAAACCTGGCCCAGCAAGCCGATCCGCATCGTCGTGCCGTTTTCCGCCGGCGGCCCCGCCGACATCACCACCCGCAACATCGCGCCGCGGCTCACCGAGCTGCTGGGCCAGTCCATCATCGTCGACAACCGCGCCGGCGCCAACGGCATCATCGGCGCAGACAACGTGATACGCGCGCCGGCTGATGGCTACACGATGCTGATGGCGACCGCGAGCGTCGCCGCCATCAACATGGTGACCTATGCCACGCCGCCGTACGACACCCTGCGCGACCTGCAGCCGCTGAGCCCGGTGATGTCCACCGCCAGCCTGATCGTCATCCATCCCTCGATGCCGGCGAAAAACCTGAAGGAATTCGTCGCCCTCGCCAAGGCCCGTCCGAACCAGATCTCCTTCGGCTCGGCCGGAACCGGCGGCACGCTGCACCTCGGCCTGGAAATGCTGATGAAGGAAGCCGGCATCAAAATCACCCACGTGCCGTACAAGGGTGCCGCGCCATCGGTCAGCGACGTCATTGCCGGCCAGATCAACGGCATGTTTGTTGACCTGCCGGTGATCTCGCCCTATGTCAAAAACGGCAAGGTGCGTGCCATCGCCGTCTCCAGCAGCCAGCGCTCGCAATATTTCCCGGAGATCCCCACGGCGAAGGAATCCGGCTTTGCCAATGTCGAGATGACCAATTACTACGGCCTGCTGACCACCGCCAAAACACCACGTGAAGTCGTTGCCAAACTGCATGATGCAATCATCAGAACCGTCAACACGCCTGCCGTGCGCGACAAGCTCATGGCGGTCGGCGCCGATCCGCAGACCATGTCCACCGAAGAATTCACGCGTTTCATCCGCGATGACATCCAGAAATGGAGCAAGGTGGTCAAAGCCGCGGGCATCCAGATCGAGCGATGAACGGTTCGCTTGGATTCAGCCGGTCAGCGAGTACGCGATAAATTATTAAATAATAAATAAAATCAACAGGTTATAAATGTCCCGTGTCCCACTCCTCGGCGAGGAACGCGAAGACCTCGCCGGCTTCATCGCGCGCGTCAAAAGCGAACGCGGCAAACTCATCAACCTTTATCGCGTGCTGATGAACAGTCCCGCCATTGCCGCAGGCTGGCTCGATTTCAACACGGTGGTGCGTTACAAGACCACGCTGGATGCCGCGCTGCGTGAAATGATCATCCTGCGCGTCTCCATCCTCAACGGCGCGGAATACCAGGCGCGCATCCACGGCGCGACACACGCCCTTGAAGCCGGCGTCACCCGGGAACAGATCGCCGCGCTCGGCGACTGGGTTGACAGTACGCTGTTCACGCCGGCGCAGCGCGCCGCCCTCGCCTGGACCGACGCAATGACCCGGCAGATTGACGTGCCGGACACGCTGCACCATCAACTCCAGCGCCACTTCAATGACCAGTCCATCGTGGAAATCACCGTGCTCGCCGGCGCCTACAACATGCACACCCGCGTCGCCCGCGCGCTGCGCATTGAACCCGAAACCAGGCGATGAGCGCAATCAAGGCCCGGCTCGCCGTCGAAGACGATCCCTTCCTGCGCCTGATCGGCGTAATCCTCGATCCAGCCAGCGACCGCGAACGCATTGCCGCTTTCGCAGATTTTTTTGCCCATGACCTGCCCGATTTCAACGGCTGGCTGCAGCAGCTGCGCCAGCGCCTGCCGCGGCTGTACCCGGCGACCGTGCAGCTTGTCGACAGTAGCGAAGGCCTGCATGCGGCGCTGAAAGAGGCCGATTTTGCCGTGCTGGAATCCCTGCCCTTCGGCAAAGCCGAGCTCGACAGGGCGACCCGACTCAAGGCGGTGCAGAAATTCGGCGCGATTCCCGCCAACATCGACCTCGCGGCCTGCGCCGCAAGACGCCTGCCGGTGCTGACGATCCGCCGCCGCGCCAACATCGCCTGCGCCGAACATGCGCTGGCGCTGATGCTGGGACTATCGCGCCAATTCCAGCGCATCAGCAACCGCATCAGCATGGCGTCACTGCAGGCTGCGGGCTATGCCCCGCGCCAGCATGACCGCCGGCACACCGCGAATTCGAACTGGGCGCGCATCCCCGGCATCAGCCTGCTGCACGGCACGACGCTGGGCATTGTCGGCCTCGGTGAAATCGGCCGTGAAACAGCGCTGCGCGCGGCGGCCTTCGGCATGAACATCCTCTACCACCAGCGCACGCGCCAGTCCGCGGAAGTGGAAAGCGCGCATCATGCGCACTACGCCGACTTGGATACCTTGCTGGAAAGCAGCGACTGGGTGGTGATCTGCCTGCCGGGCAACACCCATACCCGCCACCTGTTCGATGCCAGAAGACTCGCCCGCATCAAGCCCGGCGCGCGGCTGATCAACATTTCACGCGCGGAAATCGTCGAGCGCGCGGCGCTGCTCGGCGCATTGCGCTCGGGCCGCCTCGGCGGATTCGCCCTCGACCCGCTGTACGAGGCGCCGGGACGCGATGACGATGAACTGCTGCAATTCAACAACGTGCTGATCACGCCGCATATCGCCGCCCAGCCCAGATTCAATGCGCTGGACGACCTGGCTGACCTGGTATGCGGACTGGAGCAGCGGATTGAATCCGATGAACCCCGGACTCAAAAGGAAAAAACCGGATGACACTGAACAACATTCTGACAGCCGCCGGCCTCGCACTGCTGGCGGGCTTGCCCGCTGCAGCCCCGGCGGCGGAGACCTGGCCGACCCGGCCGATCCGCCTGGTTGCACCCTTTCCTGCCGGCAGTTCCGTCGATGCCGCGGCGCGCGTAATCACGCCACGGGTCGCTGACGCACTGGGACAATCCATTGTCATCGACAACCGCGCCGGCGCCAGCGGCGCCATCGGCGTCGAAGTCGGCGCCCGCGCCGCGCCCGACGGCTACACGCTGACCGGCGGCACCACCAGCACCCACGCACTGTCGAAAGCGCTCAATCCGCATCTGAGCTACGACCCGCAGCGCGACTTCATCCCGATCACGATGATCGGGCACCTGCCGTACATCCTCGCCGTGCATCCCGCCGTCGCCGCAACGAACATCACGGAACTGCTGGCGCTGGCCAGGGCAAAACCGGGACAGATCCGCTACACCACCGTCGGCAACGCCAGCATGGCACGCCTCGGCGGCGAACTGCTGTCCAACCTCACAGGGATCCGCATCACGCCGGTCGCCTACAAAAGCTCCGCGCAATCCGTGATCGACACGCTGGCGGGACGCATCGAACTGCAGTTCGGCACCATGGCGCCGGTGCTGCCGCATGTGCGCGCAGGCAGGCTGCGGCCGCTGGCCGTGACCGGCGCCCAACGCGCACCCGCCCTGCCCGAAGTGCCGACGATGATCGAATCCGGCATCAAGACCTTTGAAGTGACCTTGTGGCTCGCGGTATTCGCGCCGGCCAGGACGCCGCGCGCCATCGTCGAACGCCTGAACCGCGAATTCACCACGGCGATTGCCCTGCCGCCGGTACGCGACGCCCTGCTGCTGCAGGGCCTGCAGCCGGAAACCACGACCTCGGCGGCTTTTGCGAAGTATCTGGATGCCGAAATCGGCAAATGGCACGAAGTGGCGCGCAAGGCTGACCTGAAACCGGAATAACTGAACGCCGCTTGCGGCCGAGGCGCTGAATGCAGAAAAACAATGGCCCGCAATTACCTACCGCAGCGGACTTGCGCTTGGCCGTCTTGATAATTGCCCCATTATTGATCTATGCAATGTTGGTGTTCTGGCATGCGTGGTCTCTCAAAGCATCCAGTCATTTTTACTCTGCCTTGAATACCACCTTGTTCCATGAATGCCTAAAAAAACATCACTCAAGAAAAGCTCCAAACAGTGATCTGAGCATTTGGCTGTTTGATGATTACGAAGAAATCACCTTTGATCACGCCATACTTTCGGATACTGAATGCATCGGGAAACTGGTTATCTTGGGAAACCAGTTCATTGCAAACAATCCCCAACGACATCAGCTCGTCGTTCGGTTGATGGATCCGGCTACCGAGAATATCCGGTCAAGGATCATCATCAAACCCTAAAAAAACAGGCCTACGGTTCTTTTTTACGCGCCACAGCCGCCCCCGGATCCAGCCCCATCAACCGCAGCGACCAAGCCGACAGAAGCCCGATGGCCAGCGGCCACCAGGTGTGGAGCAGCAAGGCCAGCGCTGCGGCCATGGCATAGGTTGCCGCCAGCAGCAGGGCACCGACATGACGGCCGCGCCACCAGGTGAATACCAGTGCCGCGGCCAGCAGGAAAAAAAGTCCGGAAAAAAGATAAATGACAACCGTCATGCGGGGATTTTAATTAAATAATTGATTTTATTGAAATCACAGTCTGTACGCCGGCCGTGGCTTGCTGGCTGCCCGGGCTGTGGCATGCTGCAAACCGAAAAATGACAGAAATGTTTCAGCCTTGACGACCACGACCGATCCCAAAG
Source organism: uncultured Bordetella sp. (assembly GCA_964606765.1). GTDB lineage: Bacteria > Pseudomonadota > Gammaproteobacteria > Burkholderiales > SG8-41. The sequence goes on along the minus strand of CAZSIR010000082.1, from coordinate 72 downwards.
CCCGCCGCGCACTGACTGCCTGCTGTGCGGCACACACGCTGCATGACGGCCTGTCCGATCTCACCTATGTGC
>CAZSIR010000081.1:0-13345 GCA_964606765.1 uncultured Bordetella sp. | reverse complement strand
TCCTTGATCACCTGCACCATCAGGCTCTGTCCTTCGTTGAGCAGGCGCTCGATCGGCAGGCCGGGCTCGCCGTTGACGCGATTGCCCCAGATATCCGCGACATGGAGAAAAGCCGCGCGCTCGCCGCCGATGTCGACAAATGCCGACTGCATGCCCGGCAGCACGCGAACGACGCGCCCCATGTAGATGTTGCTGACGAAGCCGCGGGAAGAGGCGCGTTCGATGTGCAGTTCCTGCGTCACGCCATGCTCAATCACGGCGACACGGGTTTCCTGCGGGGTGATGTTGATCAGTATGTCTTCGCTCATGGCAGGGCGATGCCGTGGCTGCGCAACAGATCGGCGGTTTCAGCGAGGGGGAGGCCCATGATACCGGAATAGCTGCCCTCGATCCGCGTGATGAAGGCGGCGGCGCGCCCCTGCACGGCATAGGCGCCGGCCTTGTCGGTGGGTTCGCCGCTGTTGACATAGCGGCGGATCTCTTCTGGCGCCAGCGCGCGGAACCACACCCTTGATTCGCAGACGCGGGTGTCGATGGCATCGCCGCCGGCAACCGCGACCGCTGTCAACACACGATGCTCGCGCCCCGCGAGCAATCCGAGCATGCGCGCGGCGTCGGCAGCATTTCCCGGTTTGCCGAGTATGGTTCCATCACACACCACCGTGGTGTCCGCTGCCAGCACCGGGCGCGCCGCCAGTCGCCGGGCACGGATGATTTCGACGGCGGCAGCCGCCTTTTCACGGGTCACGCGCAACACATAGTCATCTGCCGGCTCTCCCGCGCGCGGCGTTTCGTCGACGTCGGCGGGATAACGCGGCGCTTCGCGCAAGGGGATGATTTCGAAACTTACGCCGACCTGGCGCAGCAGTTCCCGCCTGCGCGGGCTGCGTGAAGCGAGGTAAACGGATTTATCCGGCATTTTGGACAGATAAATACATCATGAAAATTCCGGTCACTCAATCCCGGTGGTAGGGATGGCCGGCCAGCAGTGATGCCGCGCGGTACAGCTGCTCCGCCAGCACCACGCGCACCAATCCGTGCGGCAGCGTCAGCGGCGACAGTGACCACAGCAAAGCGGCGCCGGCTTTGATCCCGGGCGCCAGGCCGTCGGCTCCGCCGATGATGAACGCCACATCGCGCCCGTCACCACGCCAGCGCTCCAGGTGTTCAGCCAGCGTGCGTGTCGGGAAACTGCGGCCGTGCTCATCAAGCGCCACACGCAAGGCGCCCTCCGGCACTGCGGCATTGATGCGCTCTGCTTCGGTCTGCATCCAGCGCGCGGCATCGTCAGCACTGCTGCGCTGGGCGGGCTTGAGTTCCTTCAGCTGCAGCGGCATCTCGCGCGGCATGCGCCGCGCATACTCTTCAAAACCCGCCGTCACCCAGGCCGGCATGCGGTGGCCGACGGCGAGTACCGACAGTTTCACTTGGCGCGGCTGCGACGGCCGCCGGTTCCGGGCGCCGCGGCTTTGGACGCCGCCGTCCTGCCCGCTGAAGGCTTGCGCGCAACCGTCTTGCGGGGCGCCGCAATGCGTTGCGGCGTGCCCCAGATCTCTTCGAGGTTGTAGTACTGGCGGATTGCCGGCTGCATCACATGGACAATCACCGCGCCAAGATCGACCAGCACCCATTCCCCGGTCTGCTCGCCTTCGGTGCTGAACACCCGTCCGCCGTTTTTTTTCACTTCCTCGCAGACATTGTTGGCCAGCGCGCGCACCTGCCGGTTGGAGTCCCCGCTGGCCACGATGACCTTGTCAAACAGGGCGGTCCTTTTGGTGACATTGAACACGACGATGTCCCGTCCCTTGATGTCTTCCAGTGCAGCGACGGCGGTTTTGGCTAGTTTGTCAGGTCCCATCAGTTTCCAATGTAAATTTCATGTTCCTGTATATATTGATAAATGTTGTCGGGCAACAGGTACCGGGTATTGCGCCCGCGGCGCGTCGCCTCGCGGATCATCGTTGCAGATATGTCGAGCGCGGCAATCGGCACCACGACGATGCCGCCCGCCGGGGTCACGTGAACCGAGAACGGCTGGTGCAACAGGCGCGCGTTGTACTCCGCGGCCAATGGCTGCGGCATCCTTGTCTGCCAGGTATCCACCGGGAAGCCGGGACGATAGGCGACCGCGACATGCGCCAGCTGGAACAGCTGATGCCAGCGGCTCCAGGTTGCCAGATCGAGAAAGGCATCCGCACCCAGCAGCAATACCAGCGACTGCGCCGCGCCGACTTCGGCGCGTATCGCCGTCAGGGTATCCACCATGTAACCAGGCGTCGTGCTCGCCGACTCCCTTGCATCCACGGTAAACAGCGCGTTGCCTGCAGTGGCCAGTCGCACCATCGCCAGCCGGTCCGGGGCCGGGGCTGCCGGCGTCGCGCGGTGCGGCGGCGTGCCGCTCGGGATGAAACGCACCTCGGCCAGCCGCAGCTGGTCTGCCACTTCCTGCCCCAGACGCAGATGCCCGTAATGGATGGGATCGAAGGTGCCGCCGAGAATGCCGATCGGAGCGGCCATTCAGTATTGAACGAAAAACACGGCTGTGGTGCAGGCCCGGGGGATGTTCACTCTGCACTCATCATTCCGCACTCAGCACTAGAGTACAAGCCGGCGTATGTCGGACAGCACGGTCGCCAGGAAAGAGCTGAAACGCGCACCCAGCGCGCCATCGATCACACGGTGATCGTAGGACAGGGACAGGGGCAGCATCAGGCGCGGCGTGAATTCCCTGCCGTTCCACACCGGCTTCATCGCCGCCTTGCCGACGCCGAGTATCGCCACCTCGGGCGCGTTGATGATGGGCGTGAAAAACGTGCCGCCAATGCCGCCCAGGCTGGAAATCGAAAAACAGCCCCCCTGCAGGTCAGCCGGTGAAATCTTGCCGCCGCGCATGCGCTCGCTGAGTTCGCCGAGTTCCCGGGCGATCTCCAGCAGGCCTTTCTTGTCCACGTCGCGGATGACCGGCACGACGAGGCCGTTCGGGGTATCCACCGCAACGCCGATGTGGAAATAGTTTTTCAGCACAAGGCTCTCGCCGTCTGCCGACAATGAAGCATTGAATTCGGGAAACTGCTTCAACGCCACCACCGAGGCCTTCATCAGAAAACCGAGCATCGTGAACTTGATGCCGCTTTTTTTCGCTTCATCAGCCTGCGACTTGCGAAAGGCTTCCAGTTCGGTGATGTCCGCTTCGTCATGCTGGGTGACATGCGGAATGCTGACCCAGTTGCGATGCAGGAATCCGCCGGAGAGTTTTTTGATGCGCGACAGGGGCTGGGTCGTGACCGGCCCGAATTTGGAAAAATCCACCGGCTGCATCGGCGGCAGGTTGAAGCCGAGGCCGCCGCCGGAGCCCTCGCTGCGGGGCCGCGCCAGTTCGCTTTTGACATAAGCCTGCACATCTTCCAGCACGATGCGGTCCTTGGGCCCGGTGCCCTTGACGCGGGACAGGTCGACGCCCAATTCCCGTGCAAAGCGGCGGACCGAGGGACTTGCATGTGATTTGCCGAATCCGGCTTCATCCACTGCCGCAGCTACCGCGGGCGCTGCAGTCGGAGCCGGTTTAGCTGCGGGCGCCGGCGCCGCTTTTGCTGCCGCCTGCGGGACTGCCGGAGCGGGTGCAGCCGCCGCGGCCGCTTTGGCCGGTGCCGGTGCAGCCGCCGCTGCACCGCCGGATTCCAGGGTCAGCACCAGCACGCCGGCGGAAACCTTGTCGCCCACCTTGAGCTTGATTTCCTTCACGGTCCCTGCGGCCGGCGAAGGCACGTCCATCGTCGCCTTGTCGGACTCCAGCGTGACCAGCGGATCCTCGGCTTTCACGGTATCGCCGGGTTTGACCAGCACTTCGATCACCGGGATGTTCTTGTAATCACCGATATCCGGGACTTTGACTTCGATTGCGTTTGCCATTTGCCTGCTTTTGTCTGGATGTATTGCCGGGATGCCGGTCCTATACCGTGGCCGGGTTCGGTTTGTCGGGATTGATGCCGTATTTCTTCACTGCCTCGGCCACGGTCTTGCGCGGCAGCAGCTCCTGGTCGGCCAGCGCCTTCATCGCCGCCACTGCGACATAGTGACGATCCACCTCGAAGAACTGGCGCAGCTTGCGCCGCGTGTCGGAGCGGCCGAAACCGTCGGTGCCCAGCGTGACGAAGTGATGCGTCGGCAGGAAAGCGCGCACCTGGTCGGAGAACAGCTTCATGTAATCGGTCGCCGCCACCACCGGACCGCTGCGGTCCTTCAGGCACTGCTCGATATGGCTCTGCCGCGGCTCCTGCTCCGGATGCAGCATGTTCCAGCGCTGCACGTCGAGGCCGTCGCGACGCAGCTCGTTGAAGCTGGTGACGCTCCAGATGTCGGCGGCGATGCCGAAATCCTTCTCCAGGAGCGCCGCCCCGGCGATGACTTCGCGCAGGATGGTGCCGCTGCCGAGCAGCTGCACCTTGGGCTGGTTTTTCTTTGCCTTGCCTTCGGCGAACAGATACATGCCCTTCAGAATGCCCTTCTCCACACCCTCCGGCATCGCCGGGTGCGTGTAGTTTTCGTTCATCACGGTGATGTAATAGAACACATCCTCCTGCTCCTGGTACATCCGCCGCATCCCGTCCTGGATGATCACGGCGACTTCATAGGCAAAGGTCGGGTCGTAGCTTACGCAGTTCGGTATCGTCGACGCCAGGATGTGGCTGTGCCCGTCTTCATGCTGCAGTCCTTCGCCGTTCAGCGTGGTGCGCCCCGCAGTGCCGCCCAGCAGGAAACCGCGCGCGCGCAGGTCACCGGCCGCCCAGGCCAGGTCACCGATGCGCTGGAAGCCGAACATCGAGTAGAAGATGTAAAACGGGATCATCATCTGCGCGTTGTTGGCATAGGACGTCGCGGCGGCAATCCATGACGACATCGCGCCGGCTTCGTTGATGCCTTCCTGCAGGATCTGTCCGCCCTTGTCTTCCTTGTAGAACATCAGCTGGTCGGCATCCTGCGGCGTGTAGAGCTGGCCGACATGCGAATAGATGCCCAACTGCCGGAACATGCCCTCCATGCCGAAGGTGCGCGATTCATCGGGCACGATGGGCACCACGCGTTTGCCGATTTTCTTGTCGCGGATGATGGTGTTGAGGATGCGCACGAAGGCCATGGTCGTCGAAAACTCGCGGTCTTCGCTGCTTTTCAGCTGGGCCTCGAACGCGGACAGCGCGGGTACTTCCAGCGCTTCGACCTTGCGCTTGCGCGAAGGCAGAGAGCCGCCCATGGCTTCGATGCGGCTGCGCAGGTACTGCATTTCAGGTGAGTCTTCCGGCGGCCGGTAAAACGGCACCTCTTCCAGCTGGTCGTCGGGTATCGGCAGGTCGAAGCGGTCGCGGAAGGCTCGAATCGACGCCGTGCCCATTTTTTTCTGCTGGTGGGTGATGTTCTGGCCTTCACCCGCCTCGCCCATGCCATAGCCCTTGACGGTCTTGGCCAGGATCACCGTCGGCTGCCCGGTGTGCTTCATCGCCGCCGCATAGGCCGCATACATCTTGTGCGGGTCATGGCCGCCGCGATTCAGGCGCCAGATGTCGTCATCGGACATGTTGGACACGAGGTCCGCCAGCTCGGGATACTTGCCGAAGAAATGCTTGCGCACAAAGGCGCCGTCATGCGACTTGAAGGTCTGGTACTCGCCGTCCACGCACTCTTCCATGCGCTTCAGCAGGATGCCGGTCTTGTCCTTCATCAGCAGCGGATCCCAGTACGACCCCCAGACCACCTTGATCACGTTCCAGCCCGAGCCGCGGAAATCCGATTCCAGTTCCTGGATGATCTTGCCGTTGCCGCGCACCGGCCCGTCGAGGCGCTGCAGGTTGCAGTTGATGACAAAAATCAGGTTGTCGAGTTTTTCGCGGCCGGCCAGGGAAATCGCCCCCAGCGATTCCGGCTCGTCCATTTCGCCGTCGCCCATGAACGCCCAGACCTTGCGGCCCTGGCCTTCGATCAGCTCCCGATCCTTCAGGTACCGCATGAAGCGCGCCTGGTAAATCGCCATCAGCGGTCCCAAGCCCATCGACACCGTCGGGAACTGCCAGAAATCCGGCATCAGCCAGGGATGCGGATAGGACGACAGGCCCTTGCCATCGACCTCCTGGCGGAAATTGTCCAGCTGTTCTTCGGTGATGCGTCCTTCCAGGAAGGCGCGGGCGTAGACGCCGGGCGCCGAGTGGCCCTGGATGTAAACGAGGTCGCCGAGAAATTTTTCGTTGGCGGCGCGAAAAAAATGATTGAAGCCGACGTCATAAAGCGTGGCCGCCGATGCAAAACTGGCAATGTGCCCGCCGAGCTCCGAGGATTCCTTGTTCGCCCGTATCACCGTCGCCATGGCATTCCAGCGCACCAGTGAGCGGATTTTGTGTTCCAGTTCGGAATCACCGGGCGAACGTTCTTCTCGTTCCGGCGGAATGGTGTTCAGGTACGCGGTATTCGCGTTATACGGTATATAGGCACCGGCACGCCGCGCCTCATTCACCAGCCGGTCGAGCAGATAATTCGCGCGATCCGGACCTTCACGCTCCAGCACCGACTTCAGCGCATCCAGCCACTCACGGGTTTCCTCGGGATCCAGATCACGCTGGAGGTCATTCATATCCATGGACAATACCTTTTTGAGGCTATTTTTCGCGACAATTCCGGCACTTATGGTGCCTGAATCGCTGCCACGATGGGATGAATAATTATAACGTCTGCGCTGAAACTCAGACACACTTGCTGCACAGCCACAGACTGACGCACTGCAGCATTAATCCTCTGCGCCGGCTACTCGCCCCTGAATTGCGCCGGGCGTTTTTCGAGGAAGGCGCGCATGCCCTCCTTCTGGTCGCTGCTTGCAAACGCCAGCGCGAATGCCGCTGTTTCATAGGCACAGGCGTTTGCCAGATCAAGATCCAGTCCGCGCTGAAGCGCCTGCTTCGCCATGCGCACGGCGAACGGCCCTTTGGCCGCGATGGTGCGCGCAACATCGAGACCGCATGTCCGCAGTTCGGCGGGCGGCACGACCCGGGTGACCAGTCCAAGGGCCAGTGCTTCCCCGGCCTTGATCTGGCGCGCCGTGGTCACCAGTTCCAGTGCGCGGGCGCGCCCCACCAGCCGTGCCAGACGCTGCGTGCCGCCGAATCCCGGCGGGATGCCCAGATTGACCTCCGGCTGGCCGAATACCGCGCGCTCGGAGGCGATGATCCAGTCACAGGCCATCGCCAGCTCACAGCCTCCGCCCAGGGCATAGCCCTGCACCAGCGCAATCACCGGCACCGGCAGCGCTTCCAGCGCGCGCATGACACCCATGCCTTTTTCGGAGAACGCCTGCGCCTGTTCCGCCGTCATCTGCTGCATTTCGCTGATGTCAGCGCCGGCGACAAAGGCTTTATCGCCGGCGCCGGTCACCAGCAGCACGCGCGCGCCCCGGTCCGCCGCCACCTGTGCCACGGCCTGGGCCAATTCGTCCAGAGTCGCTCCATTCAGCGCATTCAGCGCCTGCGGCCGGTTGACGCTCAGCAGGTAAATCCCCGGTTCGACCAGCTCAAGCAGCAGATTGTGGAAGGGCATGCGGGCAATTCCTTGCGGTTAAACCTTGCCGTTAAAAATATCTGACTCTGAAAATCCCGATCATGCGATGCGCTGCCTGACGTAGGAGCCCGGCGCGTCTTCCAGCGCCGGATGGCGCTTGCTGCCGGGCTGGCGCGCGGCGACCTTCTCGCCGGCATGACCCGAAACCCACTGCGCCCAGTCGGTCCACCACGAACCCGGATGCTGTGTCGCCCCGGCCAGCCAGTCCGCCGCCTGCACCGGGCGTTCATCATTGGTCCAGTAGCTGTACTTGCCGGCGACCGGCGGATTGATGATGCCGGCGATGTGGCCGGAACCGCCGAGCACGAAACGCACCGGACCCTTCAGCAGCCGCGCGCCGGCATAGGTCGATTGCCAGGGCGCTATATGGTCTTCCGCGGTGGAAATGAAATAGGCCGGAGTCGCGATGGACGTCACGTCGATCGGTTCGCCGGCCAGCGTGATTCCGCCGGGCTCGCGCAGCCGGTTTTTCAGGTACAGGCTGCGCAGATAGAAACTGTGCATCGCCGCCGGCATCCGCGTCGAATCACCATTCCAGTACAGCAGGTCAAACGGAAAGGGATCCTTGCCCAGCAGGTAATTGCTGACCACGAAGGACCAGATCAGGTCGTTGGCGCGCAGCATGTTGAACGTCGTGGCCATCTCCGAACCTTCGAGATAACCGCGCTCCTCCATTTTTTTCTCCAGCGCGCCGACCTGCTGCTCGTCGATGAACACCTCGAGTTCGCCGGGCCGCTCGAAATCGATCATGGTCACGAAAAATGTCACGCTGCGGATGCGCTGCTGTTTTTTCGCATTGAGCCAGGCCTGTGTCGCCGCCAGCAGCGTGCCGCCCAGGCAGTAGCCGATGACATTCGCCTGCCGTTCACCGGTGATGTTTTCAATGGCCTCCAGCGCCGCCAATGAACCCTCGGTCAGATAATCGTCAAACCGCTTGTGTGCAAGGCTGCCGTCGGGATTGACCCAGGAAATGACAAATACCGTGTGCCCCTGCTCCACCGCCCAGCGCACGAAGGAATTGTTTTCGCGCAGGTCGAGGATGTAGTACTTGTTGATCCAGGGCGGAATGATCAGCAGCGGCACCGCATGCACCTTCGCGGTCAGCGGCTCATACTGGATCAGCTGCATGATGTCGTTCTGGAACACGACCTTGCCCTTGCTTGCAGCGATGTTTTCGCCCAGCCGGAAGGCGCTGGTGTCGGTCATGCGCACGCGCAGCTGCCCGCCTTCGCCCTGGGCCAGGTCTTCCAGCAGATTGTGCAGGCCCTTCAGCAGATTCTGGCCGCCGGTGTTGACGGTTTCGCGCAGCGCTTCCGGATTGGTCAGCAGGAAATTGGTCGGTGCCAGCGCATCGACATACTGGCGGGTGTAAAAATCGACTTTTTTCGCGGTTTTTTCATCCAGCCCCTCGACGCCGCCCAGTGATTGGTGAAAATGGCGGGCTGCCAGCAGGTAGGCCTGTTTGACGTAATCGAAGACAAAATTGTTTTCCCAGCCCTCATCGCGGAAACGACGGTCCGATTTGTCGGGCTGCACCACCGGTGGCGCCTCCTGCCCGAACATTTTCAGCATCGAGTTTTGCCACAACGCCGTGTAGTCCTGCCACAGCTTCATCTGCATTTCCGCGATGCGCACGGGGTTCGCCAGCATCTGCTGCCAGGCGTCATAAAACGCCTTGGCGATCCCCAGTTCGTCATTGAAGGCCGGCATGTCCTTGGCGCCGCGCGCCATGAATTTGCTTAACAGTTCACCGCTTTTTTCAGCGATGTCGGCATACAGGCGGGCCAGTGCCTCGGCATCCAATGGCGGGGTTTCAGCCTGCGGCTTTTGCTTTGAAGTCATCCAATAGTCCTCGTTGACGGCGAATGCTGTCCGGTCTGTAGCCGAATCAGCTTGTAAAAACTGAATTGACGTTTACGTAAAAGCAATGATAAGGTGTGGCGCATGTTACCCGTTGCTGCTGCGGAGCACAATGAGCAAAACCTACACCATCAGTGATCTGGCCCAGGAATTCGGCGTCACCACCCGTACCCTGCGCCACTACGAAGATCAAGGCCTGGTCACCCCTGCGCGTGAAGGCATCAATCGCATCTACAGTCATCGCGACCGTGTTCGCCTGAAACTGGCCTTGCGCGGCAAACGCCTCGGTTTTTCCCTCAGTGAAATCCGTGAACTCTTCGAATTGTACGACCTCGGCCACGATGAACGCAGCCAGCTTGAAGCCTTTGCCGTCAAGCTGGAGCGGCGACGCGCGCAACTGGAACAGCAGCGCGAGGATGTTGAAGTCATGCTCAACGAAATCAATTTTTTTGCCACCCAATGCCAGCGCCGCCTGACCGAGTCCGGGGCCGGCAAGACGTCTTCATCCGATGCCGCAGCATAATTTACGTTAACGTAAAAGTAATTAAAAAATACGATTTAAAACAAATAGTTAAAGAATAGCAACCATTCAAACTTTAAAGCTTCCGTGTCCGGAAACTTTGCCTGTCAATCCGGACAGCCCTGTTTGCGAGGAACACCGCCATGACCACTGCCATCGATTTTTATTTTGATTTTTCCTCCCCCTACGGCTATTTCGCGGCGGCAAAAATCGATGCGCTGGCCGCCAAGTACCAGCGCACGACCCTCTGGCGCCCGATGCTGCTGGGCGCCGTGTTCAAGGTGACCGGGCAGCAGCCGCTGACCACGATTCCGCTGAAAGGCAGTTATGCCCAGCATGACCTGACCCGCTCCGCGCGCTGGTTCGGCGTGCCCTTCAAAATGCCCGGCAAATTCCCGATTGCCACGACGGCCGCCTGCCGCGCCTTTTACTGGCTGAACGACCGTGACGCAGCCGCGGCCAAAACGCTGGCGCAGGCGCTGTATCGCGCGTACTTCGCGGAGGACCGCGACATTTCCAATCCGGAAGTCACCGCCAATGTTGCTGCCAGGCTGGGCCACGACAAGGATGCCGTGCTCCAGGCGATCAATGATGCCGCGGTCAAGGAAAGGCTGAAATCGGAAGTCGATGCCGCCATCGAACGCGGCGTGTTTGGTTCGCCCTACATCATCGTTGATGGCGAACCGTTCTGGGGATCGGACCGGCTCGACCAGATCGAACAGTGGCTGGCCAAGGGTCCATGGTGAATCCGTGAATCCCGCCCTCCATAGAATGGACCGTCCGCAGGCCGGCGCAGGGACCAGCGCATATACTCTCGACGCTGTACCTGCGGATATCGCCGCACAACCTGAAGATTCCCGGAAGGAACCAACATGAGCAAGTCCACCGGCACCCGGGTGCTGACCACCATCGACGATTCCGGCAATGCCACACTCACGCTGAACCGTCCGGAAGTGCACAACGCCTTTGATCCGGACATGGTGGACGAACTGACCGCCGCGCTGAAAGCCGTCGGCAAAAATGCCTCGATCCGGGCCGTGGTCATCGCCGGCGCCGGGAAAAGTTTCTGCGCCGGCGCCGACATCGGGCACATGCGCGAGAGCGCAAAATTCACCAGGGCGCAGAATTACCGCGCCGCGGGTGAATCCTCGCGCATGTTTCACGCCCTTTACACGCTGAACAAACCCACGATCGCCGCGGTGCATGGCGCCGTGCGCGGCGGCGGTTGCGGCATCGTCGCAGCCTGCGACATCGCGATTGCCGCGCGCAGCGCCACCTTCCGCCTGTCCGAAGTCAAGATCGGCATCGTCCCGGCGATGATCAGCCCCTATATCATCGGCGCCATCGGCGAGCGCCAGGCCCGGCGCTACATGCTTTCCGGCGAAGCCTTCGACTGCGCCGAAGCCTGGCGCATGGGCCTCGTCCACGAGATTGTCGAAGAAGACGGGCTCGCGGCGCGCGTCGGCCAGATGCTTGACCAGCTTTATTCCAGCGGGCCGAAAGCGGTACATGCCGTCAAGAAACTGATTCCGAAAAGCGCGCACAGCGTCATCGGCCCCGGCATCGTCAGTGAAACGTCCAAGGTCATCGCAGCAATCCGCGCCACACCCGAAGCGCAGGAAGGCCTGACCGCATTCCTCGAAAAGCGCAAACCGTCGTGGACGGAAGCACCGAAAGCAAAAAAGAAACCTTAACCGTCGATGGTCGGCACTCATCCGCACCGACCGGCCGTTTGAAAAAGGATTACCGGCATGGCACTCCCGAAAAAAGTACGCATCGTCGAAGTCGGCCCGCGCGACGGCCTGCAGAACGAAGCGACGCCGGTTCCCGCTGCGGTCAAGATCGAACTGATCCACCGCCTGCAGGATGCCGGCCTGTCGATCATCGAAGCCACCGCCTTTGTGTCACCGAAATGGGTGCCGCAAATGGCCGACAACACCGAGGTGATGGCCGGCATCCGGCGCAAACCGGGCGTGATCTACCCGGTGCTGGTGCCGAACATGAAAGGTCTCGAGGCCGCCATCGCCGCCGGCGCCGACGAAGCGGTGGTGTTCGGCGCCGCCACCGAGAGCTTTTCAAAACGCAACACCAACTGCAGCATCGACGAAGGCCTCGCGCGTTTTGCCGAAGTCGCCAAAGCCGCGATCGCGAAGGGCATCAAGGTGCGCGGCGACATCTCGGTCTGCCTCGGCTGTCCGTATGAAGGCGAAGTGGATCCCGCCGCCGTGGTGCATGTGGCGCAGGCGCTGGATGCGATGGGCTGTTATGAGATCACCGTCTGCGACACCATCGGCACCGGCACCGCCGGCAAGACCCGCAAGGTCATCGAGGCTGTGGCAAAACACATTCCGCTGGAGCGCATGGCCGGACATTTCCACGATACCTACGGCCAGGCGGTGACCAATGTCTATGCCGCGCTGGAATGCGGCATCGCCACCTTCGACAGTTCGGTGTCCGGCCTCGGCGGCTGCCCTTACGCGAAAGGCGCCACCGGCAATGTCGCCACCGAGGATGTGCTGTACCTGCTCGACGGCCTCGGCATCGAAACCGGCATCGACATGCAGAAACTGATTGCAGCCGGCGACTACATCTGCGGCGTGCTCGGCCGTCCCACGCTGTCCCGCGCCGCGCGCGCGATCCGCGCCAGGGCCGCATGACGATGCCGGCGGATGCGCTGCCCCAAGACCTTGAATCCCCCTGCGTGATGTCCTGCGTGGTCGATCAAAGCCACGGCTACTGCCTCGGCTGCTGGCGCACGCTGCGCGAAATCAGCGACTGGCACCGTTACAGCCCCCAGCAGAAACAGGCCCTGCTGGCGCAACTGGAAAGCCGCTGCGCCGCCCATTCCAACACCCACTGAATCACCGGAGTCCGCACCATGCCGTTACCCGCCCCCGCAGCCCGCACCCTGAAACATACCCGCGCCGTTGAATGCAAAGGTTATGAGCGCGAAGACGGTTTATGGGATATCGAAGGCCACCTCGTCGACACCAAAACCTACGTGCACTCACGCCGCGACGGCGGCCGTGAGCGCCAGCCCGGACAGCCGGTGCACAACATGTGGTTGCGCCTGACCATCGACCTCGACCTGAAAATCCATGCGGTCGAAGCCGTCACCGATGACGGTCCCTATGCCAACTGCGGCGACATCACGGTGAATTTCAAAAAAATGGTCGGCATCACCATCGGTCCCGGCTGGCGCAAGGCGATCGCCGAACGCGTCGGCGGCGTGCTCGGCTGCACGCATCTGGTCGAACTGCTGGGCCCGCTGGGCACCACGGCCTTCCAGGCCACCGGCCGTGCGCGCGAAGCGCACAACGCGCGCAAACCGGCGACCGGCAAGAAACCGTACCAGATCGGGTCCTGCCACAT
>CAZSIR010000080.1:0-13651 GCA_964606765.1 uncultured Bordetella sp. | reverse complement strand
TGAAGCCGTGCATGCCGGCCTTGGCGGCGGAGTAGTTGGTCTGGCCGAAGGCGCCTTTCTGTCCGTTGACCGAGGATACGTTGATGACCCGCCCCCAGTTGCGTTCCGCCATGCCGTCGATCACCGGCTTGGTCATGTTGAACACGCTGTCGAGGTTGGTTTTCATCACCGCGTCCCAGCCTTCCTTTTCCATTTTGCGGAAGGTGGTGTCGCGGGTGATGCCGGCGTTGTTGACCAGCACGTCGACCGGGCCGATGTCCTTGGCGATCTGCGCGATGGCTTTGCGGCAGGACTCGTAATCGGCGACATCCACCGGTACGGCGCGGAAATCGTGACCCTGCAGTTTCATTTCAGCGACCCAGGCCGCGTGTTTGCTGTTGCCGGGAGAATAGGTGGCCACCACCTGATAGCCCATTTTCGACAGCTTCATGCAGATGGCCTCACCCAGACCGCCCATACCACCGGTTACGACTGCGACGCGTGACATGTCCACCTCCTTGTTTGATTTTCTGCTGCCGCTGATATTTTGCAAAAACGCGGCGATCCTGTCAGAGACCTGTTTTTGTCATCATCCATGCAACTGTCAATAATTTAACAGCAAACCGCGGCGCTGCAAGCGCAGTGCAGCGGGGCCGGTTGAATTTTTTTCTTCATTTGACCTTGACGTAACGGCCGGGCGCCGGTTCGATCGCCGGATGGTTGGCGTTGCCGGGCGCTGCGGGCGCCGTGACCGTATTGCCGCCATACTGCGCCAGCCACTTGCTCCAGTGCGGCCACCAGCTGCCGGGCAGGGAGGTTGCGCCTTCCAGCCAGGCTCCGGCATCCGGCGGCTGCTGGTCGTTGGTCCAGAAATTGCGCTTGTTGCGGGCGGCCGGATTGATGACGCCGGCAATGTGGCCGCTGGCCGCGAGCACGAACTGCATCGGACCGCCCAGCAGTCCGGTGCTGGCATAGGCGGTGCGCCAGGGAACGATGTGATCCTCGCGCGCCGCCAGCAGATAGGCCGGCATGTCGACATTCGACAAATCGACAGGAACGCCGCACATGGTCAGCTTGCCGGGCACCCGCAGGTTGTTTTCAAGATAGGTGTGGCGCACATAATATTTGTACATCACGCCCGGCAGGTTGGTGCTGTCGCTGTTCCAGTAGAGCAGGTCGAAGGCTTCGGGCGTGCGGCCCTTCAGGTAATTGTTCACCACGTAGGGCCAGATCAGGTCGTTGGCGCGCAGGCTGGCGAAGGTCAGCGCGAGCTCGCGTCCCTTCAGCACGCCGCCCTGCGCAAATTCGGTTTCGCGCGCGGCCACGTACGGTTCGTCAATGAACACGCTCAGTTCGCCGGTGTCACTGAAGTCAAGCATGGTGGTGAGGAAGGTGGCGCTGGCCACCGTATCTTCGCCGCGGGCGCGCATGACGGCGAGCGCAGAGGCGAGCAGCGTGCCGCCGACGCAGAAGCCCAGCGCGTTGACCTGGGCTGCGCCGCTGATTTCCCGGGCGACGCCGAGGGCGCGCATCACGCCATGCTCGAGGTAATCGTCCCAGGTGACGTGCCCCATTTCCGCCGGCATGTTGCGCCAGGACACCATGAACACCATATGGCCCGCGGCAATGGCGTGGCGGACATAGGAATTGTCGGGCTGCAGGTCGAGGATGTAATACTTGTTGATGCAGGGAGGCACCATGACCAGCGGCCGCTCGAATACCTCTGCGGTCTGCGGCGCGTATTGCAGCAGCTGCATGAAATCATTTTCGTAGACCACCGTGCCCGGCGTGATCGCCAGATTGCGGCCGACTTCGAAGGCGGTTTCATCCGTCATCGACACCAGTCCCTTGTCGATGTCGGCGGCGAGGTTTTTCAGGCCCTGGTTGATGCTTTCACCGTCGGTGGCTGCGGCGAGCTTGATGGCCTCGGGATTGGTCCACGGGTAATTGGCCGGGGACAGCGCGTCGATCATCTGCCGTGTGTAGAACGCCAGCTTGTGTTTGGCATGGGCATCGAGCTGCGCGGCGGCGGTCATTTCCTCCAGCCAGCGCGCCGACAGCAGGTAGGAATGGGCAAGATAACTGTAGTAGGGCTCGCGCCATTCCGGGGCGCGAAAACGGCGATCCGCCGGCGGCTCCAGCGGGACAGCCCCTGCAGCAGACGGATTGGCGCAGGCCTGCCACAGTCTGAGGTGCTCCTGGCAGTAACGGTTGTTCAGTTCCAGCCAGCGCCCGCCGTCATTGGCCATGCCCGCGGCGAGCAGCTGCATCATCTGCGCGGGATCGGGCGTGTTCTGCGCGGCATGGAGTTTGCCGGCGGCGCCGGCGAACAACATGCGGTTCAGTTCGGCAAAAGCCGCGGCGGGGTTTTGCGCAGGGTCGGATGCGGGCTTGGATGTGGATTCAGTCATGGACGGTCAGCGGCATGCAGGGGCAAAACGCAGCATCCAGGCAACGATAACATACCGGTCCGCAGGCGCAGACGCGGTGATGCGGCTGTCGGCTGCGGGCAATCAGTGGCTGCCGTGCGCCCAGAGGCCGACCAGCCAGATGGTGGCAATGCCCAGACCGATCAGCAGCACCTGCTGCGCGGTGGCGGCCAGTTCGGGCCTGCGGTGCAGGCCCGGGATCAGGTCGGCGACCGCGACATACAGCATGCTCGCCGCGGCCAGTGCCAGCAGCGGCGTGACCAGGACTTCGGCGACCTGCAGCATGAAATAGGCCAGCACGCCGCCGATGACCATCGCTGCGCTGGCCAGCACATTGAGCAGCATCGCCCTGCCTTTGCTGTAGCCTGAATGCAGCAGGATCAGGAAGTCGCCGACTTCCTGCGGCACTTCGTGGGCAATGATGGCAATCGCCGTGACAATGCCAAGCTGGATGTCAGCCATGAAGGCGGCGGCAATCAGCACGCCGTCGACAAAATTATGGAAGGTGTCGCCGACCAGGATCATCAGCCCGCTGCGGCCATGGTCATCGTGCCTGTGGCCGTGCGCGTTGCGGTCGTTTTGCGGCGGCGCCGGCAGATGCGGATCGTGGGCCTCGCATTCCTCGACGTGGCAGTGCCGCCACAGCACCAGCTTTTCAAGTATGAAAAAGCCGAGGATGCCGAACAGCACGGTGGCCGTGGTGGCGTGGATGCTGTCACTTTTCTCGAAGGCATGGGGCAGCACTTCAATGAAGGCGGCGCCCAGCAGCGCACCGACCGCATAGCTGACCAGCATCGGCACCTGCGAGGCCTTGGCCCGGATCGCGAACAGGCCGGCCACGACGGCGGACAGTACGCCGCCGGCAAGGGTGGTGAGAATGATCCAGCTGAGTGTGTTCACGACAGGGGCTTCAAAAAAGGCTTTCGGGGCCGGGCAGAGAGGCGCGGATTATAACGAAGTGACGGTTGATGGGCGCGGTGTGCTGAACGACGCAGTGTGGAGGCTTCCGAATCCTTAACCGTCGTTTCGCGCCACTTTCCAGATCAGTGCCGCCATGCGCCCGGTGACCGGGTTGCGGCGGTGAGAATAAAAGCGGTGCGGATTGGTATAGGTGCATAGGTCGCCGCCATAAATCTGATTGACCCCGGCCCGTTGCAGCGCGTCGCGCGCCAATGCCGGCAGGTCGCAGAGCCATTTGCCGGCTGCAGCCAGCGGTTTGAAGGCTGTTTTGCGCTCCGGCGCTGCCGTGCAGAAGGCCTGCAGCACATCCTCACCCACCTCGAAAGCCGTGGGGCCGATGCCGGGACCGATCCAGGCCATCAGGTCGGCGGGTCTGGCCGGCATGCGCGCGACCGTATTGGCGAGTACCCCGCCGGCGAGGCCGCGCCAGCCGGCGTGTGCGGCGGCTATGCAGCTGCCGGCGCGGTCGGTGAACAGCACGGGCAGGCAGTCGGCGATGAGGATGGCGCAGACCGTTCCAGGTCGCTGTGCGACACAGGCATCGGCTTCCGGAACGCCGGACAAGGCATCCGCATCGACGACCGTGCTGCCGTGCACCTGCGCCAGCCAGCGCGGCGGCTCCGGCAGCAGCCGGTTCAGCTGCGCGTGATTTGCCGCCACCGCTGCGGGGTCGTCGGCGGTGCGCCGTCCCAGGTTCATGCCGGCATAGGAACCGCTGCTGCTGCCGCCATCGCGGGTGGTGACCAGCGCACGCACATGCGCGGGCGCGGGCCATTGCGGAACGATCCATTGCGGGTGTGGCGTGTTCATTCGTCGCGCAGGGCAGCGATCAGCTGCAGCATGTCGGCCGGCAACGGCGCCTGCCAGTGCAGGGTTTCACCGCTTTGCGGGTGGATCAATCCCAGTTTTTCAGCATGCAGCGCCTGTCGCGGCAGCTGGGGTGACGGCGGCGGGTTGCGCGGCCCGTAGACCGGGTCGCCCCAGATCGGATAACCGAGTTTCTGCAGATGGACCCGGATCTGGTGGGTGCGTCCGGTTTCGAGGCGGCAGGCCAGCACGCTGGCGCGGGCGAATTTTTCCAGCACTTTGTAGTGGGTCACCGCGGGTTTGCCGGAGCGCACCACCGCCATGCGCGTGCGGCTGCGCGGGTCGCGGCCGATGGCGCCTTCAATTTTGCCGTCGCGGGGAACCTTGCCATGCGTGACGGCGCGGTATTCGCGATGGACGCTGCGCGCCTGCAGCTGGCGCACGAGGTCGGTCTGCGCAGTCAATGTCTTGGCGATGACCAGCAGGCCGCTGGTGTCCTTGTCGAGGCGGTGCACAATGCCGGCCCGCGGCACGCCGGCCAGTTGCGGCGCATGGGCCAGCAGCGCATTGAGCAGGGTGCCCTGCCAGTTGCCGCTGCCCGGATGCACCACCAGGCCCGGTGGTTTGTTGATGACCATCAGCGTGTCGTCTTCGTACAGCACATCCAGCGGCATGGTTTCCGGCCGGTATGCGGTCTCTTCCGGCGACAGGGCGGGGCGCACGCTGATGTTTTCGCCGCCGTGGAGCTTGTCGCGCGGGGCCTGGGTCTTGCCGTCGACGCTGACACGCCCATCGCGGATCCAGGCGGTCAGCCGGGCACGGGAGTACTGCGGCAACAGTTGTGCCAGCGCCTGATCCAGCCGCAAACCGGCGCATGTCGCGGGCACCGCCAGATGATGCGGGGCCGGGGAGGCGCCGATTTCGGTATAATTTTCAGATGACAACTCAGCACTCATGGATGCACGCTTCCGGGCGCGGCCTGTTCAGACCGAACATTTTAACGGCATTCGCCGCGCTTGCCCTCGCCCTGATGCTGGGCGGCTGCGGCATTTTCGGCGGCAAGGAAGTGGATGAGACGCGCGGCTGGTCGGTGCAGAAGCTCTATGCCGAAGCGCGGCAGGAGCTGGCGAACCGCAACTGGGAGGCCGCGATCAAGTATTACGAAAAAATCGAATCGCGTTATCCCTTTGGCCGCTTTGCCCAGCAATCGCAGATCGAGGTGGCCTATGCGCACTGGAAAAACGAGGATCCGGCATCGGCGCTGGCGACAATCGACCGCTTCGTCAAGCAGAACCCGAATCATCCCAGCGCCGATTACATGTATTTCCTGAAGGGACTGATCAATTTCAACGACGACCTCGGGATCATGGGGTATGTCAGCGCGCAGGACATGTCGGAGCGGGACCCCAAGGCCGCGGCTGATGCGTTCATCGCCTTCAAGGACCTGGCGACGCGGTTTCCCAACAGCAAGTACACACCCGATGCCATCCAGCGCATGAATTACCTGGTCAATGCGCTGGCTTCCCACGAAATCCATGTCGCGCGCTACTACATGAGGCGCAAGGCTTATGTTGCCGCCGCCAACCGCACGCAGTATGCGCTCAAGACCTATCCCGGGGCGCCGGCCAACGAAGAAGGGCTGGTCATCATGATCCAGGCCTATGACGCGCTGGGCATGACGAATCTGCGCAATGACGCGGAGCGCGTGATGAAGGTGAATTTTCCCGACAGCATTTACCTGAAGGGCGGGCCGAAAAGGGACGCGCCCTGGTGGCAGCCGTGGAACTGGTAGCGCAGAGCCTGCACTAGCGCGCGAAACGTTTCACCACCGCCATCAGTTCATCGATTGCCTGATCGCCGCGATCGGCCCTGACCGCATCGGCGACGCAGCCCCGGGTGTGGTCCTCCAGCAACTGCAGCGCCACGGCATCCAGCGCCGACTGGATCGCGGCAACCTGTGTCAGCACGTCCACGCAATAACGATCGTCACGGATCATCTGCGCAACGCCGCGGACCTGGCCTTCGGCGCGGTTCAGGCGTTTCAGCAGCGTCTGCTTGTGCGGCTGCACGACTGGTGAATGGACATGGCAGTCGCGGCCGGATTTGTGCTCAGGCGACGTCATAGCCGGCATCCGTGATCGCAGCCTTGATGGTCTGCAGGCTGGTTTTGCCGCTGTCGTAACTGACGGTCGCCTGTGCCTTTTCCAGCGACACTTCGGCCTGTGATACGCCGTTGATCGTTCCGAGCACGCGTTTCACGCTGGACACGCAGCCCATGCAGGTCATGCCTTGTACCGGAATGATGGCGGTTTCCATGGTGGTTGAAGCCTCCTTTTGCGGTTGAAAATCATCGGGTGGCGTTTTGCGGCCGCCAGCGTTTCAGCAGCAGCGAATTGCTGACAACGGATGCCGAACTCATCGCCATCGCCGCGCCGGCGATCACCGGGTTGAGCAGGCCGGCCGCTGCCAGCGGTATGCCCAGAGCGTTGTAAAAAAAAGCAAAAAACAGGTTCTGTTTTATTTTGCGAAAAGTCGCGCGCGACAGCACCACGGCATCCACCGCACTCAGCAGGTCGCTGCGCATCAAGGTCACGTCTGCCGCATGAAGCGCAACGTCGGATCCGGCGCCGATGGCGAAACTGACCTGTGCTGCGGCCAGCGCCGGCGCGTCGTTGACGCCGTCGCCGATCATGCCCACCACATGACCTTCCGCTTTCAGCGCGGCAATGCGTTGTGCCTTGTCCTGCGGCAGCATCTCGGCTTCGAAACCTGCAACCCCGGCTTCGCGGGCGATGTGCGCCGCCGTGCGCTGGTTGTCACCGGTCAGCATGATGACGTTGATGTCCAGTGCCCGCAGTGCAGCGACTGCAGTCGCCGAGGTCGGCCGCAGCGGATCGGCGATGGCGATCAGGCCGAGCACACGCTTGCCGTGGGCGACGCCGATCACGGTTTTGCCCTGTTCCTGCAGCCGCGTCACGGTTGGCGCATCCAAGGCCAGTCCGGCGTCAGTCAGAAAGCGGGGAGAGCCGAGCAGGGCGACCGTGCCGTCCAGCAGGGAGTGCACGCCTTTGCCGGTGACGACTGAAAAATCCTGCACGGCCGCTGCGGGGATGCCGAGGTCGCGGGCGCGGCCGAGTATGGCGCGCGCCAGCGGATGTTCGGAACCGGCCTCCAGGGCGGCGGCGACGCGCAACACTTCTTTTTCGCTGCTGCCTTCACCGGCGATGATATCGGTCACCGCGGGTTTGCCCTGGGTCAGCGTGCCCGTCTTGTCGACGACCAGCGTGTCGATATGGCCGGCCTGTTCCAGCGCTTCGGCGTTTTTGATCAGCACCCCCGCACGCGCGCCGGCGCCGCTGCCGACCATGATCGCGGTCGGCGTGGCCAGGCCCAGTGCGCAGGGGCAGGCAATGACCAGCACGGCCACTGCGGGTACGAGGGCGTCTGTCCATACACCGGTGTACCACCACCAGCCGGCAAACGTCAGCACAGCCAGCGCAATGACCACCGGAACAAAGATGCCGGAGATGGTATCGGCCAGCCGCTGGATGGGCGCCTTGGAGCCCTGGGCTTCCTCGACCAGGCGGATGATGCCGGCCAGCGTGGTGTCGGCACCGACGCCGGTGGCGCGACAGCGCAGCAGCCCCTGGGCGTTGATGGTCGCGGCGTACACGGGACTGCCTGCCGATTTGGCGACGGGCAGGCTTTCGCCGGTGAGCATGGCTTCATCAATGCTGGAACTGCCGTCAATGACCTTGCCGTCCACGGGCACGGCCTCGCCCGGCCGCACCACGAACACGTCATCGACACGGATGTCGGCCGCCGGGATTTCGACGATCACGCCCTTGCGTTCGATGCGCGCGGTTTTGGGCTGCAGCCGGATCAGTTCCTCGATCGCCGAGGCAGCGCGGGCGCGGGCGCGGGATTCCAGCAGCTTGCCGAGGAACACCAGCGTGATGATGCTGACCGCGGCTTCAAAATAGAGATGGCCATCAAGCCCGGACAGTACGACGGCGGCGCTGTAGAAATAAGCGACGCTGGTGCCGAGCGCGATCAGCACATCCATGTTGGCGCCGCCGCCGCGCAGTGCGTGAAAGGCGCCGACATAAAACCGGCTGCCGATCCAGAACTGGACGGGGATGGCGATCAGCAGCTGCGCCATTGGCGGCAGCCAGGCGGCGTGGTGCTTGCCGCTGAGCATGTACAGCATCAGCGCGAAGAAGGGCAGCGTCAGCACGGCCGAAATGATGAACAGCCGCAGGTCGTGTTGATAGGCGGCGACCCGTTCGGCCTTGCGCGCAGCATCGCCGCCGGCCACCGGAATTTGCGCGTCATAACCGGCTTTGCGAATGGCATCGATCAGATTGGCGGGAGTGATGCTTCCGGCGGGATATTCGACATGGGCTTTTTCAGTGGCGAAATTCACCGCGGCTTTGACGTCCGGCAGCCGGTTCAGGGTTTTTTCGATGCGCGCCGCGCAGGCGGCGCAGGTCATGCCGCTGATTGGCAGATCCATGACGGCGCGTTTGCCGGGCATCGGGTTGGGTGCTTGATCCATGACTGGATTATATACCCCATATGGGTATATTTCCTGGGGTCGCGATAACAAAAAATATTAATAAAATCAAATACTTAAAATATATCTCCGGTGTAGTGGTACGAAAAAAAAGCGCCCCGGCGGGCGCTGGGCGCTGAAGACGCAGATGCTTCAGCCGGCGGTCAGCGCGCCGTTGACGACGCGTACTTTTTCGCCGGTCTGGAACGCAGGCGGGGTGTCGTAGGAAAAAGTCCTGCTGCTGCCATCCTGCATTTTGACGACGACATCGTAGTGCGTGGTCGATTTCACGTTTTTCTCGACTTGGTGCCCGGCGTAGGCGCCGCCTGCGGCGCCGGCAACAGTGGCGATTTTCTTGCCGGTGCCGCCGCCGATCTGGTGACCCAGCACGCCGCCCAGCACCCCGCCGGCAATGGCGCCGAGTCCGCTGCCTTCGCCCTTTTCGCTGATGGCGTTGATGCTGGACACCACGCCGCAGTTGCTGCACACCGGTGCGGCTTTGGGTGGTTCGGCCGGCGCCGAACCCGGCGGTGGTGTCAGGTCGGCGACATTGACCGGCGGCCGGGTTTCTGCGGGTTTGGTTTCCGCATGCCTGGTCTGCGCCTTCGGCTTGGACTGTGCAGGCGCGGACGCGGATTTGGTCGCGGGGGCTGCGGGTGCCGCAGGCGCGACTGGCGTTTCCGCAACGGGGCTTGCCCCTTTGCCGTCAGTACTGTCCGCCAGTGGCGCGGTGGCGCTGCTCTTCGAGAACGAACTCGGCACGACACCGGTCAGTACGCCGATGCCGACGAGGCTGAAAACGGTGACCGAAACCGCTGCTATGGCGACGAGCGGATTGATTTTGCTGGTTTCCGGCATGATGGTTTTCCTTTCAGGGCTTATTGCAACGCAGCCATCCTAATGCGCAGCATAACCGTCCGCCCATGAATAAAGTCACATCGTTACAAAGCGTTACATCGTGGCAAAAAACACACGGGGAATCATGCGTTTAATTCAGGACGGTTGCGGAACTGCTCAAGCGCCTCCGGATTGGCCAGGGCTTCGACGTTTTTCACGGGCTCACCGTGCACGATATTGCGCACCGCAAGCTCCACAATCTTGCCGCTCTTGGTGCGGGGGATGTCGCTGACCTGCACCACTTGGGCCGGCACATGGCGCGGCGTGGTGTTGTCGCGAATCTGTTTCTTGATGCGATCAATCAGCGCTGCATTCAGGGCCATGCCGTCCCGCAGCCGCACGAACAGCACCACGCGCACATCGTTGGGCTGCCGCGGCGGCCAGTCCTGGCCGATGGCCAGGCTTTCGACCACTTCATCGAGACGCTCGACCTGGCGGTAGATTTCAGCAGTGCCGATGCGCACGCCGCCCGGATTCAGCACCGCATCGGAGCGGCCGAAAATCATCAGGCCGTCGTGCAGGGTCTGTTCAACATAGTCGCCGTGATGCCAGACGCCGGGGTAGCGTTCGAAATAGGCCGCCCGGTACTTGGCGCCGTCGGCGTCGTTCCAGAAACCGACCGGCATCGACGGGAAGGGGGCCGTGCATACCAGCTCGCCTTTTTCGCCGCGCACCGGTTTGCCGTCGTCGTTCCACACTTCGACTTTCATGCCCAGGCCGCGGCACTGCAGTTCGCCGCGCCACACCGGCAGCACCGGACAGCCCAGTGCGAAGCAGGAAATGATGTCCGTTCCGCCGGAAATCGACGCCAGCTGGATGTTGGATTTGATGTGGCTGTATACATAATCAAAACTTTCCGGCACCAGTGGTGAACCGGTGGAGAGCATCGCGCGCAGCGCAGACAGGTCATGGGTTTCGCGCGGGGCAAGCCCGAGTTTGGCCAGCGCATCAATGTATTTTGCCGAGGTGCCGAACACGGTCATTTTTTCCTGTGCCGCGTAGTCCCACAGCACGGAGCCCTTGGCGATGAACGGCGAGCCGTCATAGAGCAGCAGCGTGGCGCCCGCCGCCAGCCCGGATACCAGCCAGTTCCACATCATCCAGCCGCAGGTGGTGAAATAAAACAGCCGGTCACCGCGCTTGATGTCGGTGTGCAGCACATGTTCCTTCAGATGCTGCAGCAACGTGCCGCCGGCGCCGTGGACGATGCACTTGGGCACCCCGGTGGTGCCCGACGAGTACATGATGAACAGCGGGTGGTCGAAAGGCAGCTGTTCGAACTCGATTTTTCCGGGCTTGAACGGCGCCATGAAATCGTGCACGTTGATTGCCCGCGGCAGGCGGCTGAGATCCGGCGCATCCGTGGTATAGGGCACGATGACCAGTTTTTCGACCGAGGGCAGGCGCGCGAGGATTTCCTCCAGTCGCGGCAGGTTGTCTATGGTGTGGCGGTTGTAGAAATAACCGTCGGCGGCAAACAGGATGCGCGGCCCGATCTGGCCGAATCGGTCAACCACGCCCTGTACGCCAAAGTCGGGCGAGCAGGACGACCACACTGCGCCGATACTGGTCGCAGCGAGCATCGCAATGACGGTGCCGGGCAGGTTGGGCATGTAAGCGGCGACACGGTCGCCAGGATTGATGCCGGCGACGCGCAATGCCTGCGCCAGGCGCGACACTTCGGCCTGCAGTTCGCGGAAACTGATGCGGCTCCTGATCTGGTTTTCGCCCCGGAAAATGATGGCGGTGTCGTCGTCATCGCGGAGCAGAAGGTTTTCGGCGTAGTTCAGTGTTGCGCCCGGGAACCAGCGGGCGCCGGGCATCTGCCCGGGATTTTCCAGCGTGCGCTCGCCGCGCTGCCCGCTGACGCCGCAGTAATCCCAGACGGCCGCCCAGAATGCCGTCGGTTCATCAATCGACCATTGATAAAGCGCCGGATAGCCATCGCAGCGCGGTCCGCCGGATGCGGCGACATGATGCATGAACGCAGTGATGCGGGCCCCCGCGATTTGCTGCGGGCCGGGCTGCCAGAGTGGCGCTGATGAATCCACTGCAACTCCTCCTGTTACGGCGCCGGGATTTATTCGGGCCGCATCTGCGGAAACAGGATCACGTCGCGGATCGACGGGCTGTCGGTCAGCATCATCACCACGCGGTCGATGCCGATGCCGGCGCCGCCGCAGGGCGGCAGGCCGTATTCCAGCGCGCGGATGTAATCGGCGTCGTAATGCATGGCCTCGTGGTCGCCTGCGTCCTTCTGCCGTACCTGTTCCTTGAAGCGTTCGGCCTGGTCTTCCGGGTCGTTCAGTTCCGAGAAGCCGTTGGCAATTTCGCGGCCGCAGATGAACAGTTCGAAACGTTCGGTCAGTTCGGGATTTTTGTCGCTGCGCCGCGCCAGCGGCGAGACCTCGGCGGGGTAGTCGACGATGTAGGTCGGATCCCACAGTTCCGATTCGACGGTGTTTTCGAACAGGGTCAGCTGCAGACCGCCGAGGCCGTCTTTTTCACGGAACGGGATTTTCATTTCCATCAGCTTGGCGACAAGACGCGTGCGGTCTGTCAGCACGTCGTCGCCGATTTCAGGGCGGTATTTTTTGATGGCGCCGGCGATGGTCAGGCGTGCGAAGGGCTTGGACAGGTCCAGCGGACGTCCCTGGTAGGTGATTTGTTCAGTGCCGCAGGCGGCTTGTGCCGCCGCACGCAGGATCAGCTCGACGAATCCCATCAGGTATTCGTGGTTAGTGTAGGCCGCATAAAACTCGAGCATGGTGAATTCCGGGTTGTGCCGGGTCGACATGCCTTCGTTGCGGAAATTGCGGTTGATTTCGAATACTTTTTCGAAGCCGCCGACCACCAGCCGTTTCAGGTACAGCTCCGGTGCGATGCGCAGGTAAAGCTGCATGTCCAGCGCATTGTGGTGGGTGACAAAGGGGCGGGCTGAGGCGCCGCCGGGGATCGGTTGCATCATCGGCGTTTCCGCTTCAAGGTAGCGCCGGTTGATCAGCATTTTGCGGATGGCCTGGATGATGCGTGCGCGCTGCACGAACACCAGCCGCGTATCTTCGTTCATGATCAGGTCAACATAGCGCTGGCGGTACTTCAGTTCCTGATCGGTCAGGCCATGGAATTTTTCCGGCAGCGGCCGCAAGGATTTGGTGAGCAGGCGGATGCTGCTGACGCGAACCGTCAGTTCGCCTTTCTGGGTCTTGAACAGGGTGCCCTGGGCGCCGACGATGTCGCCGATGTCGTAATGCTTGAAATCGTCAAGGGCATGAGGGCCGGTATCGTCAATGGAAACGTAGAGCTGGATGCGGCCGCTCATGTCCTGGATGGTCGCAAAAGCCGCCTTGCCCATGACCCGCTTCAGCATGATGCGCCCCGCGACGCTGACGGCGACCGCCTGTTCAATCAGTGTTTTGCCGTCCTTGTCCTCATGCTCCGCGATCAGCACTTCGGCAAGATGCATGCGCATGAAGTCATTGGGAAAGGCGATGCCTTCTTTGCGCAGTTCGCCGAGCTTGGCGCGACGTTCCTCGATGATGCGGTTGGTGTCGACGGGTGGTGTGGAGTCGGGTTTTTCCATGATGGGCTTTCCGGTGACAGGCCTGGATTGATTTTTGACCGGCTACAGGCCGGATTTGAGGCTTGCGGTGATGAACGGATCGAGGTCGCCATCGAGCACGCCCTGGGTGTTGCCGATCTCGACGTTGGTGCGCAGATCCTTGATGCGCGACTGGTCGAGCACATAGGAGCGGATCTGGTGGCCCCAGCCGATGTCGGTCTTGGAGTCTTCCAGCGCCTGCTTCTGTTCGTTGCGCTTGCGCAGTTCCAGTTCGTAGAGCTTCGATTTCAGCATCGCATTGGCTTCGGCGCGGTTGCGGTGCTGGGAGCGGTCGCTCTGGCACTGCACGACGATCCCGGTGGGCAGGTGGGTGATGCGCACCGCGGAATCGGTCTTGTTGATGTGCTGGCCGCCGGCGCCGCTGGCACGATAGGTGTCGATGCGCAGGTCGGCGGGGTTGAG
>CAZSIR010000079.1:3020-13852 GCA_964606765.1 uncultured Bordetella sp. | reverse complement strand
CAGATGGTGCTCGCCGACCACATGGGCGGCTTCACCTTCGACCCGCCCGAAGGCCCCTACGGTTATGCCCGCATGCTGGCGCCGAACCGCGCGCCGTACAAGACCAGGGACGGCTACATGTGCGTGCTGATCTACAACGACAAGCACTGGCGCGCGTTTTTCAAGCTGATCGGCCAGGAGGCGATGTTCAGCAGCGACCCGCGTTTCGGCAGTCACGAGGCGCGCTCGCGCAACATTGCCGAGGTCTACGCCTTTGCCGCCGAACAATTGAAACTGCGCACCAACGACGAATGGGAAAAACTGCTGCGCGAAGCCGACATCCCTTCGGCGCCAATGAAAAGCGTGGGCGACCTGCTCAAGGACAGGCATCTGGAGCAGATCGGTTTTTTCAAGGAAACCGATCACCCCAGCGAAGGCAAACTGCGCGAAATGGCGATGGCCAGCCACTGGCCGGATGCCGGTCCGATGCCGCACCGCCCGGCGCCGCGGCTGGGCGAGCACAGCGCGGAGCTGCTGCGCGAGGCGGGTTACAGCGATGCGGAAATCGGAAAACTTGCCGCCGCGGGCGTCACCAAAACCAACTAGGCAGCTTCAGAACTGGCGGCGGTACTGGATGAACCCGGAGCGCTCGGCCAGCTGGTCATAGAGTCTGCGCGCCGTCGCATTGGATTCCTGCGTCATCCAGTAGACGCGCGGTGATCCCGCCACCTGTGCCCGTTCATAGACCGCTTCGATCAACGCGCGACCGACGCCCTGCCCGCGCGCCTCCGGCGCCGTGAACAGATCCTGCAGGTAACAGGTCGGCGCCAGCATCGCGGTATTGCGGTGGAACAGGTAGTGCACCAGCCCCAGCAGCTTCCCGTCGCGCTCAGCCACCACGGCATGCATCGGTTCGTAGGCATCAAAAAACCGCGACCAGGTCATGCGTGTCACTTCCAGTGGAACGGTACGCTCATAGAAGGTGTTGTAGCCTTCCCATAGCGGCAGCCATTGCGCGAAATCCGCGGGCGCCGCGGCACGAATCACCCAATCTGTCATGTCACACTCCCGTTTACGGATGTTTGCGGCGATTTTCCGGCGTCGATTCAAGGATCACCAGCGCGATGCCGCCGAGTATCGCCGCCGACGCCAGCACCAGACGCAGCGTCAGGCTCTCGCCGAGAAACAGGATGGCGCCGGCGGCGGCAATCACCGGCACGCTGAGCTGCACCGTCGCCGCACTGGTTGCCCGCAGTCCGGGCAGCGCGGAATACCAGATGGAATAACCGATGCCCGAGGCAATGGCGCCGGAAGCCGCCGCATACCAGAAGCCGGCGTAATCCCAGCACGCGTCAGCGGACAGCAGCAGGCTCAGCGCCAGTGTCAGCGGCACTGCGCGCAGGAAATTGCCGGCGGTGGCGCTGGTCGCGTCGCCGGTTCCCTTGCCGCGCAGTGAATAAACCCCCCAGGCCATGCCGGCGGCGATCATCAGCAGGGCGCCGGCCAGCGGCGGCGCCGACAGGCCGGGCAGCATCAGGCCGATCAATCCGCCGACGGCCAGCAGCAGCCCTGCCCATTGCCGGGCGCGCAGCCGTTCGCCGGCCCACAAACCGCGGGAAATCATCGTCGCCTGCACTGCGCCGAACAGCAGCAGCGCACCGGCCGCCGCATCCAGGCTGCGGTAGGCCCAGGAAAAGGCGATGGCATAGGTAAACAGCGCCAGCGCGGAAGTCCAGCTGCCGGCGACCTGCGGCCTGCCGCTGCGCCAGAGCACGATCAGCCACAGCGTCAAGGCGCCGGCCACCAGCCGAACCGTGGTGAATGTAGCCGCATCGATCGTGGTGTCACGCAATGCCACGCGGCACAGCAGGGAGTTGGCGGCAAAAGCCAGCATCGCCAGCGTCGTCAGCAGCAGCACCCGCCCCGCCGCCATGCCCCCGCCTTCAGGCATGCCGTTCAAGCGCTGCGCGCCATGACCTTGAATTTGGCCCAGTCAAAGTCCTCGCCGCCTTCGGCCAGACACGACGGCATCAGCAGGTAGTTCTTGCTGTTGACGACCATGTCGAGGCTGTCACGCGAGCTGAAAATGCCGTCGCGCAGTACCACGCCGACTTCGCCGTTGCCGTCGGGCGTCGTCGACAGCAGCAATCCCGAGTCCGTCGGTTGCGGGGGAGCGCCGGCAAAGGCGCCCGCGGATTTGCCGACCCGCACCGGGATCGCGAGCTTCGACAGCACCTGCACGCCGACACGGCGCTGCTGGTGTTCATCACGGGTGACGCGGCGGATGATGCCGATGCCCCAATGCTGCGAAGTTTCCGTTTTGACGCCGATCAGCGCGCCGACTCGCACCCAGTCGCTTTTCGCCGCCGGAATGATCGCGCCGCAGCCGCCATCGCTGACGTTTTCCACAATCCAGCTCTCGGCCGACGAACCCGAACTGAAATCCAGCTCATCGCTGTGGACCGGATCCAGCGTCTGCAGGATTTCCGCCATGCCGTGCAGCACCGTCATCCGCGTCGCGGTCTGGCGCCGCTGCGTGTTGCGCGCGGGCGCATCATCCGACCAGTATGAAATCAGGTGCCGCAGCACCGGCAGCACCGTTTCGTTGTCGTAGCTGCCGCCAAGGTGCACCGCGGACGGAATCGCGCCGGTTTCGCGGATGACGGCCTCGACCCGCTGCAATTCCCCCAGCGCGTCACCCGCGCCGAAAAACCGCGCCGTCGGCGGCAGGGCCTTGTCGCCAACCACGCGGAACGGCGGCTTGCCGCCGGCAATGTCGAAACAGTAGCCGCAGCCCGGACCCGGCTGCTGTGCAATGCGGAACCCCGCCGAAAAATGCGCGACCGCGCGCTCGGCCAGTTCCTGCCGCATGGGGCTCAGGCCATCGGTCGAAGAAATGCTGAGCATCACCGACTTGAGGAATTCCTGGCGCACCGAACCGCCGCCGTGCGAACCGGGATAGATCGCGATCGCATTGCCGGCAAAGCCCGAGGCCTCGGCAAACTGGTAGAGGCGCCCGATGTCGGACCACACGCGCGGGTCGACCGGACCATAACGCACCAGTATCCATTTCAGCTGCAGCGTCAGCGCGCGCAGCGTGCGCGCCACGATCACCGGCAGGTTCTTGCGGAATGCGGTGCCGCCGGTCTGTCCGGATTCAAAGCGCGAGACGCATTCGAGATAGGCATCGCTCAATGCCTTCCAGAAGGCATAGCTGCCGGTCCACAGCCGGCTTTCCTGGAATTTCTGCTGGCGCGAAGTGGCGAAATAATCCTGCGCCAGCTTGCGCTGGAAGTTTTTCGCGGCGCCATCAAGCAGGTCGATGTTGTCGAACAGCTGGTCGGTCTTGAACGACTTGGTTTCACGCAGGCTGTCCAGCCAGTTCGTGATGTCGCCGAGCGCCTTCAGCGGATCGGCGGGCAATTCGGCGACAATCTCCCTGGCCTTTTTGGCATCGGCCATCGGATGGTCGACCTTGCCCCCCGTCAAGAATCCGAGCATGACTGCGATTCCCCTGTGTGTTCTGCGATCTGTTCTGCAATGCGGATGCGGGTCAAGCCGGCATGACCCGGCCCGTTCTGGCTGATGCCGGCAGGGTTTCCATTCTATCGGTCAGCCCGACCCGCGCCAACGGGATGCTGCGCGGCCTGCCGCCCGCGGGCGGCATCCACCCCGGCGACGATGGCCATCCCCACGACAAAATAGATCCCGGTGATCAGGATCGCCAGCCGGTGGTCGCCGCCTGAAAGCCAGTTCACGACGCCATAGGTCAGCGGTCCCAGTATCGAGGACAGTTTCACCGCCAGCCCCCACAATCCGAAAAACTCGGCCTGGCGTCCCGGCGGACTGAGATACGCCACCAGCGCCCGTGCCGCCGACTGGCTGGAACCCAGGAACAATCCCACCAGATTTGCCGCCACCCAGAACAGCGCCGCCGTTTCGGCGCGCCATGCCAGCAGTATGGTCACGATCCAGCCGGCCAGTATCAGCAGGATCGACCGCACGTGGCCGAGACGGTCCTGCACATAACCAAAAACAAAGGCGCCGGCCGCCGCCGTGACATTGACCACGAGTATCAGCAGCAGCGTATCGCGCGTGGTGAAACCCATCGCCTGCTGCGCATAGATCGCCGCCAGTGCGATGACGGTCTGGATGCCGGCCTGATAGAACACGAGGCACAGCAGGAAGCGGCGCAGGTCGCGGTACTTTGCCGCATCGCGCAGCGTGGCCAGCAGCCGGCCGAAGGCTCCGCGCAGCGGCGCCTTGAGCGGCGACTGCGGCACGGCACGCTCCTGCAGGAAAAGGAATGTCGGCAGCGAAGCCAGCGCAAAAATCACCGCCGTGATCAGCATGGTCACCGGCACGAATGCCGTCGCCGGCGCCCCCTGCGCCTGGGCATGCGTCACATACGCCAGGCAGAGGCCCAGCGCGACGAGACCGCCCAGATAACCGAGACTCCAGCCCCAGCCGGAAACCCGGCCCAGTCCTTCACCCTCGGCCAGCTCCGGCAGGAAGGCGGCAATCAGGTTCTCGCCCGAACCGAAGAAAAAATTCGACAGGATGACCAGCACCATGCCGGTCACCACATCTCCGCTGCCGACCAGCGCAAGTCCCGCGGTAAATGCGATGCAACCCAGCGTGCTGAACCCGAGCAGGCGTTTTTTTGCGGCGCGGGCATCGGCCCAGGCGCCGAGCAATGGCGCCGTCAGCATGATCAGCAGATAGGACACCGCCAGCGACGCAGTCCAGGCCAAGGTGGCCCAGGGCGCATCGCCGGCGACCTCGGCGACGAAATAGGCGCTGAATACCGCCGTGATGACCACCGTGGTGTAGCCCGAGTTGGCGAAGTCGTACATTGCCCAGGCCCATACTTCCCGCCGCCGTACACCGGGCGCGAGGCTGCTGCGCGCGGTCTCAGCCACCGGCAACTTTGCGTGGGATCAACATGACCGGCGCATGGTAACAGCAGGACCGGACAGGAGGCCTCAGCAGCAACTGCGCCGCCGCACACGCAATTGCTGCAATTGCCGGTACAGGTGCGGCGCCGCCCACAGCACCACGGCCCCGAAGTAAATCAGCAACAGCATCAGCAGCACACCCATGTCACACCCCGCTTTCCCTTTCCGTTTTCTCTTCCGCTTTCACTTCCTTGTGGCTGCGGGAATCACCTGCATAAGCCGTACCCGGCATCCGGCGGATGAACGTGCAAACAGGGCAGACCGGCGGTGCGCCGCGCTGCGGCGGCGACGAAGTCCGGACGCCGGCGGCGATTTCACGACGTCAACCCGGGACTTTGTACAGCGCAGCACGGGCGTCTCCAGGTGGAGACAAAAAAAATTATTAAAAACAAAGGTTTGAAACACGGCATCCGGGAATGTCGGTATCCGGCGACAGACCACCGTCACGAAAAAATTATAAGTATTTGATTTTATTAATATTTTTATGCTGGCACGATGCCTGCGATGACTACAGCAAACCTCAGGATGACACCAGACCCACCGTGAAAAAAATCACCACCACATTGTTATTGACCTGCGCCCTCGCCAGCGCGGCGTGCTCGACATCACCCACCACAGCCCAGGTCGGCGCGACGGCCGGCGCGGTTGTGGGCGGTGTGCTCGGCGCGTCACTGACCGGAAGCACCGCCGGCACCGTGATTGGCGCGGGCGCAGGTGCGGCGGCCGGCCACGAGATCGGCAAACGCATGAAGTAGCGCCCCCTTCCTCCGCAGGGCAATACGCAACGAACCCCTGTTTTCCCCGGCGCAAGCCGGGGTTTTTTTGTACGCCGCCGGATCAGGCCGTTGCGGCGGGTTTGCTTCCTTCGACATCGGCGTCTTTCAGCACCACGCGATTGCGCCCCGACTGCTTCGCTTCGTACATCGCATGATCGGCGATGCGCACCATGCCTTCCGCGGTTTCATCCAGTTCCAGGCCGACGGCGATGCCGATGGAGGCTGTGATGGTACCCAGCGACTGACCGCCATAAGTCAGCTTGAGGCTGGAGATTTCCGCCCGCACCGCCTCCGCACGGGCGAGCGCGATTTCCTGCCCCGCCTCCGGCAGCACGACCACGAATTCTTCACCGCCGTGACGCGCCACGATGTCGGATCCGCGCACCACGGCGCGTATGGCGTAAGTCACGTTCTTCAGCACCAGATCGCCGGCCTCATGACCCCAGCGGTCGTTGAACTGCTTGAAATGATCAATGTCGAGCAGCATCACCGCCAGGGGCGTTTTTTTCCTCCGCGCGCGCATCAGCTCGGCGCCCAGCGCCTCCCACAGGTAACGCCGGTTCGGCAGTCCCGTCAGCTGGTCGGTGGCCGCCTGATGGTTGAGGCGATGCAGCGCAGTCTGCAGCTCCGCGTCGCGGGCCTGCAGTTCCTGCGCCATCGCATCCAGCGCAGCGCCAAGCCGGGTCAATTCCTCACTGCCTTCGCCAAAGCCGGTGCGCGCGGCGAGGTCGCCGGTGCGGATGCGGTCAGCGACGCCGAGCAGCGTGCGCACCCGGCGCAGCACGAGGATTTCGGCGCCGTACCAGGCGATCATCACCAGCAGCAGCGTGATGATCAGAATGCCGATCGCCGTGTAGCGCAAAGCCTCGTCCGCCTCCGCGAAAATTTTCTGCGACGGCGTGCTGACAATGACGCGCAATGGCGCGACTCCATCAGGATTCATGCCCACGTTTTCCACGGCGTACAGCCGCGAGACGCCCTCGAGATCAACCGCGGCGAACAGGCTGTTGCCCGGCTTGGACAGGGCCTCCACCACGCGCGGATTCGGGTATTTCTCGCCGGAACGCGCGCCGGCCGCCGGATACTGCGCAAGCACCACGCTGTTACGGTCCAGGATGGTGACCACCCGGCCCAGTTCGCGGCGCAATCCCTCGCGCCGCGATTCACCCTGCTCGGCAAAGGTTTCGATGTTCAGGCCGGCAAACGCCACGGCGAGCAACCGGCCCGTCTCGTCCTTCACCGGATAGGCAAAGTTGATCCCTGCCGCACCGGTCAGGCGTCCGATCTGGTATTCACCCACGCTGAATTTTCCGCTCCGCACCGCCATGCCGAAATGGGGACGATCCCTGACGTTGATCGACTCACTGATTTTGCTGACGACCGAACTGCAGAAAATGTCCCCGCCCGGCAGAATCAGGCCGATGACGCGGTACTGGCTGCCGCTGTCGGGCAGCAGGCGCTTGAAGTAACGGTGGCAGTCCAGCCGGTCCTTCAGCAGGTGCTCGGTCTGTCCGCCGACCGCAAACAGCAGCTGGTGCACGCTTTCGAGGAATTGTTCCGGACGTTTGGCGGTCAGTTCGGCAATCAGCCGCAGTTCCTGCTGCTCGCCGCGTTCAGCGGCATTGCGCTGCGCAACGCCGACATAAACCGAAAGCGCCAGTATGGGGAGTGCCGCGGCGATGACCAGCAGTGCGATACGGGCGCGGGCGCTGAGATTTTTCAAATTGATTGCGACATTGACTGTTTATGCGAAATGCGCCGCCTGCGCCGCAGTGTTGTGATGAATAACCATGCCGGCGACACTGCCTTTTATAGCATAAATTAGCGGGGATTCAGCGGTGTGCGCCCGGCCAGGTCCAGCAGTTGCTCCAGCCATGCTGCATGGCCGAACAACGCAGCCTCGCCGCGCGGATTGCCGACAATCTGAAAACCGACCGGCAAACCGCCGCGGGTGAATCCGCCGGGCATCGCCAGCACCGGGCAGGCCGTCATGGTCAATGCATAGGTCAGCACCAGCCAGCCCATATAACCTTCAAAGGCGACACCATCCCAGCTTTCCGGATAGCGCAAGTCCACATCAAACGGCGGGCACAGCGTCGCCGGGCACAGCAATACATCGTAGCGCTGAAAAAAATCCGCGGCGCGGCGGATGATTTCGCCCTGGGCGATTTCCGCTGTGACCACATCGGTCAATCCAAGACCCAGACCGAATTCGGCGTTTTCCACCACCTCCGGTTTCAGCAGGTGGCGGTGCTGCGCCAGCAGCGGCGCCACGCGCGCGATATAAACCGCGCCGCGCAGCGTGAGGAAATTTTTCCCTGCATCGCCCAGGTCGGGATGCGCCTCCTCGACCGCCACGCCTTCCGCAGCCAGTTTTTCCGCGGCGGCATGGAGGGCCGCGCGCACTTCGCGATCCACCACCGGCGCCACCCCGAGATCGGCACTGACGGCGACACGCAGCGGTTTTAGCGGTCGCGCAGCGGCCTGTGCGAACGACGGCAGCGGCGCACGCGTTGACAGCGGATCGCGTGCATCGAAGCCGGCTTCGGCATCGAACATCAATGCCACGTCCGCGACATTGCGCGCCATCGGACCTTCGACCGACAGCGGATTGAAGGGCTGCTTCTGAAGGCGCGCCACCATGCCCGGGCTCGGACGCAGGCCGCTGAC
This sequence comes from uncultured Bordetella sp., assembly GCA_964606765.1. Classification (GTDB taxonomy): domain Bacteria; phylum Pseudomonadota; class Gammaproteobacteria; order Burkholderiales; family SG8-41. Next base: position 5,469 of record CAZSIR010000079.1, on the reverse strand, counting down.
GGAGCAGAAGGCCGCCGGCGTGCGGATGCTGCCGCCAAAATCGTTGCCGGTCGCCATCCACACCTGCCCTGCAGCCAGCGCCGCGGCGCTGCCGCCGGAGGAACCGCTGGCGCTCTTGCGCACATCCCAGGGATTGCGCGTCGCGCCGAACACGTCGTTGAAGGTGTTGCCGCCGGCGGCGAATTCCGGCAGGTTGGTTTTGCCGATGACGATGGCGCCGTGCGCTTCAAGCCGGCGCACCACCGGATCGGATGCGGGCGCGATGCGGTTTTCATGCACACGCGAGCCGGAGGTGCAGCGCACACCTTCGACATCGGTGTTGTCCTTGACCGCGATCGGCAGCCCGTGCAGGAATCCCGGCGGGCTTGCCGCGGATTTTTCCTGCATCAAACGCCGCGCCTGGGCGCGCGCCCGGTCGAAACACAGCGTGACCATCGCATTGATGCGCGGATTGGTTTCAGCGATGCGCGCCTCGGCGGCGTCAATCAGTTCCAGCGCTGACACATCGCCGGCCCGCAGATGCGCGACGGCTTCCGTTGCAGTCCATTTTATGAATTCATGCATGATTTCCCCCGCATCCGGCCCGCAGTATAGCGGTCAAACCCGGCGTGAACGTGATAGGCTTTCGACCCCGCTCCACACCATGAAAACCAGCCCAGGAAATTTCCATGTCGGCAAAATCCGCCACCCGCCCGCTGCTGCAGACCGGCGCGCAGATCCTTGTTGATTCACTGATCACCCACGGCGCCAGGACGGCGTTTGGCGTGCCCGGTGAGTCGTACCTTGCAGTGCTTGATGCGATGCACGACGTCGAAGACAAATTCAAATTCATCATCTGCCGCCAGGAAGGCGGCGCGGCAAACATGGCCGATGCCTACGGCAAACTCACCGGCGAACCCGGCCTTTGTTTTGTCACGCGCGGTCCGGGCGCAACCAATGCCTCCATCGGCGTGCACACCGCGTTCCAGGATTCAACGCCGATGATCCTGTTCATCGGCCAGATCCACAGCCGTTACACCGAGCGCGAATCCTTCCAGGAAATCGACTACCGGCGCATGTTCGGCCCGATGGCGAAATGGGTCGCGAGCATCGACCATGCCGACCGCGTGCAGGAAATGGTCAGCCATGCCTACCATATCGCCACCTCCGGCCGCCCGGGTCCGGTGGTGCTGGCGCTGCCGGAGGACATGCAGGACGAGGAAGTCGCGGTGAAAACCGTGGCGCGTTACCAGCGCGTTGCCGCGCATCCGGGCGACGCCGACATGCACAAGCTGCGCGACCTGCTGTCAAAAGCCAAAAAGCCGCTGGTGATCCTCGGCGGCGCGGGCTGGAACAAAAAAGGCTGCGAGGATTTTCTCGCCTTTGCCACTGCTTACGATCTGCCGGTGGCCTGCTCGTACCGCGCGCAGGACATGATCGACAACCGCGACCGCCATTATGTCGGCGACGTGGCCGTGGGCCTGAACCCGGCGCTGGCCAAACGCATCAGCGAATCCGACCTGCTGATAGCCATCGGCTCGCGCCTCGGCGAGTGGACCACGGTCAATTACACGATGTTCGACATTCCGCGCCCGAAGCAGCCCTTTGTGCACATCTATCCCGGCGCCGAGGAACTGGGCCGCGTCTACCAGGCCGATCTGCTGATCAACGCCGGCATGCCGGAATTTGCCGCCGCCGCGAAAAAACTGCCGCCGCTGAAGCCCGTATGGAGTGAATGGACCAGGGCCGCGCGCGCCGATCTCGACGCCTGGCAGAAGCCGGTCAAGGTGCCGGGCGCGGTCAACATGAGCGAAATCGTCAACTGGCTGAACCAGCGCCTGCCGCCGGAATCGATCCTCACCAACGGCGCCGGCAATTTCTCGCTGTGGGTGCACCGCTTCTACCGCTACGGCGGTTTCCGCACCCAGCTCGGCCCCACCAGCGGCGCCATGGGCTACGGCGTGCCGGCAGGCGTGGGCGCCAAACTCGTTTACCCCAAGCGGCCGGTCCTCGCCTTTGCCGGTGACGGCGATTTCCTGATGACCGGGCAGGAACTGGCCACTGCGGCGCAGTACGATGCGCGCGTGATTTTCATCGTCGTCAACAACGGCATGTACGGCACCATCCGCATGCACCAGGAACGCCACTACCCGGACCGCGTCAGCGGCACGATGCTGAAAAACCCGGACTTCGCCGCACTCGCCCGCGCCTACGGCCTGCATGGCGAGACCGTCGAAGCCACGGCCGATTTTGAGGCTGCCTTCGAACGCGCATGGTCCGCCAAGACCGCGGCGCTGATCGAGGTGCGCGTGGATCCGGATGCGATCTCACCGCGCATGACGCTGTCGGCGGTGACGGCCGAAGCGAAGAAAAGCAAAAAAGGCTGAGGGGATCACCATGGTGCTGTTCCTGAACGAAGCCGATGTCCAGCAACTGATCACCATGCCGCTGGCGCTGGAACAGGTCGAAC
>CAZSIR010000079.1:0-2920 GCA_964606765.1 uncultured Bordetella sp. | reverse complement strand
GAAGCCGATGTCCAGCAACTGATCACCATGCCGCTGGCGCTGGAACAGGTCGAACGCGCATTGAAGGATCGCGCGCTGGGCCGCGCCGTCGATCTGCCGCGGGCACGCATACAGACGACTTCCGGCATCCAGCATGTACTGCAGGCCTGCGCGCCGGAGCTTGGCTACATCGGTTTCAAATATTATTTTTCACCCCCCGGCAGGCGCGGCCCCACCTATGTGCATCTGATCAACATGCAGACCGCCAGGCTGGAAGCCATTGTTGAAGGCGTGACGCTGGGCATGACCCGCACCGGCGCCGCCAGCGGCGTGGCCGCCAAATACCTGGCCAATCCCGGCGCATCGGTGCTCGGGCAGCTCGGCGCGGGCTATCAGGGCATGGGTCAGCTCGAAGCCGTGGTGCAAGCGCTGAACATCCGCGAAGCCCGTGTTTACGCCCGCACCCGCGACAAGCTCGAAGCCTGGTGCAAAAAGATGTCGGAAAAACTGGGCATCCCGGTGATCCCGGCGGCGTCCGGTGCGGAAGCACTGAAGGGCGCACAGGTCGTCAACATCATGACCAAATCAAGCACACCGGTGATCGACGGCGACTGGCTGCAGCCGGGCCAGCATGTCAACGCTGCGGGCTCCAATGCGCTGTCGCGTGCCGAGATCGATGCCAAAACCATCGCGCGCTGCCAACTGATCACCGTGGATTCGCGCGGCACGGCCCGCAACGAATGCGGCGACCTGATCGCCGCCGTGGAAACCGGAAAACTGAGCTGGGACACCCTGCCCGAAATCGGCGAAGTGCTGGTCGGCAAAGCAGCCGGTCGCGCGACAATGGACGACATCACGCTGTACGAATCGCACGGCATGGGCATCCAGGACATCTATACCGCGGCAAAACTGGTCGAACTGGCGCGCAGCCGCAATGTCGGCACCGCGCTGCCGATGTCATAACTATTTGATTTTATTGTTAATTTATGAATCCAGCGAATGATGTGATCGGCTTTTCCGGCATCGGCGCCATGGGCACACCGATGGTCGCCAACCTCGCGCGAGCCGGCTACAAGCTGACGGTGTTCGACCTCGATGCCGCACGCACCGCAAAATTGGCCGGCACCCCCGGCGTGACCGTTGCAAAAAATCCGGCTGAACTCGGCGCCGCCGCAAACATCATCATCACCATGCTGCCCGACGGCAAAGCAGTGCGCACTGCGTTATGCGGCGACAACGACCGTTTCAAGGACTGCCTGCTCGAACGCGCCGCCAAAAACACGCTGGTCATCGACATGAGTTCTTCGTCGCCGATGGGCACGCGCGAGCTGGGCATGCTGCTCGCACAGCGCGGTCATCCGCTGATCGATGCACCGGTATCGAACGGCGTCAAAGGCGCCACGGCCGCCACGCTGTCGATCATGGTCGGCGGCGAAAAAAGCATTTTTGAACGCGTCAAACCGCTGCTCGAAAAAATGGGCAGCCAGATTTATTTCGCCGGACCGCTGGGCGCCGGCCACGCAATCAAGGCATTGAACAACTATGTTTCCGCCGCGGGACTGATCGCCGCCTGCGAAGCCATGCATGCCGGTCAGGCCTTCGGCATCGATCCCGGCGTGGTGGTCGACATCATCAACACGTCGAGCGGCATGAACAACACCACCAAAAACAAATGCAGGCAGTACATGCTGTCCGGCGCCTACAACGCGGGATTCTCCGCCGGGCTGATGGCAAAGGACGTGCGCACCGCGCTGGAAATCGCACAGGCCATGCACACCTCCACCGTTTTCGCCGAACCGACCGCAGCCTTATGGAATGCCATGGAAAACGGGCTCGGCTTCACGTCCGACCATACCGAAATGCACCGGTTTCTTGCGAACACCGGAAAGCAGAAATAATCCGCACAGCGCATGGAAATCTGGCGCGGCGCGCACGATGGTGAGTGGGAAATCGTCCAGCAGCAACTGGCTGCGGCCTATCTGACCGATGGCCTGCCCGTCGTGCCGCCGACCGCGGAGCGCGTATCGGCGATGCTCGCGCACAACGGCTATGCCGCCGAAGAAGAAATCGCCATGCTGCCGCCGGGTTTTGAAACCGCGACGGCTGGCGACATCGCCATCTGCGCGGTGCTGGCCGGCTGCAAAGCGGACTATTTTCCGGTGCTGATTGCCGCTACCGAAGCGCTGTCCGACATGCATTTCAATCTGGTCGGCATCGCCACCACCACCGGCTCCGCGGCGCCGATCTATATCGTCAATGGCCCGATCGCGAAAAAAATCGGACTCAATGCCAAAAACAATGTGCTCGGTTCCGGCCACCGGGCCAACGCCACCATTGGTCGTGCGATGTCTTTCATCCTGCAGAACATCGGCGGCGCAAAACCCGGGGAAGTCGACATGGCGACGCTGGGACAGCCGGCAAAATACGCCTGCTGTTTTGCCGAGAATGTTGCGGAAAGTCCCTGGCCGCCGCTGCATGTCGAGCGTGGTTTCGCGATGGATGCAAGCGTCGTCACGGTGGTCGGCATTGCCGGCACCATCGAAGTCAATGATTCCGACAGCAAAACTGCCGGCGACATGGCACAGACTTTCGCGCAATCGATGCTGATCACCGGTGTTGCCGGCGGTTCCGGCCTGCTCGGCGGCGGCGAGCCCTTGTGCATCCTGCCGCCGGAATGGGCAACCGTGTTTCATCAGGATGGTTACGACAAAACCAAAACCAAGGCCGCCATCTGGGAGCGCGCCACACTGTCCGTGGAAAAACTGTCTCCGGCGATGCGCGCGCGGCGCATGGCCGCGGCATCCGATTCTTCGGCCGGAATCATCCGTGTCGCCGAAAAACCCGATGATCTGATGATCGTCGTCGCCGGCGGCGTCGGCCGCAAGGCCGCCTACGCGCCGACCTGGGGCGGCACCACCAAGGCCATCAGCCGCGAAATCAG
>CAZSIR010000078.1:0-13869 GCA_964606765.1 uncultured Bordetella sp. | reverse complement strand
GCTGCACGACGTCGAATTTCTCGTCGGCGCGATAAACGGTTTCCGTGCCGCCGTTCGACAGCAGGTTCTTCAGTTTCATTTTGACCACCGAGGCATTGCGACCCGATTTGCTGAATTCAGCCTTCAGCACCACCATCGGATCCTTGCCGACCATGATCACGTTGCCCGCGCGGATTTCCTGTGCGATTTTCATACCCAAATACCCTTGGTTAGCCGGAGTAAAAAAGGCGCTATTTTACCCTGTTGGCCGCAAATGCGACCAGTTGCCCCGCCATGTCGAAATGGGCGGCCAGATCCCGGGCCCACCGCCCGGCATGCGCCCTGATTTCACCCTGCGCCGCCCGCATACCCGGCCATGCCGCAGCCAGGCCGGCCGGATCCCCGTTCCAGCAACGCCAGAACTCGCCCAAGGCAGCCGCCGCGGCCGGCTCCAGGCCGCTGCAATAGCGGTCGAGGAAAGCCTGCAGCTTGGGCTGGTGCGCTCCGTCATCCTGGCGATAGGGCTGCCAGACCAGCGGCCGCGCCGCCCATTGCGCACGCACAAAGGAATCTTCGCCGCGGACGAAATTCACATCGCAGGACCATAACAGTTCGTCATAACGCGGCTGCGGCAAGAAAGGCAGCGCGCGCACCTCCAGCCCGGCACGCCGCCATGGACCGCAGTCATCATCCGCCGCGCCAAAAAAAGATCGTACTGACGGCAGCAATGAAGCGCCGGGCAGCGCCACCACCACCGGTTCCGCATCCCGCACCATCGCCGCCAGCAATTCGGCGACCGGCGCATCGGCGTAGGCAAACAGCGATACCGTCAGCGCATTGCCCTCGATGCCCGCCAATCCCAGGTCATGCCGGAACGCTGCGGCGTCAAAGGCCTCAAGGCGCGACTGCAGATCCGCCTCGCGCAACAAGCCGCCGGTGGCTGGCGTGAATCCGGGAAAGAAAAAATACCGCGGCAGCGCCAGCTGCGGATGCGGCGAAGACAGGCCGTGATGCTCATCCACCCAGGTTTCGGCGCTGAGGTATTCGAGCACGATCCACAACGGCGGCTGCGCGCGCGCAGCCATCGCAGCCACATAAGCGTCGGGCAGTCCGCAGCCAAAAGCCTCGATCACCACCGCCGCATCCCCCGGCATCGCATCCCGCCAGCGACACACCGTAACGCCCCCGACCTGCTGCCGCGGCGCCGCGACATCCAGCGCCGGGTGCAGGGCACGCAAGGTATCAAAGTCATCGATCCACAGGCGTATCTGCAGCCCGTGCTCGCAATGCAGCGCCTGCGCCAGGCGCCAGCAGACGCCGGCATCGCCGAAGTTATCGACGACCTTGCAGAAAATATCCCAGGTTGCGGGTTTGGAGTATTGGGGAGCCATCGGCGGCACTGATTATGCAGTGCCGCACAATTCAGGTGTCAATCAATATCAAGCCGGAACCGTCGTTCCAGCAGATCTGCGTCATCAAAATGCCTTTTTCCCAGAAACGCGGTGGCATGATTGCCCCACTGCCGCATCGCGCCCGCGCTGGGTATGCCCATTGGCCAGAAAAAAAACCGTTCAGCGCGCTCAGTACCGGAAATCAGTCCATCCGGACCGTAGGCGCTGCGGAACCCTCCCTGCGGCAGGGGCAGCGAACGCAGACCGTCCTCCGATACCAGTTCATAGGGATGCAAATTCCCAGTTTCCGCCGCAAGCACCCCGGCATCCAGCAGATAATGGCTGCGCGTCGCGATGCGCAATCGCACCCGCCCGCCGGGGGGGATGCGGGGCATGTCCGCCGGAATGAACGCCCACTCTTCACCCGGATCGGGCGCAGCCAGTGCTTCTGCAGCGGGCGTCGGCAGAAACATGTGAAAACAGCCACAGGGATGCATGGTGTCAAACAAAAGCACTTCACCATCGGGAGCAAGGGTCACCCGCCACACCAGCCCGTCCAGTTTCCCCGCGAGCAGATCGGCTGCATGGTCCGGCGGCCGCTCGCTGAACCACAGCGTGTAAACCAGCTGCAGCAGCGTATGGCCGCGGTAGCGGGTCTGCGCAATGCGGTAATACACCACGGGAAGGGCCGTATCGACCTGTGGATGCGGCGCTGTGCCCCACTTCAAAGCGCCTGGACGGTCAAAATCACCGGTGTTTTCAACCTCGAATACCGGGGCATAAGTCGCCAGCAGGCGCCTTTGCTCAAGATCGCTCAGCAGCGACGAGCCGAACGGCGCAGCTGTCGCCCTGCTGTAGAGCGCAGCCACTTCCTGACGCGAATAAGCCGGCAGTACATCAGGCCCGTAATGCAATACTTCATGACCGGCGGATTCTCCACGCCGCGCATGGGCAAACAGACCTTTCGCCTCGGCATGCCAGTCCGCAACACCGGATCCGAAAGGAATGCGTGTCAGTGCATAAAGTCCTGCAACACGCTGCCATTCGCGGTAGGCATCCGGCACCTGCGTGCGTTCACGCAGCAATTCCACTGCCTGCGGATCGGCAAGGTCCCTGCGCATCAGCAATTCTCCGCAGCGATTGACTCTGGCACCATCGCTTTCCGGATGGCCTGCCGGCAGGTTGCGCAACTCCAGGCCTCGCGCGTGAGCGTCGAGGGTGCGCATGGCCCCGATCCAGCCCTCCAGCTTCCGGGGATCACCCCCGACCCTGTCCTGGAGTGAAGCCAGATAGCGATTACTGCGCAGATACGGAAACCCAGGTACGCGCCAGTCTTCCGCATCCCGCACACCGGCACCGTCGATGCGTGCGTCCATGTCTCTGAACAGGCTTGCGCATTCGCGCACCCCCGCATCTTCGGACCGGAGATGCGCATGCTGGGGCGGCTGAATCGTGGCGCAGGCACCCGTCAGCAGCAGTACAGCAACAGCCTGGATGCGCAGCAGGCGTTGTATGCCGCTGATGATCAACCTCCGGTCCCCGCTGCCGCAAGCCGGGCCGCATTGCGCCGTTCAATCTCGTCGACCATTCCGCGGAACTGGTCGGCAATGCTGGCTCGTATCAACGGGACGCCGATAAAGTGCGGCAATGACAGCTCTGGCTCGATCAACCCCTGCCAGCGCAATACCCATCGGTCCGTACCGGCGGTTTTTTCGACCCGGTACCGTCCCTGCAACTGCCTGAGATTTCCCTTGACCACACGGATCTCGATACTGTCCGGAGGGTGCTCGGTTGAGGCGACGACAACATCAATGTCATGGGAAAAAATGAAAAACCCGGCAGTTCCCCGCTGCTCGACAATGGCCGTGGGTCCCTGCCGTGCGGTGATGCGGCTGCTCTGCATCCCGGGAATGAATTCCGCAAGCCTTCCATAGTCAGTGAGGGTCGACCAGATCAGGGCATGGGGAACGGCGAGGGTGGCCTGCGCGTCAATACCCACCGCCGCGCCACGGGCGTCCGCGACCACGTTGAAGTTTTCGGCCGCGCCCGCCGACAAGGCCCGTAACAGGACCAGCATCCAGACAAAAGAAAAGCACCGACGCTTCAATTTCGAACCAGCGTCAGCTGCTGATACAAGCCGCCAAAGAAGGTCTGATGACGCCGTGTTGAAACCGGCATGCTTCCGGGCAGCCACGCTTCGATGTCCTGTCGCCACAAATCCAGTGCGTAGGGTTCAAGCCGGGCCAAGACCGGCTTGAACAGATAGTACAGCGGATGCAGGCGGTGCGGTCGATGATAATCAACGACAACAATTTTGCCGCCCGGCTTCACCACGCGCACGGCCTCGGCAAGGGTGCGCCGCCGCACGTCTTCAGGCTGCTCGTGGAGAAGGAAAAACAGCAGCACCTGGTCGTAGCTGCCGTCCGCAAGCTGCAGGTCGGACGAATCCCTCTGCAGTAACGAGATACCCTGCCGGCCTGACAGCTTGCGCCGCAGGTTCTTCAGCTGCACCTCCAGGACATCCACGACATCGAGGCTTGCCCCCGCATCCAGCCGGTCTGCAAGATTGACGGTCAGGTCGCCGTAGACACAGGCGATCTGCAGGCTGCGGCCCCGGACCGGGTATCCGAGGGCGTCCAGTGCCGAATCGCGCAGCCTGGAAAAATTCCCCCAGAGTATGGCATTGACCAGCCATTGCCTCTCGAACACCCGCACAGCGTTGGGATGGACGTAGGCCCACCAGTAATCTTTCTCGAGATAACCAGGAACCGCCGTCATCTGTGGAAGCGCATCAGCCAGGGCGAGACTGGCGGTCAATTCCTGTTTCAAGTCGTTTTCCTTTAACGGTGGCCGGCGCAGAGCCGGAAACAGATCAGAACTTCACGTTATACGACCACGTGTGAAATTTCTGTGAGGAAAACCACCGGCAACAGGCAAAAAAAACCGGGCCTGCGCCCGGTTTTTCTGCAGCGTCCGGCTTAGGCAGCCTGGATGTTGCTCGCTTGTTGCTTGCCCTTGTTGCCGGCGGTGATGTCAAACGTCACCTTCTGGCCTTCTTTCAGGGTTTTGAAACCGCTCATGTTGATGCCCGAGAAATGGGCAAACAGGTCTTCGCCACCGCCGTCCGGGGTGATGAAGCCGAAACCTTTTGCGTCGTTGAACCACTTAACAGTACCGGTTGCCATGATGTTGTCTTCCTTTTGAGGATGGATAAATTCCGGCTTGCGCCGTATATCGTATTTAAATCTCACAGCCCCAAAAGTACGAACACCACAACTGCATACGCGGGAACCGCTGACTTTCAAGCACCTGAAACCAAACACGCGCTGCCGTTATACGGAATACCCCGTACAGCGTCAAGCACATTGTGGAACGAGAGGACCATATAAAATAAATATCAATAAAATCAATTACTTATGAATTTTTTTGCAAACTCTTTTGCGGCGCCCGCATCCACCTTTTCCATCCTTGCGTACACCTCGCGCACACGTGAACGCTGGTTCTGGTGGTGATAGGCGGTGCCCAGCAACTGCAGGGCCGCAAGATTGTCAGCGCGCAGGCGCAGGGCCTCATGTGCCGTCTCAACCGCGCGGTCATACTGGTTTAACGCGAGATAGGTGTTGCCGGCGCCCACCCAGGCCTCGAGGCTGCCGCCGTCGAGCTTGAGCGCCTGGTTGTAGGCCGTGATGGCGCGGCGTGGCCGGTTCACCAGCAGGTAAGCGTCACCCAGCGCGATCCAGCCCGTCACGCCCGCCGGCACCGCACGCACCCATTGCTGGGTCGTCGCAAGAAAGGCAACCCAGTCCTTTTTCGCCCGCAGTTCCGCACTGCGTGACTGCCATTTGTCGTTGACGGCCTCGCGGTTGGCCAGCGTCGGCTTGGAACCGCTGCGCGCCGCGAGGTCGGTGATCCAGGCGGCAGGCAGGGCAAAATTCAGGTTCTGCCCTTCCGCCAGGATGAACGCCGTCAGGCCCACCAGCCGCCCTTCCACGTCAAACAGCCCGCCACCGCTGGAGCCGGACGAAATCGGCGCCGAGGTCTGTATGTAATACGCACCTTCAATCTCGCGGATGCTGGACACCAGTCCCTCGCTGATCGTCAGGTCAAGCCCCTCTGGGGCGCCGATCGCATAAACCCTCTGCCCCACGCGCAGCTTGGCGGTATAAAGCGAAACCCGCGGCGCCTGCAGGCCGCTCACGGCCAGCTCGCACAGATCACGCTCCACGTCCGCCGCGCGCACCTCCCCCTTCAGCACCGTATTGCCGCTGGTCACCGCAAGACGCTGCCCGCCCTCGACCACATGGCAGTTGGTCATCACCGAATCCACCGTGGTCACCACGCCGCTGCCGAGGCTGATCACATTGCCCGCCGCATCAAAGGCCTGGATGGTGACGATGCTTCGCGACACTTCCTGAAAAATCTGCTCGGGGGTTTTGGCTGCAGCCGGCGGCACGGCCACAACCGCAGCCCAAAACATCATGCGGACGAATTTACCCACCCGTTTCTCCTGAAGATGACTGTCGCAAGCGGCGACCGGAGCCAATTATGCCCTGCCCGGACAAGGCAGGACATCTCAGACCTTTGTCGCGGATTGCAGTCGCTGCAGTGAAACGGAGCTTTCACGTGATGCAATGTACTCCGGCCGCGGCCGCAGGCCCTGCCGCGGCCCTGTCAGCCGGTTTTCCACGCTGTTGTAGACGCAGAACAGGTTGGCGCGTGGAAACGGCGAGATGTTGCTGTTGGAACCGTGCATGGTGTTGCAGTCGAAAAAAATGACCGAGCCCGCAGGCCCCTTGGTCGACTGCAATCCGCCGCGTCCGACGAGGAACTCGAGGCTGGTCGGATCCGGCACGCCGTACTCCTGCCTGCGCAGCGATTTCTTGTAATGATCGCGCGGCGTCTTTCCGACGCAGGAGATGTAGTGCATGTGCGATCCGGGCACCAGCAGCAGCGGGCCGTTGAATTCATTGTTTTCGGTGAGCTGCACAACGCAGCTGACCGCGCGCATGCGCGGCATGCCGTCCTCGATGTGCCAGGTTTCGAAGTCGGAATGCCAGTAAAACTCCTTGCCGGCGAATCCGGGCTTCAGGTTGATGCGCGACTGGTGGATATAGACATCGCTGCCGAGAATCTGCCGTGCCACATCGAGCAGCCGTCCGTCCCGCATCAGGCGCCCGAAGACCCTGCTCAGCCCGTGCGCGCGGAAAACCGAGCGCACGGCCCTGCTCTCCGGCTCCAGCACGGCCTCGGGCCGCTGTTCCCGCCCGCTCTCCACCGCCAGCCGGTTGGCCTCCTGCAGCAGATCCGCCGCTTCGGTTTCCGCCAGCAAACCGCGCATCTGGATGAAACCGTTCTTGCGATAGCTGCGCAACTGATGTTCGGAGAGGGCGAATTCCGCCTTTGCGTACGGCCCCGGATACACCACCGGATCCTGACGCAGGATGATCGCGGATTCGTTGTCGCTGCGGGATTGATAAAGATCTGTAACCAGAACCATTTGTTTATTCTCCTTGCATGTTCCGTCGCCGCCGGAGCTCAGCCCGTGGCATCGGCCAGCAGCGGGTAAACGCCGCTCTCGTCGTGGACTTCGCGACCGGTCAGCGGCGGGTTGAATACGCACACCAGCCGCAGATCGCGGTGCGCGCGCAGGTAATGTTCATCATGGGCATCCAGCGCATACATCACACCGGGCGCAATCGCATGGACCCTGCCGTCGGCGACAGTCACCACCTCGCCCTCGCCTTCCACGCAGTACACCGCCTCGAGGTGGTGCTGATAGTGGATATGCGTTTCCGTGCCGGCGAAAATCGTCGTCTCATGCAGCGAAAAACCCATGCCGTCGCGCGCCAGCAGCAGCCGCCGGCTGGCCCAGTTCGGCGTGACGACATCTTGGGCCGTATCCTTGATGTCCGACAGTTTGCGTACGATCATCGCGCGGCCCGGAAATTGATGTACTTGATCTTGCGGTCGCGCCCCTGCACCCGGTCCACGCCAAGCACCTCGGCCACGCCGTCCTCGATGACTTCCAGGCCCTGGCACAGCAGCTTCTCGTCGATGGTCAGTGCCGGCAGCAACTTCAGCACTTCGTCCTCTGCGCCGGAGGTTTCGATCACCAGGCCTTTTTCGAAGCAGCGCCTCGAAATCAGCCCCGGCAGCTGAGGGTCGGCAGCGGCCAGGCCTTGCACCATGCCGCGCCCGCGCACCTCGAAACCGCCCTGCGGGTAATCCGCGGCGATGTGTTCAAGCCAGTTGCGCATGATGACGCCCTTGCGTTGCACGCCCTTCTGGAAGGCATCATCGCTCCAGTAATGCATCAGCGCCGCGCGCGCCGTGACGAAAGCGAGGTTGTTGCCGCGGAAAGTGCCGTTATGCGCGCCCGGAGACCAGGCATCCAGCTCGGGTTTCATCAGCACCAGCGCCATCGGCAGGCCATAGGCGCTGATCGACTTTGACAGGGTGATGATGTCGGGCGAAATCCCCGATTCCTCAAAGCTGAAAAAATGCCCGGTACGCCCGCAGCCCATCTGGATGTCATCGACGATCAGCAGCATGTCCTGACGCCGGCAGACCTGCTCCAGCGAACGCAGCCAGGCCGCACTCGCGACATTGACTCCGCCCTCGCCCTGCACGGTCTCGACGATCACTGCAGCCGGCTGGTCCACGCCGCTGCTGCGGTCGGAGATCATGCGTTCCAGGAAATCCGTGGTATCGACGCCGGCGCCGAGGTAGCCGTCGTAGGGCATGAAGGTCGTGTTGTCCATCGTGATGCCGGCGGCGTCCCGGTACTTGGCATTGGCCGTTGCCGCCAGCGAACCGCCGGTGACGCCGTGAAAGCCATGGGTGAAGGAAATGACGTTGCTGCGACCCTTGATCTGGCGCGCCAGCTTCAGCGCGGCCTCGACGGCGTTGGTGCCGGTCGGTCCGGTGAACTGCACCTTGTACTGCATGTCGCGCGGCTTCAGGATCAGACGCTCAAAAACCTCGAGCATTTCCTTTTTCGCCACGGTGGCCATGTCGAGGCCGTGGATCAGACCGTCAGCCTCCAGGTAATCCATCAGATCCTGCTTGATCACCGGATTGTTGTGGCCGTAGTTCAGCGTGCCTGCGCCGGCAAAAAAGTCGATGTAGGTGTTGTTTTCCTCGTCGATCAGCCGCGAACCGCGCGCCTTGTCGAACAGGGTCGGGAATGAGCGGACATAGCCACGCACCTCGGATTCCAGCCGGTCAAATATTTTCAGGTTCATGTCGGTGCTCTCCTCTGCGGGTTGACAACAATGGCTGCAATGCCTGCCGGTCATGGCCGATGCGTATCAGCATTTCGGGCTCATGCCGCGGATCATTGAAATCTTCACTGGAAAAAAAGACCTGTTCGTCCATCGGCGCGCCCAGCCCCGCCGCCAGCGCGGCGAATACCCGGCGCGACGCGGCATTGGACGGGGTGACTGTGGTTTCCAGCCGTTTGCAGCCGGCGAGACCGGGGCGTGCCAGCAGATGCTCGAGCATGCGCAGCGCCAGGCCATGCCCGCGCGCCGCGGGCGCCACGGCAACCTGCCAGACAAACAGCACTTCAGGGGTCTCGGGAGGACGGTAGGCCGATACCCAGCCGGCTATGCCTTCGGGCCCTTCGGCAAGCACACAGGTCCGCGCGTGATGCGCGCACTGCAGCAGGTAGGCGTACGGGGAATTCAGATCCAGCGGCGGACAGGCGCGAACGAGCCGGTGGAGGGCTGCGCCGTCTGAAATGCCGGGTTCTCGTAAAAGAAACTTGGACGACGCTGGCGCCACGGAAGCGGTGGACAGCGTTTTACTCACTGGTTCTTGGTTTTCCTATATAAATCAATAGTTTGAAGTGTTTTGATGATTAATGACCACAACTGTCTATTATAATAGACTTAGCCTTTCAGGTCAAGCCATATAGTCGTTTATAATCAATAACTTGAATATTAAATTCCCCTCCTAAACTGATATCCCTACGATGCCCGAAAACCAAGCCCTGCTGCAATCCTTTACGCTGTTCTTCGCCCTGCTCAACCCCTTTCTATTAAGCATCTATCTAATTGATTTAATTACAGATTTAAAAAGCGGGACCTTGGCGCGGGTGTTGACCCGGGCATCCCTGATCAGCGGCGCAGCGTTCTGGCTCTTCGCCTGGGGCGGCGAAGCCATTTTTACCGATTATCTGCAGGTGCGATTTGCCTCCTTTCAGCTGTTTGGCGGCATCATCTTCCTGCTGATCGGCGTGCGCTTCGTGTTTTCCGGGGTCGACGCCATCCGCGCCACCCGCGGCGCGCCGGAGCACCTCGCCGGCTCCATCGCCATGCCCTTCCTGATTGGTCCCGGTACGGTCAGCGCGGCGGTGGTCATCGGCGCGCGCCATGACATCTTCATCGCCGGCCTGGTCATATTCGGCACGCTGGCGCTGACCATGACGCTCGTCATCGGCCTCAAGCTGGCGCACGACTACGTCAAGGAACGCAATGCGCGGCTGATCGACCGCTACATGGAAGTGGTGGGACGGATATCCGCGCTGCTGATCGGCACCATCGCCGTGGAAATGATCCTCGATGGCGCCGGCAGCTGGCTGCGCGAATTCGGCAAAGCCTTCTGAACGGGCATCAGGCGCCGAGCACCAGCGCGCGCAGCGCTTCCCGTTTGGGCAGGGCCTTGCGCGACAGGCGCAGGTAACGCAGGCCGGCGCCCGCCAGGCTGCGCGTTTTGAAATCCTGCGGCGACGGCGCCGCATCCTGCAGCGGTAAATCAATCACTGCGACCGGCTGCAGCGCCTTGTTGCAAACCACGAAATCGACGCCATGCAGCGCGAGGCCACGCTGCCGCTGCTCGCGCTCGCTGCCGCTGACGGCGGGCGGAATTTCCAGCACGGCCGAGAGCGCCACCAGCGGCATCACCTCATGGTCGGGCAGGCTGTTTTTCAGCAGGTAGTAGAGCACGGTCTGCGCCGGATCCAGGGTCCTCGCCCGCCGTACATACGCCGCAGGGCTGGCTGCCGCTGCAGCCGGCGGAATACCCAGGGGGACAGCCGGCTCCTCCGCCGGATGACTGACCAGTTTTTGCAGGCGCAGGTCGGCAAAACTGTCACGGGCGGCAATCCTGCGGCGGTAATTCCACCACAGCACGGGAATCGCGATGAACGGCGCCAGCATCAGCAGGTACCAGATCGCGACCATGATTCAGATCAGGACAGAGGGGGCGGCGGCTTGCGCAACCGCGTCCGGCGGCGGTCCAGCCACCACGCGAATACCGGCAGCATGAAAAAACCGCCGGGCATCACCACCAGCACCAGGTACGGGCTCAGGCGCGACAGGCGGCCGAGATGATCGCGCAGCAGCGTGCGGTCTTCAATCGACCAGCGCTGGCCGTTGCGCTGCTTCATCAGGATGGGCATCAGCCCCCGCGCCTGCTGCATTTCTTCGATCAGGCGCTGCCTTTCCCTTTGTGTCAGGCTGCTGACGGACTGGAAGGTGCGGCGGGCACTGCTGCGGATGACTTGGAGCGGCGGCATCGAACTGCTGGGATTTTGAAAGTCGGGGTCAGGAGACCGCCTGATAATAAAGGTTTTGCGGGTGATTCGCTTGGGCAAAAAAGAACCAGCGCTCGGCCAGCAGGCCGCAGTACTGCACCGCGCAGGCCAGCCACAGCCAGGCCGGTTTGCCGGAGGCCAGACCGATGGCCAGCAGCAAAGCCGGGATCACAAAAGCCCCGGCCAGAAACCAGCCTTTCACCACGCGCAATGCGCCCGGGGTCTGACCGTGGAAAAATTCACGGGTATTGAAAGACCCGCCCATGAAACCCTGTGACTTCTGCGCAATGCGCGGATGGTTGATGCCGATGGCCGTCTGCAGGCTGGAACGCGGTTTCAGCCCCGCGTTGCGGCGCAGGGACAGCAGCCGCGTCACCAGCCCGGCCAGCGTCAGCACGATGGCCCAGGCCGTGATGCAGCCGCCGAAGGTTTCGCCGCGCTGGGCCGCCAGTGCCGCAGCCAGTGCAACACCCGACGCGCAGCCCAGCAGCGTGAAGTTGACCAGCGTCAGCGGCGACGCCCATTCCTGGAGGAATTTGATGCAGGCGTAAATCATGCCCGTACACAGGAACAGCGCCAGGCACAGCACGACACCGGCCGCACCCAATGCCACGGTTCCGCCAACACCCTGCCAGTGCGCCCAGCCCCAGGCTGCAATCAGCGCCATGCAGGCCGGCAGCACGATCACTTCGCGCGACAGCCAGGACGTGCGCCACATCGCCATCGCGCGCCAGGCACGCTCCGGATGGCCCAGATGGAAAAACGAAGCCAGCAGGCCCGCACCCAGCAGCAGCAATGACAGCACGCTGCCCGTCCAGTAGAAGGCCGGCGCCGGCGCGGCCGTGATGCCGGCCGCCACGCCGGCTTCGATCACGAACAGGGCGAGGAACAGGCCCTGCCCTGCGCCGGTCAGCGTGGTAAGGAAAATCACCGAGAACGCGGGATTCATTTCTGCACATCTCCGCACTTGCGCCGCGGCAGGTAGTGGTTGGCCGGATTGGTTCCCCACTCCGGCATCAGCTGGTAGCCGGCGGCCTCGCGGATGGCTTTCGACACCACCGACTCTTCATCATGGATGTCGCCATACAGCCGGGCATTGGTCGGGCAGGCCAGCACGCAGGCCGGCTTGCGTTCCGCCTCCGGCAGTTTCTCGTCATGAATGCGGTCGACGCACAGCGTGCACTTTTTCATCACCTTCTGGTGCTCATCCAGCTCGCGCACGCCGTACGGACAGGCCCAGGCGCAGTATTTGCAGCCGATGCATTTGTCGTAATCCACCAGCACGATGCCGTCTTCCGGACGCTTGTAACTGGCGCCCGTCGGACAGACCGGCACACAAGGCGGATCTTCGCAGTGCAGGCAGGATTTCGGGAAATGCACGGTCTGCGTGTCGGGAAATTCGCCGACTTCGAAGGTCTGCACACGGTTGAAAAACGTCCCGGTCGGATCCTTGCCGTAGGGATTGTCGTCCGACAGGAAGCCTGCTTCGCCGGAAGTGTTCCATTCCTTGCAACTGGTGACGCAGGCATGGCAGCCGACGCAGACGTTGAGGTCGATGACCAAGGCGAGTTGAGTCACGAAAAACGCCCCCCTGTCCGGATATTCTTTGATTGCATCACTTGTAATCCCCCTTGCCGCCGACAAACGCCTGCCACAGCCGGCGCACCGGGTTCGTGCCCGGCGCAGCCGGCACCGGCGCGAACTGCGGCCAGGTTTCGGCGGGTTCATCGGCCGCGGCCTTGCTGATGCGCACCCGCACGTCATACCAGCCGGCCTGGCCGGTCACCGGATCCGAATTCGACATGCGCCGGCCATCGACGCCCGGCAGCTCTTCTGAAATCAGGTGGTTCAGCAAAAAACCCCGCTGCGCTTCGTTTGCGTCGGGCGTTAAATGCCAGGCCCCCTGCGCCTTGCCGATTGCATTCCAGGTCCATACCGTCCCCGGCTCCACCGCTTCGCTGCAGCGGCACATGCAGCGCACGCGGCCATGCATGGACTCCACCCAGATCCAGTCACCGTCGGCTATGCCGTTCGCAGCGGCCGTCTTGCCGTTCACGAACAGGTAATTGTGGGCATGGATCTGGCGCAGCCAGGCATTCTGCGAATCCCAGGAGTGATACATCGCCATCGGGCGCTGGGTAATGGCCGACAGGGGATATTTTTCCGTGTCCGTGCACTGCATTTCCAGCGGCGCGTAATAAAACGGCAGCGGATCGAAATAGGTCTTGATGCGCTCGCGCAGGTGTTCCGGCGGCACGCGTTTGCCCTGCCCGCGCGCGGCAAGGCGGAACCGCTGCAGCACCTCGGCGTAGAGCTGGATCATCACCGGATCCGGAAAGCGGCGCAGCTTCATCTGGTGCGCCCAGTCATGGTAACCCTGGTTCCAGTTGCGCATGTACTGGTGTGATTCCGGCATCACGTAATGGAACACGCAGTTGTTGTTGGCGTACATCTCCCACTGTTTCGGGTTCGGCTCACCCACCAGCGCCTTGTCGCCGTCCTTGCCGCGCCAGCCGATCAGGAAACCCTGGCCCGAACCCGGCTCGGTTTCGAAATTGACGATGAAGTCCGGGTAATCCCTGAACTTGCGCGTGCCATCCGGCTTGGTGAACGCCGGAAATTTCAGGCGGCTGCCCAGCTCGACCAGCACTTCCTGGAAAGGCTTGCATTCCCCTTTCGGCGGCACCACCGGCACCCGCACCGAATCCACCGGTCCGTCGAATTCGGAGATCGGCCGGTCCAGCATCGACATCACGTCATGGCGCTCGAGGTAGGTCGTATCCGGCAGCACCAGGTCGGCAAAGGCCGTCATTTCCGACTGGAAGGCGTCGCAGACGATCAGGAAAGGAATCTTGTATTCGCCATTCGCGTCACGATCGTTCAACATCGTCCGCACTTCGCTGGTGTTCATCGTTGAATTCCACGCCATGTTGGCCATGAAGATCAGCAGCGTGTCGATGC
>CAZSIR010000077.1:0-14171 GCA_964606765.1 uncultured Bordetella sp. | reverse complement strand
GCAACTGGGGCTTGGGCAGTGCCAGGGCCTTGCGCGCGGCCGCGTCGCTGAGCCAGTGGCGGCGCGCTTCGGCGTAAGCCACCAGCGCGGCGACCGCATCGATCGTTGGTTCGGCGCCACGCAACACTGCAATCCCTGACGCGCGCAATTTTTGCAATGCCGCTTCGGGAGCAGCCACCCAGCACACCACCCAGGGCTTGTTTACCAAGTTATTGATTTTATTGAAAATTTCTGATAGCTGGTCGACATGGCCCTCCATCAGTTGCAGCCACACGATACCGACATGCACTTGTGGATCGTCCATCACGATGCGCACACTTTCGAGCAGCAGCTGTGGATTGGCGACAAACTGGCCGGTGATGTCCACCGGGTTGCCGGTCGTGCCGAATCCGGGAATGACCTTGCCCAAAGCGTCGCGTGTCTGCGGCGCCAGATCGGCCACCAGCAGCCCCATCTCTTCTGCGCGATCAGCCATCAGCACACCCGCTCCGCCGGACTGGGTCACGATGCCAATGCCGCGCCCGCCGGGCATTTGGCATGCGCCCAGCACTTCGACGATATCCAGCATGTGCTCTTCGTTGCGGGCACGGGTCACGCCCAGCCCGCGTACCACGCCATCGAACACGGCGTCAGCGCCAGCCAGTGCCCCGGTGTGCGAGGCCGCCGCTTTGGCGCCGGCGGCGGTGCGGCCGACCTTGGTCAGGGTCAGCGGCTTGCCGCTGTCCAGCGCATGTTCGGCCAGCCTGCGCAGTCCCGCGCCATCACGAACCCCCTCCAGATAACCGGCGCCGACACGGATGCGCTCATCATCGAAAACCGCGCGCATCATCTGCACAAAATCGACATCGCATTCATTGCCGGTATTGATGAAGTACCCCAGCCCCAGCGCGCGCCGCCGCGCCAGTGCCGCAATCGCCGTGCCGAAAGCGCCGGACTGGGTGACAAAAGCCACCGGTCCGGCCGGCGTTGCGCCTTCGGCAAACTGTCCGAAAGTCGCGATGACGCCGTCGAAGGCGTTGATCAGTCCCAGGCAATTCGGCCCGCAGAGACGCAAACCGCCCTTGCGCGCGGTCTCTGCCACCGCATGTTCCAGGGCACGGCCAGCATCCCCCATTTCGGCGAAACCGGAGCTGAAAACCACCGCGCTACGGCCGCCGCGGCGAACCAGCTCGCGCACCGATGCCAGCACCTGCGCGGCAGGCACGGCGATGACCGCAAGGTCCGGCGCTTCCGGCAGTTCATCCACGCCGGCATAACAGCGCAGACCGGCAATCGATGCATATTTCGGATTGACCGGAAAAATACGCCCCTGGTAGCCCTTCTCCTGCAGGAAACGCAGGGTGCGGCCGTTGACCTTCGACAGATCAGCCGAGGCACCGAGTATGGCAATCGAACGGGGATTGAGTAGCGCCTGTAATTCGCTCATTGTTCGTATTATGAAATCGCGGGCTGCCAGCGTGCAGCAGTATCACATGCCAGCCCTGCGTCAGGCCAGAAACCAGCGGCCCGTAATACGAACAAATCATCCGCCGGCCATCACAGGCGTTGCAATTCCCGCGCCGGCCTTGAAGCGTGTTTCAGTGCGTTTTGCCCGCCAGATGCGCCGGCACCGGCAGCGCAACGATGTCGATGCCCTCATCACGCAAGGACTCAACTTCCTGTGAAGTGGCCGTGCCGCGAATATGGCGCTCAGGGGATTCCTGATAATGGATTTTGCGCGCCTCTTCCGCAAAAGCCTTGCCGACATCCTCGGTGTTTTCCACGATGTGTGAGATCAGCTTGAGCATGCGCGCGGCATCGAAGTTGACGTACTGCGGTGAATTCGCGGCCGGCGCAGGCTGCCCCTCCGCCGGCACTCCGCCGCGTCCGGTATTGAGCCTTGCCGCAGTCACCAGCCGGTTGATCTGCTGGCTGCCGCACAGCGGACAGCTCAGCTGTTTGTCATTCAGCTGGCGATCGAAATCCTCACTGGAGGAAAACCATCCCTCAAAGCGGTGATCGTTGTCGCAGCCAAGATCAAAAACAATCATGAATGGTTCGCGCCACAAAAGTCGTTCTGAAAAAATGCATCGCAGCCACAGCGCCAAGACTGATTATAGCCCAGAGCCCCCGGCGCTCCGGCCGACGCCCCAAGCCGTCCGGCCAGGAAACCATAGACTCGGTGGAGCCGGCCGCAATTCACGTGGAGTAGAATGCGTCCGGAGCCCGGGTGGCGAAATTGGTAGACGCATCGGACTTAAAATCCGAAGCCGCAAGGCGTGCCGGTTCGACTCCGGCCCCGGGTACCAGGCACCAAGAGGCACCAAGCCAATGCCTGAAATCCAGATCCGCCGGGTCTCTTCCTGCGCGCCAGCAATCAATCCGCGCGCAATTTCCCCGCGGTGACGATCTTCGCGTATTTCTCCGCTTCCCGGCGAAAGTGCGCAGCGGCCGCATCCACCGAACTGCCGAGGGACTCGCCGCCGTCACGCGCCAGATACTCGCCGATCTCGCGCGATTTCAGCGCCTTGATCGATTCTTCGTTGAGGCGGCTGACCAGATTCCTTGGTGTGCCCTTGGGCACGAAAAAAGCGTACCAGTTGTCGATCTCGAAATCCGGAAATGTTGATTTCATCGTCGGCAGTCCGGGCAAAGTGGATGACCGCTGCGGGGTGGTCACTGCCAGAGGACGCACCTTGCCCAGCTTGATGAACGGCTGAACGGTGAGAATGGTGGTAAAACCGAAATCGACCTCTCCGCCGACGAGCGCGGTCATCGACGGCACGCCGCCGCGGTAAGGAACATGTACTAATTTCAGCTTCGCAATCTGATTGAGCATCTCCAGCGCGATATGGCTGGTGGTGCCGGTGCCGTTGGAACCGCCGACCAGGTCGCCGCCGCGCTTGCGGGCGAGTGCCACGAATTCGGCAACATTGCGCACCGGCATGCTCGGGTGCACGGACAGGACCAGCGGTGACGTTGACACAATCGCCACGGGCAGCAGATCCCGCACCGGATCCAGTGACATGTTTTTGTTCAGGCTGGCATTGACTGCGAGCTGGGCGGTGGTGAAGAGCAGCGTATAACCATCCGCCGGCGACTTGGCCACGACCTCTGCGCCCACCACCCCGCCCGCCCCCGGGCGGTTGTCGACGATGAACTGCTGTCCCGTGCTCTCGCCCATTTTTTTGCCGAACAGGCGCGCCTGGATGTCGGCGCCCCCGCCCGGTGCGATGGGCACGACGATGCGCACCGTCTTCGCCGGAAAAGAGCCGGCATCGGATTGCGACCATGCGGGATGGACTGTGGCTGCAGCGCAAACCAGCAGGAGAAAGTGAAAATGACGCGAAATCATGGGCCAGCCTCTTCGATTGTGGATTGCAGAAACAAGGCAAGTGAAAGCAAATGTCGTTCCAAGACGGGCACTGGACGCGGCTGCCGCAGCGAAACCCGGGGCATCAGAAAAAAACCGGACAGGGGCTGGCAGCAGTCAAATGACCGGCGAAAGCTTCGCGGGGCACAGCGCACGGTCATTTGCTTTGTCTGGAGGCGCGGGGCGGAGTCGAACCGCCCTACAAGGATTTGCAGTCCTCTGCATAACCGCTTTGCTACCGCGCCGCTGAAACTGAAAGGGGAAAACGGCAGGTTATGATCAACCGTTTTCCCCAGAATTTGGAGCGGGAAAGGAGGCTCGAACTCCCGACCTCAACCTTGGCAAGGTTGCGCTCTACCAGCTGAGCTATTCCCGCATGACTGCCGTATAACAGCCGCGCATTATAATTCAAGCCCTTCCCGGCCCGCAACCTGCTGGGCTAAGCGCCCGATCTGGGTGCCGCCCAGGCCATTTTCAGGTAATACCCCATCGAAATCAGGGTCAGCACAGCCGCCCCCCAGATCAACCAGGTGCCCCAGTAATGCGGGTCAAATACACCGATCGGGTCGTGATAAAGCAGCATCGGAATGGCAATCATCTGTGCAGCGGTCTTGACCTTGCCGACCATGGATACCGCGACGCTCTTGCCCCGGCCGAGGGACGCCATCCATTCCCGCAGGGCCGAAATGGCAATTTCGCGGCCGATGATGACCAGCGCGATGACCGCATCAATCCTTCCCAGCTGCACCAGTATGATCAAAGCCGCGGCCACCATCAGTTTGTCCGCAACGGGATCGAGAAAGGCGCCGAAAGCGGAAGTCTGGTTCAAGCGCCGCGCCAGCCAGCCGTCGAGCCAGTCGGTAATCGCCGCGAACGTGAAAATCAGCATCGCCACCAGGTTCTGGTTCGCATGCGACACCCATTGCTGCTCAAAATAGAAAATGCCGACAAACAGCGGAATCATCACGATCCGCAGCCAGGTCAGCAGGTTGGGCCAGTTGAATATCATGATTTCAAGTTACAGACTTCAGGTTACAGGCATCCGGCACGCAGTGTATCAGTGCAGTTCATCATAAATCCGTTCTGCCAGCGCCAGGCTGATGCCATCGACCTGGGCCATTTCCTCGACGCTGGCTGCAACCAGTCCGCGCAAGCCGCCAAACCGGGTGAGCAGACGCTGGCGGCGCTTGGCGCCTATGCCGGGAATCGCCTCCAGCGGCGACGTGGTCCGCGTACGGCCGCGACGGGCGCGATGTCCCTCGATGGCAAACCGGTGCGCTTCGTCGCGGATCTGCTGGATCAAATGCAGCCCCGGATCATCCGCATCCAGCCGGAATGCGGATTCGCGCCCGGGCATCAGCAGCTGTTCCATGCCGGGCTTGCGTGATTCACCCTTGGCGACGCCGAGCAGCGGCAGGTCATTCAGGCCCAGCTCCGTCATCACTTCCACCGCCACGCCCAGTTGTCCCTGTCCGCCGTCAATCATCACCAGATCGGGCATCCTGCCTTCACCGGCCACCACCCTGCGATATCGCCGCGTCAATACTTCGCGCATCGCAGCGTAATCATCGCCAGGCGCGACGTCCCTGATGTTGAAGTGCCGGTATTCCCCGCTTTGCATCGCACCACGGTCATACACCACGCAGGAGGCGACCGTGGCTTCGCCCTGGGTATGGCTGATATCGAAGCATTCAATGCGCTGCATGGTCTCCGGCAGGTTCAGCCCCTGCTGCAAAGCCGCCAGTTTCGCCGCGTCCCCCATGTGCCGGACTTTGCGCTGCGCTGCGCCCAGCTCGGCGTTTTTTACGGCCATCTGCAGCCAGACCCGGCGGTCACCGATCGGATTCGCACCGATCTGCACGCGCCGGCCGGCACGCTCCGACAGCGTTTCCTGCAGCACCTCCACCGCGATGGCCTCGCCCACGATCAGCTGCGGCGGCACCTGGTGCAGCAGGTAATGCTGGGCGATGAAGGCCTCGATGATCTGCGCCGGCTCGACGTCATCCGCGTTCTGGGGGAAAAAATTCTTGTCGCCGAGATGGCGGCCGCCGCGGATCATCACCAGATTGACGCAACAGATGCCGGCCGCACTGGCGCAGGCAATCACGTCGGCGTCACGCCCTGACTCGTCGCTGACATACTGGCGTTCACGCACCTTGTGCAGCGCCGTGATCTGGTCGCGGTATACCGCGGCTTCCTCGTAACGCTGTTCAGCCGCGGCGGCATTCATGCGCGCGTCGAGGCGGCCGAAAACGGCATCTTCCTGGCCTTCGAGAAACATGCCTGCGCTGCGCACATCCTCGGCATAATCGCTTTCGCTGATCAGGTTCACGCAGGGCGCAGTGCAACGGTGGATCTGGTGCAGCAGGCAGGGCCTTGAGCGGTTTGCGAACACGCCGTCTTCGCAGGTGCGCAGGCGAAACACCTTCTGCAGCAACTGGATGCTGCCACGCACGGCGCCGGAATCGGGAAACGGCCCGAAATAACGGTGCCGCTTGTCCGGATTGCCGCGAAAAAACCCCAGCCGCGGATAACGGTGCCCACTCAGCATCAGGTAGGGATAGGACTTGTCGTCACGAAACAGGATGTTGTAACGCGGCGCCAGCGACTTGATCAGGTTGTTTTCAAGCAGCAGCGCTTCGGCTTCCGAGCGGGTCACCGTGGTTTCGATGTTCACGATCTGCGCCACCATCAGACGGATCCGCGGTGACAGCGTCTCGCTGCGCTGGAAGTAGGAACTGACGCGCTTGCGCAGGTCCAGCGCCTTGCCGACGTACAGCACTTCCCCTTCCCCGCCGAGCATCCGGTACACCCCCGGCAGATGGGGCAATCCGGCGGCAATTTCTGCTGGCGCCACGCCCATGTTCAGCGGCCGCCCCAGCCCTGATCCAGGTACTGGCGGATGCGCGCAAAAACCTGGTGGAACATTTCCGTGGTCAATCGCCGCGTGTTGGTGTTGTAGCGGCTGCAGTGATAGCTGTTGAACAAACGCGCACCGCCGCCCAGTTCGTGCGTGGCGCCATGCGCGAAGGAGAAATCGGCCAGCCGCAGGTCCAGCGCGCGCAGCACGGCCTGGTGCGCCACGGTGCCCAGCGCCAGTATCGCCGCCGGCGCGAGTGTCCGCAGTTCGCCGCGCAGATAGGCGTTGCACTCACGGATCTCCGCCGGCAGGGGCTTGTTTTCCGGCGGCAGGCATTTGACGGCATTGGTGATGCGGCAGCCCTTGAGAACCAGACCGTCATCCGGCGCGAGCGCCACGGACTGATTGCCGAAACCGTAGCGATGCAGGGTCTCGTAGAGCAGGATGCCGGCATGGTCACCGGTGAAAGGCCGGCCGGTGCGGTTGGCACCGTGCATGCCCGGGGCTAGGCCGACAATCAGCAGGTCGGGTTTACCGTCGCCGAACGGCGGCACCGGACGCGCGTGGTAATCCGGATGCTCCGCGCGCACAAGGGCAAGATGCGCTGCAAGGCGGCCGCAGCGCGTGCAGCCCGGGGAAAACGGCTCGGATGACTTTGATGCTGCGCTCGACGCAGCGCTGCGTGGCCGGCTCATGGAGTCACACCCGCGCAGTCCTCTCAGGCCAGCGGCAGTTCACGGCTGTGCGAGCCGAGCCCGCTGATCGCATGCAGCGCTGCCACGTACTGTGCGTCCTCGCGCAGCTTGACGGCATCGGCGGCATGCGCGCGACCATGAATTCGCGCCAGGCGGGCCAGTGCAGTGGCCGGCATGGCGTATTGAAGCCCGGCCAGCAATTCATCCGCCGATTGCGGATTGTTGCAGACCAGGACCATGTCGCATCCGGCCTGCAAAGCCGCATTGGCACGGTCCACCACGCCGCCGGCAACCCGCGCCCCCTCCATGCTGAGGTCGTCACTGAAAATGACGCCATCGAAACCCAGATCGCCGCGCAGCACTTTTTTCAGCCAGATCGCGGAAAACCCCGCGGGCGCGGCATCCACTGCGGGATAAATCACATGCGCCGGCATGATGCCCGTCAGGCCCGCATCCACCAGCCGGCGAAACGGAATCAGGTCTTCACCCGTGATATCCGCCATGCTCCGCTCATCGATCGGCACCTCGTGATGCGAATCGGCGCGCACGTGGCCATGGCCGGGGAAATGCTTGCCCACCGCCGCCATGCCGCCATCGCGCAGGCCGTGCATCAGGCCAATCGCCAGTTCGGCAATCGCCTCGGGTTTCGCATGAAAAGCGCGGTCGCCGATCACGCTGCTGTTGCCGTAATCGACGTCCAGCACCGGCGTGAACGACAGATCGACGCCGTGCACGCGCAATTCGGCCGCCAGCACGAAGCCCAGCGCCTGCGCCAGGGCCGCAGCCTTGCGCCGGTCGCGGTCCCACACCAGGCCCAGCTCCCGCATCGGCGGCAGCACCGTGAAGCCTTCGCGGAACCGCTGCACCCGCCCGCCCTCATGGTCGACGGCAATGATCAGTTGCGGGCTGCGCAGCGCATGGATTTCCGCAGTCAGCTGCGCGAGCTGCGCGCAGGATGCAAAATTGCGCGCAAACAGGATCACGCCGCCCACCAGCGGATGCAGCAGCCGCCGCCGGTCTTCATCCGTGAGCAGCGTTCCGGCGACATCCAGCATCACCGGGCCCAGAGGCATCGATTTATTTTTCATGTTTCAAGCACCACGCAGGCGCAGGCCAGGTTGGATTCGTCGCTGATGGTCAGGTGATGGCCGCTGATGCCGCGGCTTTTCACCAGTTCGGCCAGCGCTGCATTGAAGGCCAGGCTCGGCTTTCCGGCGCTGTTCTGCACCACGCTGATGCACTGCAGGGTGACGGGATAACGAAAGCCGGTGCCCATGGCCTTGGAAAAGGCCTCCTTGGCGGCAAAGCGGTTGGCGAGAAAAAACACCTGTTGCCGGGTTTTCCCGTAACGGGGCAGCTCCAATGGCGTCAGCACCCGATGGACAAAGCGTTCGCCGTATTTTTCCAGCAGGCGTGCGATGCGGTGCGGCTGAACCACGTCAATGCCGATGCCGTAAATCATTGCGCTGCCCTAGGCGGCCCAGCCATGACCCGCAGATAATCCCGGACAGTTGCGGCCAGGCCCAGCTCCAGCGCATCGGCAACCAGCGCATGGCCGATCGACACTTCAGCCACATTGGGCACCGCGGACAGAAAACGCGGCAGGTTGTCCCGATTCAGATCATGACCTGCATTGACGCCCAGCCCGGCGGCCTGTGCCGCAACCGCAGCCGCCGCGTAACGCTCCAGTGCGGCTTTTTCTTCCGCGGTGCCAAAAGCACGGGCATAGGGCTCGGTATAGAGTTCTACACGCTGCGCCCCGGTGGCCGCCGCCGCCGACATCATGTCCGCCAGCGGATCCATGAACAGGCTGACCCGGATGCCGAGACCTTTCAGCTCCGTCACCACCGGTTGCAGCCGCGCGCCGTCACGCGGCAGATCCCAGCCGTGATCCGAAGTAAAGGCGCCCGGAGTGTCCGGCACCAGTGTGCACTGCTGCGGCCTCACCGCGCGCGCCAGCTCCAGCAGCGGCGCTTCAAAGGGATTGCCCTCAATGTTGAATTCGGCTTTTGGCCAGGCGCCGAGCAAGGCCGCGAGCCCGTAAACATCGCTGCTGCGGATGTGGCGGGCGTCGGGACGCGGATGCACGGTGATCCCCGCCGCCCCGGCCTCGAGCACGGAACGCGCCGCCTTGATGACATCGGGAATGCCCAGGCTGCGCGAGTTGCGCAGCAAAGCCACTTTGTTGAGATTGACGCTGAGTCTGGTCATGACATCGGTAACGCGGCATTCATCACATCTGCTGCAGGTCGCGGAGCAGCTGCCGCGTATACAGGGTCTGCTGGCCCAGGCAATGATTGATCAGGGCCCGCATCAGCGTTTTGCTCTGCTGCACCGTGCGCGGATCCGCGTAACGGTCTGCAGCCATGTCAATCAGCGTCTGCCCCGCCAATTCTACGCCGCTTTGTCCGCCGGTTTCGCGCAGGGGCAGCGGTCCCCGCTCCGGCACGTAACGGTAATGCGCCGCGGCTTCGATCGGGCGCCCGCCGGCGACTTCACGGTCCAGCACCAGACCATAGCCAAGCTCCTGCAGCAGCACACGCTCGAAGCGGCGCAGCACGGCGGCGTGATCCTGTGATGCCGGCAGCTGTTCCAGCGCGGCGGCATAAGCCTCGAACAGCCGTTCGTGGGGGTCCTCGCGCGGCAGCAGTTTCAACAGCAGTTCATTCAGGTAAAAACCGCAGATCAGGGCCTGCCCGCGCAGCGGCACATAGCCGCCCTGCCATTCGGCCTTGTGCAGGGTCTTCAGTTCCGACTTGCCGGACCAGCCCAGCAGCAGCGGCTGGAAAGCCATCAATACGCCGCGGAGCACGGAGCGCGGTCTGCGCGCACCGCGCGCAATCAGCGCCACCCGGCCGGCTTCCCGGGTATAGATTTCAGCCACCAGACTGGTTTCACGGTAGGCATAGGTATGCAGCAGATAGGCCGGCTGCCCGTCCCGGCGGGCGCGCTCAGCCATGACCGGCAGGTACCGAGCACAACCTTGATTTTGCCTGAATAAAGTTATATAAATATATGATTTTATTCATATTATTCTATACCGCTTCGCTTCAAAACCGCATCGTCATCGGCCCAGCCCGACTTGACCTTGACCCAGACTTCGAGAAACACCTTGCCGTCAAACAGGCGCTCCATGTCCAGCCGCGCCTGGGTGCCGATCTGCTTCAGCTTCTCGCCCCCTTTGCCGATGACGATGCCCTTCTGCCCGGCCTTGTCGACCAGGATGCAGGCATTGATGCGGCGCAGGCCGTCGACGGTTTCATATTTCTCGATCTCGACCGCCGTTGAATATGGCAACTCCTCGCCCAGCAGGCGGAACAGCTTCTCCCGGACCAATTCGGCCGCCAGGGTGCGTTCACTGGCCGTGGTGATTTCGTCCTCGGCATAGAGCCGCTCCCGCTCGGGCAGCAGACCCGCGATTGCATCCAGCAAATGCTCGGCGCCGATGCCGTTCTGCGCCGAAACCGGCACAATCGCCGACGGATTCATCAAGGCCTGCAATTCCTGCATGAACGGCAACAACTCATTCTTGTTGCCCAGTTCATCAATCTTGTTGACCGCGATCACCACGTTTGCGCAATGCGCCAGCAAACCCGCCACCGCCCTGTCCTCGGCATTCAGGCGGCGCGCCTCAACCACCCAGACCACGGCATCAACGTCACTGATGCTGCGCGACACGCTGCGGTTCATCAGCCGGTTCATTGCATTGCCGTGCCGGTTCTGGAAACCGGGGGTGTCGACAAAAACATACTGGGTATCGGCGCGCGTCACAATGCCGATGATGCGCTGGCGCGTGGTCTGCGGACGGCGCGAAGTAATGCTGATTTTCTGCCCGACAAGGCGGTTGAGCAGCGTGGACTTGCCGACGTTGGGCCGGCCGACAATGGCGACATAGCCCGAACGGTGTGCCGTCACCGGACCCCCGCCAGTTCGCAGGCTTTGCCTGCCGCATCCTGCTCGGCAGCACGACGGCTGCCGCCCTGGCCTTCCGTGCGGATGTTCAGTCCGTCAATCACGCATTGCACCTGAAAAATCTGGGCATGGGCATGTCCCTGGGTCGCCAGCAGCGTATAGACCGGCAAGGCCATGCCGCGGCCCTGGGTGAATTCCTGCAACAGGGTTTTGGCGTCTTTGCCGCTGACCTGCGGATTCACCGCGGCAAGGCTGTCTGCAAACAGCTGCCGCACCACTTTTTGTGCGGCCATGAAGCCCGCATCGAGCATCACCGCGCCGATGACGGCCTCCACCGTATCGGCGAGGATCGACGGACGCTGCGCGCCGCCGCTTTTGAGTTCCCCCTCGCCCAGCAGCAGCTGTCCGCCCAGCCCGAGTTGCCGGGCCACGCCGAGCAGGGACTGCTGGTTGACAAGGTTCGCCCGGAGGCGCGACAGCTCGCCCTCGCTCAACTCCGGAAAGCGCTCGTGCAGCTCGAGGGCGATGATGCAGTTGAGGATGCTGTCGCCGAGAAATTCCAGGCGCTCATTGTGCTCAGCGCCGAAGGAACGATGGGTCAGTGCCCGGCGCAGCAGCCCCTGATCAGCGAATGGATGACCGATTTTCCCGCTGACTACGCCAGGATCCACAGCAAGCGGAATGGTTGCGAAAACGGCTACTGATCAGATCGGGGCTTGAATTCCATCAGCGCGCTGAGGTTTGCAAACAGCGGCACCCGCACGGTGTATTCGGCACTGAGCACGATGCCCGAGGCATCCTTGTCGATCTGCACATCGTCATAGCTGATGGCCTTGATGTTGTCGACGCCGGCGCGCGCATTCCAGGCACTGTTGAATTCACCCCGTGTCGCCGTTTTCATCGCCGGTTCGGCGGCAAGCGCCTTGAAGGTTTTCTGGATGGTCATGTATTCCATATAGGCCGGGCCGATTTTGAAACCCAGCAGCAATACCGCAATGAAAATGATTGCAAATACCAGAAAACCGGTGATGGTAATTCCGCGCTGAGTATGCATATCGAGCTCTCCGTCCCTATCAGTTGATCGAACGACCTATGCGCTTCAGGTCATCGAAATTCCACCAAATCAGAAATGCCCTGCCGACAATGTTCCGCTCCGGCACGAAGCCCCAGTAACGGCTGTCACTGCTGCTGTCGCGGTTATCCCCCATCAGGAAATAATGGCCGGCGGGAACCTTGCAGCGGAAACCCGACTCATTGTACGCACAATTGTCGCGGAAGGGAAAGCGCTGCACGCCGCTCAGCTGCACCGGCGGCACGCCCGCCTGCACCAGCACCGAGTGCGTATGCTCCCCAAGCTGCTCCTGCAAGCGGCTGGCGGCGACAAAATTGAGTCCGCCCTCAAGATAATTGAATTCGCCATCCGCCTTGACCGTGACGGCCTTGCCGTTGATGGTCAGGCGCTTGTCGGCGTACACGATGTCATCGCCGGGAACACCGACCACCCGCTTGATGTAATCGAGCGATGGATTTTCCGGATACCGGAACACCATCACTTCGCCGCGCTGCGGCTCATTGACGGAAACCAGCCGTGTGTTCGCCACCGGCAGGCGGATGCCGTAAGTGAACTTGTTGACGAGGATGAAATCACCGACCAGAAGGGTCGGCAGCATCGAGCCGGAAGGAATCTTGAACGGCTCGACCAGGAAGGAACGCAGCACGAACACCACCAGGATCACCGGGAAAAAGCTGACCGGGTACTCGATCCACCATGGCTGCTGTTGGCCGGCGGCGCGGCGCTTGGCCAGATACAGCCACTCAGCCAGCCAGACAGCACCGGTAACCAGCAGCAGGACCAGCATGATCAGTGCGAAATTCACGACGACTCCGGTTATTTGCCGACCTGAAGGATGGCGAGAAAAGCTTCCTGCGGTATTTCCACCGTCCCGACCTGCTTCATGCGCTTCTTGCCGGCTTTCTGTTTTTCAAGCAGCTTTTTCTTGCGCGTGATGTCGCCGCCATAACACTTGGCCAGCACGTTTTTGCGCATGGCCTTGATGGTCTCGCGCGCGATGATGTGCGCGCCGATCGCCGCCTGCACTGCAATGTCGAACATCTGGCGGGGAATCAGCTTGCGCATCTTCTCTGCGACCTCCCGGCCGCGGTACTGGGAATTTGAACGATGAACAATCAGCGACAGCGCGTCGACGCGCTCGCTGTTGATCAGGATGTCCAGCCGCACCAGGTCGCCGGCCCGATACTCGAGGAAATCGTAATCGAGGGAGGCGTAACCGCGGGAAACCGATTTCAGGCGGTCAAAAAAATCCATTACCACTTCATTCAGCGGCAATTCGTAAGTCAGCATGACCTGCCGCCCCAGGTACTGCATGTTGCGCTGTGCGCCGCGCTTTTCGTTGCACAGGGTCATCACCGGCCCCACATAGTCGCTTGGCAGCAGGATCGATGCCGTGATGATCGGCTCGCGGATTTCCTCGATCAGCGATATTTCCGGCAACCGGGAGGGATTCTCGATTTCCATCACGCTGCCGTCACGCAGGGCCACCTGGTAGACCACCGTGGGCGCGGTGGTGATCAGCGACATGTTGTACTCGCGCTCGAGGCGTTCCTGCACGATGTCCATGTGCAGCAGGCCGAGAAAACCGCAGCGAAAACCGAAACCCAGCGCCTGCGATGATTCCGGCTCGAAGCGCAGCGAAGAATCATTCAGATGCAGCTTCTCCAGCGCCTCGCGCAGTGCCTCGTATTCGTTGGACTCCACCGGGTAGAGTCCGGCAAACACCTGCGGCTTGATCTCCTTGAACCCGGGCAGTGGCTCGACGGCGGGGTTTCCGGCCAGCGTCACCGTGTCGCCCACCTTGGCCGCCTGCAGTTCCTTGATGCCCGCAATGATGAACCCCACCTCCCCGGCTGCGAGGCGCTCCCTTGCCAGCGACCTCGGCGTAAATACACCCACCTGCTCACAGAGGAAATTGCCGCCACCCGCCATCAGCAGAATGCGGTCCTTGGGCTTCAGTTCACCGTCGACCACGCGCACCAGCATCACCACGCCGACGTAGTTGTCAAACCAGGAATCGATGATCAGCGCCTTCAGCGGCGCATCCGGATCGCCCTTGGGCGGCGGCATCTGGTGCACGACGGACTCCAGCACGTCGACTATGCCTTCGCCGGACTTGGCGCTGACCCTGACAGCGTCTTTCGCCGGGATGCCGATGATGTCTTCGATTTCCGCAGCCACCCGCTCCGGCTCCACCTGCGGCAGGTCCATCTTGTTCAGCACCGGCACGACTTCCACGCCCTGCTCGATCGCGGTGTAGCAATTGGCCACCGTCTGCGC
>CAZSIR010000076.1:0-14181 GCA_964606765.1 uncultured Bordetella sp. | reverse complement strand
CGGATCGCGATGTATTCCATTTCCGGCGTGATCAGGCCTTTGCGCGCGTAATGCATCTGCGACACGTTCGCACCGGCCTTGGCACGGCGCGGCTGGCGACCGAGGTTGAAACGCAGGCTGGCGAGTTTCGGATCCTCCAGCCGTTCGCGGCCATAACGCGAAGTCGGGCCGGTCAGCGCTTCGGTGTCACCGCGCGCCTCAATCCACGACTGGCGCAAGGGCGCGAGGCCGGAACGGATATCGATCTTTACGGTCGGATCGGTGTACGGGCCCGAAGTGTCGTAGACGAGGATCGGCGGATTTTTCTCCGCGCCCATCGACGCCGGCGTATCCGACTGGGTGATTTCGCGCATCGGCACGCGCACACCGGCTTGCGAACCTTCGATATAGACCTTGCGCGAATTGGGCAAGGGCTGGACCGCGCCGGCATCGACCTGCGCCGTGGCATTCAGGAACTTGGGATTGGCATTCATGGCTCGCTCCGTGTGTACGTGACCGGCGGAAGGGAAGCGAGCAGGAGAAGGCTGGAGAGCGCCCTTCACCACGCTCCCTACGACGGCATTACCCGTATCAGGTGATGAGGGTTTGTCTCACCCTGCAACGGCTGCTGCAAGGACCCCTACGTGTGGTGTTTACGCTAATGGAAATATGGGATAATTGCAAGCAAGCAGACGCGTTATTCCAGACGCAAATTCGTCCTGAATGCATCCCGGTTTTATCCTTTCATACAAGCAGTTATCGTTCATGAACCCTTCAGCCCATTCAGTGCCGCGCATGGACATCGAACATGCCCGTTTCAACATGGTCGAGCAGCAGATCCGGCCTTGGGATGTGCTGGATCCGGCGGTGCTGGAACTGTTGATGCGCCTGCATCGGGAAGACTTTGTGCCGGAACAGCATCGTGCGCTGGCCTTTGCCGATCTGGAAATTCCGCTGGGCCACGGGGAATGCATGCTGGCCCCCAAGCTCGAAGCGCGCATGCTGCAGGAACTCGGCATCCAGCCCGGCGACAGCATCCTTGAAATCGGCACCGGCAGCGGCTACATGACTGCATTGCTGGCCAGCCTCGGCAAGCATGTGTGCAGCGTCGACATCGTGCCCGACTTCACCCGCGGTGCCGCCGCCCGCCTCGCGACGCATGGCATCACCAACGTCACGCTGGAAACCGGCGACGCCGCGCGCGGCTGGGACAAACAAGGGCCGTACGATGTCATCGTGCTCACCGGGTCTGTGCCGGTGCTGCCGGAAAACTTCCAGCAAAGCCTCAATCCCGGCGGACGCCTGCTCGCCGTCGTCGGCACCGCGCCGGCGATGCAGGCGCGATTGCTGACCCGGTCGGCAGGTGACGCCTGTCATGCCGTGAACCTGTTTGAAACCGTCATCACGCCGCTTAAAAACGCACCGCAGCTGCAACGTTTTGTCTTTTAAGACGTCGAACCCCCATGCGCCGCGTCTTTCCTGGTATTTTTGTTGCCTGTGCATTGCTGTCAGTCTGGCCGGCGGCGGCCGCCGATCTGCTTGAAATCTACCGTGCTGCGCTGAACTCCGATCCGGTCTATGCCGCTGCACGCGCAAGCTGGCAGGCCGGCCAGGAAAAACTGCCACAGGGCCGCGCGGGACTGCTGCCGCAGGCGGATTTTTCCGCCTCCACCCAGCACAACGACCGCGATCTGCGCTTCAGGAACCCGGCACTGGCGCCGAGCCAGGCGCAATACAACTCCAATTCAGCCTCGGTATCGATCACTCAGCCGCTGTTCCGCCGGCAGAATCTGGTGGCCTACGACCAGGGCAAGACCCAGGTCGCACTGGCTGACGCGCAGCTTGCCTCCGCCGGCCAGAGCCTGATCCTGCGTGTCTCACAGGCTTATTTCGACGTGCTGCTCGCCAGCAATAACGTCGTGCTGGCCCAGGCGCAGAAAACCGCGATCGGCCAGCAACTGGAACAGGCCAAACGCAATTTCGAAGTCGGCAATGCGACCATCACCGATACCCATGAGGCGCAGGCACGCTACGACCTGATCACCGCGCAGGAAATCGCCGCCCGCAACGATCTCGAAGTGAAAAACCGCGCGCTGGAACAATTGATCGGCCGCGCCGCACCGCCCATTGCCACCGTCGGCAGGAACTTCGCCCTGCAGCCGCCGGAACCGCAATCCATGGAACTGTGGGTCGAACAGGCGCGCAAGGACGGACTGCAGGTGCGCATCGCGCAGGAGAACCTGAATTTTGCGTCACAGGAAGTGCAGCGCAACCGCGGCGCACATTTCCCCACACTCGACGCCTACGCCACGCTGACCGAATCCGGCACTGGCTCCGGCGTACAGGGCGGCACCGGCACCGATACCTCCTCGAAAATCGTCGGACTGCAGTTGGCGATTCCGATTTTCCAGGGCGGCAGCGTCAGCTCCCGGGTGCGCGAAGCGCAAGCCAATGAAATCAAGGCGCAGCAGGATCTGGAAAACGCGCGGCGCAGCACCGAACTCGCCGCACGCCAGGGCTATCTCGGCGTCACCAACGGCATTGCGCAGGTGCGCGCACTGGAGGCCGCGCTGGTGTCCAACCAGAGTTCGCTGGATTCCACGCGGCTCGGCCAGGAAGTCGGCGTGCGCACCCAGGTGGATGTGCTGAATGCACAGCAGCTGCTGTTCAGCGCGCGGCGCGATCTGGCGCAGGCCCGTTACAACTACATCCTTTCGCTGCTGCAGCTGAAGGCGGCTGCGGGTCAGCTGACAGAAGCCGATCTGCAAAGCATCAACGCCTGGCTCGAACGTTAGCGCTGCCGCCGCAGAGCCCTCTGCGTCAGGCTATAATTCTCAATAAAATCATATATTTAGATATTTTTCGGTCGCAATAACGCCAGCGCCCGGCCTGTAGCGCCGCGATGCGCGGCGGTAAATCCCGTACCCGCCTCAGCCATGCGCTGACAGCGCACCGGGTCCGCCGTCAGCTGCATCGCCTGCTTCAGCGCTTCGTGCGGATCCTGCGCGCGTAATGCCGCGCCTGCGACGACTGCCGCTTCAGTCGCCTCGGCAAAATTGAAAACCGAGGGACCGATGATCACCGGCCGCCCCAGCGCGCAAGGCTCGATCAGGCTGTGCGCGCCGTACGGCAGGAAACTGCCGCCCATCAGCACCACATCGCAGGCGGCGTAATACATGAACATTTCGCCCATGCTGTCACCGAGGAACACGCGGGTCTCTGCGCTGATTGCAGCGCCGGCGCTGCGCCGCTGCATGTGCAGATTGCGCTCTGCAAT
The DNA here is from genome assembly GCA_964606765.1 of uncultured Bordetella sp. Lineage (GTDB taxonomy): Bacteria > Pseudomonadota > Gammaproteobacteria > Burkholderiales > SG8-41. The sequence goes on along the minus strand of CAZSIR010000076.1, from coordinate 10,925 downwards.
CAAGGCCGCCACCGCATCGAAGCGCTGCGGGTGGCGCGGCACGATCACCAGCAGAACACGGGCTGAATCGATGTGTTGCAGGGCATCCAGCAGCTGCGCCTCCTCGCCATCGCGCGTGCTGGCCGCCAGGATGACCGGCCGCGCGCCGATTTGCTGGCGCAAGGCATGGCCCTGTTCAAGCTGTGCTGCCGGCAGCTCCAGATCGAACTTCACATTACCCGTCACCTGTATCGCCCTTGCGCCCAGCGCGCGCAGGCGTGCGGCATCCTCTTCACCCTGGGCGGCAATGGTCGTGAAACCGCTGAGAGCGTCGCGCGCCAGGCTGCCAGTGCGCTGATAGCCGCGGAGGGATCGTGCGGAAAGGCGCGCATTGACCAGATACAAGGGAATGCCGCGACGCACGCCGGTCGCAATCAGATTGGGCCAGATCTCCGTTTCCATCATGACGCCCATCAGCGGCCGGTAACGATCCAGAAAACGCGCAACGGCACCCGGGAAATCGTACGGCAGATAACAGCGGACGACGCGGTCGCCAAACAGGGCCTCGCCGGTTTCGCGGCCGGTCGGCGTCATGTGCGTGAGCAGGATGCGATGCTGCGGATACTGCAGTTGCAATCCGCGGACCAGCGGCTCCGCGGCACGGGTTTCACCCACCGATACCGCATGGATCCACAGCCATGGTCCTGCCGGTACTGGTTCGTCGTAATGACCAAAACGTTCGCGGATGTCGCGCAGGTAAGCCGGCTGGCGGCGCGCCCGCCACAGCAGGCGCAGCAACAGCCATGGCGCGGCGAGATACAGCAGCAGCGTGTAGAAAAAACGGGGAAGGCTCATCGCAACAATCCATTCACCGTCGCCAGAACCTGCGCCACCGAAGGCGGCGCGTCAATTCCGCCGAGATTCACGCCGTGCGCGCAGGCATAAAGCCCGGTCGCAGCCGGATCCGTCGCACAATAAATGCCGATGGTCGGCACGGCCAGCGCACCAGCAAGATGGGTCAGGCCGGTATCGGTGCCGATGACCAGCTGCGCCCGCGCCAGCAAACCCGCCATCACCGGGAGTTCGAGGCGCGCTGGCACCAGCGCCCGCGGAATCTGCGCACCCAGCCGCTGGCTGCGTGCCTGTTCGTCCGCTGTGCCCCAAGGCAGCACGCAGGTCATCCCCCGCTCTGCCAGCACCCGCCCGGTTTCAATCCAGCGTACTTCGGGCCACAGCTTGTGTTCGGCGCTGGTGGCATGCAGCAACACCGCATGCGGCCGGTTCGCATCCAGTCCCGCCAAGGCCTGTTTTGCCGCTGCAATGCCGTAGCGGGCCTGACCGGAAATTGCGTAACCCAAGGCAAGCGCCGACAGCTGGCGATTGCGCTCAACCGCATGTTGCCCCCAGGGTACCGTGTGAGTGTGATCGTAAAACCAGCCCAGCGGTTCACGCGCGCTTTTACGGTCCAGGCCATGGCGCTCGCCTCGTGCGGCACGTGCAATCCACGCGCTTTTCAGCAAGCCCTGGGTATCGATGACGGCGTCGTACGATTGCGCACGCAGCTCATGCAAAAAGCCACGCAACTCACGCCAGACCGACGTTCGCCATGGCGTCCGCCGCCAGCGCCGCACCGCCACCGGCAACACCCGCGAAACCTGCGGATGCAAACGCGGGATCGCGGCAAAAGCCTCCTCCACCACCCAATCGACCGTCGCCCCCGGCAGTGCGGCGACAATATCCGCAACCAGCGGCAGGTTGTGCACCACATCGCCCAGCGAGGAGGTTTTGATCAGCAGGATGCGCGGCATTTGCGCGGTATCCCCATGTTATTATTGAACAAATCGGTCGCCATTCGGATCCGCACGAAACAATCCGATGGAAAATCAGGATGATACCCGTTCACGCGTAACATCCCGATACCCTGACAACAGCGGGATCACTGAGCGTCCTGCACTTTGGAGAAACACCCTTGATTCTGGTCACCGGCGGCGCAGGCTTCATCGGCGCAAATTTCGTACTCGACTGGATTGCCGTTGAAGGCACGCCCGTCCTCAATCTCGACAAACTGACCTACGCCGGCAATCCGGCGAATCTCGCGGCGCTGAAAGACGACCAGCGCTATATCTTTGCCCAGGGCGACATCGCTGACCGCAAACGGGTCGCCGGCCTGCTGCAACAGCACCAACCGCAGGCCATCGTGCATTTCGCCGCTGAAAGCCACGTTGACCGCTCGATCCACGGCCCCGGTGAATTCGTGCAGACCAACATCGTCGGCACCTTCAGCCTGCTCGAAGAAGCGCGGGCATACTGGGGCGCCCTGGCCGAACCGGAAAAAAGCCGCTTTCGCTTCCTGCACGTTTCGACCGACGAGGTCTATGGCTCGCTCGGCAATGCGGACCCTGCTTTCAGCGAAACCACGGCTTATGCGCCGAACAGCCCCTATGCCGCATCCAAAGCCGCGTCCGACCACCTGGTGCGCGCCTACCACCACACCTACGGACTGCCGGTCATTACCACCAACTGCTCAAATAACTACGGTCCGCTGCAGTTCCCGGAAAAACTGATTCCGCTGATGATCCTCAATGCGCTGAACGGCAAACCGCTGCCGGTCTACGGCGACGGCAAAAACGTGCGCGACTGGCTGTATGTCGGCGACCATTGCGCCGGCATCCGCGCCGCGCTGGCCAAAGGCCGCCCCGGCGAAACCTACAACATCGGCGGCAACAGCGAAAAAACCAATCTCGAGGTGGTGCACGCAGTGTGCGCGATACTGGATGAACTGCATCCCGCGGGAGCGCCGCACAGCAAACTGATCACCTTCGTCAAGGACCGGGCCGGGCATGACTGGCGGTATGCCATCAACGCGGAAAAGATCCGCCGTGAACTCGGCTGGGCGCCGCAGGAACGCTTTGAAAGCGGCCTGCGCAGGACCGTCGAGTGGTACCTCGCGCACGGCGAATGGATACAGAACGTGGTCAGCGGCGAATACCGCAAATGGGTTGACCTGAATTACGCGGTCCGCTAACCCGTTCAGCGCTCCATTGAATACGATTCTACTCATCGGCAGCACCGGGCAGGTCGGCTTCGAGCTGGAACGAGCCCTGGCGCCATTGGGCCGCCTGTCCGTGCCCCGCCGTTCCGAACTCGACCTCACCAACGCAGGCTCAATACGCGGGGCAATCGCCTCCATCAGGCCCGATGTCATCGTCAATGCCGCAGGCTTCACCATCGTCGACGACGCCGAAGCGCAACCCGATCTGGCGATGAAACTCAACGCCGCGGCGCCGGGCGTGATTGCCGAAGCGGCCGAAAATGCTGGCGCGTTGCTGATTCATTATTCAACCACCTACGTGTTCGACGGCACCAGGCGCGCGCCCTATACCGAGGAAGACACGCCGAATCCGGTCAACGCCTACGGCCGCAGCAAACTTGCCGGCGAGCGCGCCGTGGCCGCGGCCTGCAGACACCACCTGATCCTGCGTGCGAACTGGGTTTACAGCGCCCGGCGCAGCAACTTTGCCCTGACCATGCTGAAACTCGCCCGTGAAAAACCGGAACTCAGCATCGTCGACGACCAGATCGGCGCCCCGACCTGGGCCCGGGACTATGCCGAGACCACGGCCCGGCTGATCGCAGACCCCGGACGCCTGCGGGAACAGCCCGGTACCTACCATCTGTCGTCACAGTCACATTGTTCGCGATTGCAGTGGGCGCAGAAACTGATTGACTGCGCAAAATCGGCCTCGGGACTGGCCACCGGCTGGGCAAGACTGCTCCCGACCCGCACTGCAGAATATCCCCTACCTGCGCCGCGCCCGCTCTATACCGTCACCAGCAACCACAAAATCGAAACCGCTTTTGGCATCCGCATGCCTGTATGGGAAGATCGCATCCAGCCTTATGTGCAGACCCTGCCATGGCACTGACCGCACCCTGTTCACAATACCCCTGAAAGAATCCGCATCATGAGGAAAGGCATCATCCTGGCCGGCGGCTCCGGCACCCGGCTCTACCCGGTGACCCATGTCGTATCCAAACAGCTGCTGCCGATTTACGACAAGCCGATGGTGTATTACCCGCTGTCGACGCTGATGCTGGCCGGCATCCGCAACATCCTGCTGATTTCCACTCCTCAGGACATTCCGCGCTTCAAGCAGCTGCTCGGCAACGGCAAGCAGTGGGGCATCGATATTTCGTACAAAGTGCAGCCCTCTCCCGACGGCCTGGCACAGGCCTTCACGCTCGGTGCAAAATTCATCGGCAAAGACCCGGTGACACTGGTGCTCGGCGACAACATCTTTTTTGGCCATGACTTTGCCACGCAGCTGACGACTGCCGCAGCACAAGCCACGGGTGCCACGGTGTTCGCCTACGCGGTGCAGGATCCGGAACGCTACGGCGTCGTCGAATTCGATGCCAAAGGTCGCGCACTGAACCTGGTGGAAAAACCCAAAAAACCGAAATCACGTTATGCCGTCACTGGTCTTTATTTTTATGACAACTCCGTGGTCAAACTGGCGCGGACGCTGAAACCGTCGGCGCGCGGCGAACTGGAAATCACCGACCTCAACATGCTCTACCTGCAGCAGAAAAAACTTGAAGTCTGCGTGCTCGGCCGCGGCATGGCCTGGCTGGATACCGGCACCCACGACTCGCTGGTGGAAGCCTCGCAGTTCATTCAAACCGTGGAAAAACGCCAGGGTCTGAAAGTGGCCTGTCCGGAAGAAATCGCCTATCGCAAGGGCTTCATCAATGCTGACCAGCTGAAAAAACTCGCAGCCCCCCTGCAGAAAAACGCCTATGGCCAGTACCTGCTGCGCCTGCTGACCGATCAGGTGTTCTGATGAACATCATCAAAACAGAAATTCCCGAGGTGCTGATCATCGAACCGAAAGTATTCGGTGACGCCCGGGGATTTTTTTTTGAAAGCTTCAACACCCGGACTTTTGCCGCGGCGACCGGACTGTCGCTGACGTTCGTACAGGACAATCACTCACGGTCGGCAAAAAACGTTCTGCGGGGCCTGCATTACCAGATCAAACAGCCGCAGGGAAAACTGGTTCGGGTCGCCACCGGCGAGGTCTTCGATGTCGCCGTCGACCTGCGCAAAAACTCCCCGACCTTCGGCAAATGGACCGGCACCATCTTGTCTGCAGAAAACAAACGCATGTTGTGGGTGCCCGAAGGTTTTGCCCACGGCTTCCTGGTGCTCAGTGAATCGGCCGACTTTCTGTACAAAACCACCGACTATTACGCGCCGGAACACGAACGCTGCGTCATCTGGAATGACAGCACCATCAGCATTCAATGGCCCCTGGCCGGCGCCCCTCAGCTGGCAGCCAAGGACATTGCCGGGAAACGCCTGCAAGACGCTGAAACATTCCAATAGCCACGCCTGCAATGAGCCATGACTTTTCGCGCATTCTGCTGACCGGCGGCAACGGTCAGGTCGGCCGGGCATTGCGGCAGCTGCTCCCACAGTCCGAAATGCTGGTTGCGCCGGATCGTGGCGCGCTCAATCTGGCCAATCCGGACAACATCCGCAGCACAGTCCGTGACTGCCGTCCCACGCTGATCATCAACGCTGCCGCTTACACGGCGGTCGATCGCGCGGAATCCGAAGCTGATCTGGCGATGGCCGTCAACGGCGTCGCACCCGGGATATTGGCGGAAGAGGCGAAACGACTGAACGCGACGCTGGTGCATTACTCCACGGACTACGTATTCGACGGCAGCAAGCCCGGCGCGTATACCGAGACCGATACACCGAACCCGCTCAGCGTTTACGGCAAAACCAAGCTGGCCGGCGAACAAGCCGTGGAGGCTGCCGGCGCGGCGCATTACATCCTGCGCACCAGCTGGGTTTATGCCGCCGAGGGTGCGAATTTCGTGAATACGATATTGCGACTGGCCCGCGAACGACCGGAACTGCGCATCGTCGATGACCAGACCGGCGCCCCCACCTGGGCGCGTGCCATCGCAGACATGACCCTGCAAATGCTGAATGCCGGCCAGGACAATGCCAATCCGCAGCACGGCCTGTATCACCTCACTGCAAGCGGCGCGGTAACCTGGCATGGATTTGCCCGCGCCATCCTCGACGAAGCACAAAAAATATCCGGAGCGATTCCGCCCAAGCTGACACCCATTACGACAGCGGATTACCCGCTGCCGGCACGGCGCCCTGCCAATTCGCGGCTAGACACCACTCGATTCACCAGTACTTTCGGCATCACGCCGGCGCCCTGGCAAACAATGCTGGCGCAGTGCATGCAGGAAAAACGCCCCGGCTGATCAGAAAAATCAGCAGCAGCTGGATGGCGGTATTGACGTCACTCCACTGACGAGCGATACGCAGTCACCGTCTCGCGCAAACCTTCAGCCATCGAAAATGGCGGCTGCCACGCCAGATCCCGCCGGATTGCCGCATCGTCTACCTCAAGCGAATCGACCAACCGTGCGACCGTGCTGCTCATACCCAGCGCTGTACCCGCCAAGCGCAGCAAGGCAGGGGGCAGCGACCAGGAACGATCCGGCACTGCGAGTGCCGATGCCAGCATGGATACCAGTTGCGCAGTGCTCGCGGGCTTGCCGTCACTCAGCAGAAATGTCCTGCCCCCTGCAGCTGGATGCGCCAGACTGACTTCGATGGCACTCGCAAGATTGCCGACATGGATCAGGCTGCGCCGGTTATCAATCGCAGCCAGCGGCAAGGGAACACCCTTGGCCACCCAATGCATCAGGCGCCCGAAATTGGCGCCAACACCGGGACCATAGACCAGCGGTGGGCGCAGCACCACGACCTCCAGACCGGTCTTTGCAGAAACCTCCTGCAAGACCTGCTCCGCTTCCCATTTGGATTGCCCGTAGGGATCCTCAGGCGCCGGGATTGATGCATCCCCAAAGGCCTGCGCCTGAGTCCGCTCACCCAGCACCTTGACCGAACTGAGGTAGACCAGCCGCCGTACGCCAGTCGCGGCCGCCTGCTCGGCGAGGCGATGCGTACCTGCAACGTTCACCTCGCGATAGGCGGCAACGGGATCAGCGGCATCCTCACGCGTGACATGGGCACGGTTGGCCAGATGCACGACCGCATGCACTCCCCTCAGGGATTCAGACCAATCCGTTGTGCCGCACACATCACCTGCAGCAAACACCTCGCCGAATTCACGCAGCGACTCACCCGCGGAAAGCTCCCTGACTGCAAGCCTCAGGGAATGGCGAGGCGCAAGGTATCGGCAAAGATTGCGGCCGACAAAACCTGCAGCGCCGGTAATCAGGGTAGCCATGATTGCTCCACGGCCGGCGCGATATCAGCGGTCACGTTCAGCCAGCACAACCAGATCCTCGCCGGCATCAGGCCGTCCCGCTTTGACCAGGGCTTCGATCACCTGCATGCCGCGGCCGGCGAGCTTGCGCATGGTACCCACCGGCGCAAGCATGTCGAATTTTCCCGAGGAACGTATCGCACGGCTGGCAATGAATGTTCCGTTCGCGTCGCGGATGGAAGTAAAAACCCGGAACTTGGTGAATCCTGCGCGCCGCATCAGGCTGGTCATGGCCGCGCCGTTGAAGAGATGCAGATGCCGGGGCGGATCGAGTGCAAACCACGCCTCCCCGAAGGTCGCATGGCCAAAGCTGGCGTTATTCGGGGTCGCGAGCGCCAGTCGTCCCCCGGGCTTGAGTATGCGTCGCGCTTCCGCAAGCCAGGCCAGCGGATCATGGACATGCTCAATACAGTGACTCATCGTCAGCGCATCGAACGAGGCTTCGGAAAAATTCTGTTGCGGCAGCCCCCCCTGATGGAATACCAGCCCTCGCCCACGCGCGGATGCCACCGACTGCGGATCAAAATCCAGGCCCTCTGCCTGCCAGCCCAGCGTATTCATGTGTTCCACCAGCCAGCCGCTGCCGGCACCGACATCGAGCAGCCTCCCGCGCGACCCTGCCGCCAGCCACATCACCGAGAAATCGAGCTCCGCCGGTCGTCCCGGATAAAGCCAGGGCAGCAAACCCAGCAAACGCGCCGCAATACCAACATCCGCAGCGTAATCGTAGTGATTGGCCAGATAACCGCGCTTCGCAGCATCGAACAGACGACGCACCAGTCCGCCCTGACCCCGGCGCACAGCGTGGGTGTAATAGTGTACGTAGGCCTTGTGAATGTCCTCTTCCAAGGGCATTGGATCAAGCCATAACAAACCACAGGCGGAATTGTCACAGCGTCGTAAAGACCAGGTCCCCGAGGTACCGAACAAGCGGTCGTCCAGATTCGCATACAAGGGCGCGCCCGGCGAACCGCAGTTAAAACACAGCGGCTGTGGTCGGGAACGGATGGTCAGGTCTTCATTCATCACTGCATCCATCGTGCATTTATCAGTACGTTCGATGTCACATCAACCATGGTCTGTCACCGGCATCACACCCGCCCGGCGCATCTGCCGCTGCGCCAGCACAAACAATATCGCCGCATCCAGAACGCAACGCCCCGTCCACACCAGCGCAGCACCATCGATACCATAACCGGGCACGAGCCAGGCAAGCGCGGCAATATACAACGGCAACTCGATGACATGCAGCTTTGCCGTCCAATCCGCACGGCCAGCAGCCTGCAACAGTGAAAACGGCAGATGCGCGAGGCTGTTGAACAGCACACCTGCCGCCAGAATCTGCGCCACACGCACGCCCTCGCGCGCGTAATCCGCGCCCAGCCACAGCGTCAGCCAGAAATCGGCGCTAAAAGCGGTTACCAGCGTCAAAGGCAGCATGGTCGCCGCCAGCACCATGATCGCCTTGCGGTAGATCGTCCGGGTGCGCTCGGGGTCGGCGATAAAACTGCTGGCAAAAACCGGGAACAGTACGCCGGTCAGCGCCGCAGGCACCAGCCACAGACGGGTGACCACCTCATAGGGCGCGGTGTAATAGGCCACTGCCGCAACCGATACCAGTGCCCCGATCACAAAGCGGTCCAGATAAACCATCAGCGGGCCCACGACGTTGGACACCGTCAGCCACATGCCGTAACCGAACATCTCGGAGAAGCCCTGACGGCTCGGCGCGCCCAGACGCATCAGCAACGGATAAAGCCGGACGCAAACAATCCAATGCGCTAGGCCGCCGACCACACGCAGCATCGCCAGCGCCACACAAACGGCGAACAGATCCGTCGTATAGGCAGCGACCGCAACAGGCCCCAGAAAAGTCAAAACCCCCAGCGGGATGCGCAGCGCGTTTACCCAGCCGAATCGCTGCCCGGCCTCCAGTATGCCGCGCAGTGCCGCGGTCAAGGTGACGAAGGGCAAACACAGGGCCAGCGCCTGGAGTCCCGCCGCAGCCTCGGCCTGCAGCCCTTCCGGCAGCTTGAGCACACCGGAACAAAGCCAGGGTGCAATCGCAAACAGCAGAACACCGGCCGCGCAGCCGACTCCCGTCAATACCAGCAAAGCGGTGCGGGCAAGCACCGGCAATTCGGCTTCGCGCGGCGTGCCCGTGCGCTCCGCAATCAGGCGCGTCAGTGCCCGGCCCAGGCCAAGATCGAACAATCCGAAATAACCGACAATGACCCAGGCCAGCGACAGGAATCCGAAACGTGCAGGCTCAAGCTGGGCAACCAGCGCCGGGACGGCCACCAGTGCTGCCGCCAGCGGCGCGACATGCCCCAGCAGATTCAGCACGGTGCTGCGCGCAACACTCACCACCACCTCCAGCCGTTACGGCGGAAAAAAACAAGCGCGCCGCGCGCAAACAGCAAAATATGCCGCCATCCCTTGCGCGCCGCATTGCCGCCGAAATGCACCGCCTTCACCTGCGGCACAAAAGCCAGCGTACCGGTGCGGGATGCACGCAGGCTCAGGTCAAAATCTTCGAAGTAGACAAAAAACTCATCCGCGAACCCGCCGATCGCGGCAATCGGCTCGCGGCGGCAGAACATGAAACTGCCGGACAACACCGGCACGCCCAATGTCGGTTTATCCAAGGGCAAGTCGCGCATCTCGTAGCGCGCGAGCCGGGTATCAAACTGCCGCTTCAGCCATGACGGCGCAAAACCCCTCAGTGCAAGATCAAGGATGGACGGGTAACGCTTGCACAGAAACAGCTGCTCACCCGCTGCTCCGCGCATCTGCGGCGCAAGCATCACCACCTGGGGATGGGCTGACATGAAGCGCAATGCTTCATCAATGGCATGTTCATCAACGATCACATCGGGATTGAGCACCAGATGAAAATCCGACGTCGAGTCCAGCAATGCGATGTTGTGGCCACGGCCATAACCCACATTGCCGTGCCCGCTGATCAGGCGGGCATGGCAGCGCGATGCAAGCTCCCCGAGATGTTCCGTCCATTCGGCCTTGGGGCCGTTGTCGACCACGGCGACATCGGCTTCGACGAGGATGCCTGCCGTGCGGGCGGCGTCCAGTGCCCTTGACAGGGATTGCAGGGTATCGCGCAGCACCGCCAAATCTGGCTCATAGGTCACCACGGAAACTGACAGCGTGCTCAAGACCTGTTCCACAAAGCCGTGAATCCGCGCACCATGGCGCCGTGTATGGTGCACCAGTCAACACGGGCTTCGGCCTGCACACGTCTGCGTTCGCGCAGGATGCGCGGCAAGCCGATCAAGGCGTCACGCTTGGCGCGCAATACAACACCGAGTTGCCCGCGCGCTGCGCAGGATGCAACTCCCAGCAAGTTTGCGCACAGGTGCAGCGGAAGATACAGCCAGAACAAGAACGCCGGCATGTCCTTCACATAAGTCCAGATCATGTTGCGATGGCCGTGGTAGGTCGCAAAATCACTGCGCTTTCCGCTGATGCCGGAACTCACGTGGTCGACCACCGCCTCAGGAACATAGGCACAACGTTTACCCTGCAGCCGCAAGCGGAATGCAAGGTCGATGTCCTCGAAATAACAGAAGTAGCTCCCGTCAAAACCGCCGACCGCCAGCA
>CAZSIR010000075.1:0-14331 GCA_964606765.1 uncultured Bordetella sp. | reverse complement strand
TCAATGCCTGCTTCGCATCATCCAGATGCGCATCGGAATAATTCAGCGGGCTGCGGTACTGCGCGCGGATGATGAAAAAGCGCACCACTTCGGCGTCGTATTTCTTCAGGATCTCGCGCACCGTGAAAAAATTGCCCAGCGACTTAGACATTTTTTCATTGTCGACACGCACGAAACCGTTGTGCATCCAGTAATTCACGAAGGTGCAGCGATGCGCGCCTTCCGACTGGGCGATCTCGTTCTCGTGATGCGGAAACTGCAGGTCCTGGCCGCCGCCGTGAATGTCGAACTGCTTGCCGAGCAGCGCGCCCGACATCACCGAGCATTCGATATGCCAGCCGGGACGGCCGGCGCCCCAGGGTGACTCCCAGGCCGGTTCGCCGGGCTTGGCGCGTTTCCACAGCACGAAATCCAGCGGGTCCTGCTTGGCATCGCCCACCGCAACGCGTTCGCCGGCGCGCAGGTCTTCGAGCGATTTGCCCGACAATTTGCCGTAACCGTCAAATTTGCGCACTGCGTAGTTCACATCGCCATCGGCAGCCTGGTAGGCATAACCGCGGTTCTGCAGTGTCGTGATCATCTCCAGCATGCCCTGCACATGCTGCGTCGCGCGCGGTTCGTGATCGGGCCGCTGCACCCCCAGCGCAGCCGAATCCTCGTCCATCGCGGCGATGAAACGTTCGGTCAGCGCGGCCATGGTTTCACCGTTTTCCTGCGCGCGCTTGATGATCTTGTCGTCGATGTCGGTGATGTTGCGCACATAGGTGACGTCGTAGCCGGAGGCCCGCAGCCAGCGCTGCACCACGTCAAAAATCACCATCACCCGGGCATGGCCGAGGTGGCAGTAGTCGTAAACCGTCATCCCGCACACATACATGCGGACTTTGCCGGGGGTCAGGGGTTTGAATTCCTGCTTCTCCCGCGCCAGGGTGTTATGGATTTTGAGCATGATCAGGTCTGTGAGCGCCCCGGAATCCGCGCTGATGCGGTCCGCCGGGCACTGGAATCAGGTATGGAATCCCGGGACAGGAAATTCCGCGAAAAGAGCCATTTGAATTAGCGGTTGTTCTTGGTAAAATCCCGAAGATTCAAGGACTAATGGCGTCATGTTCGGTGTCATCAACACCATGACTGCGGTTTCAACAACGACCATCGGAATCATAGCACGATGACTTTCAGACAGACCGCTGCCCGCCTCGCTTCCGCCCTCTTCTGCCTCAGCCTTGCCGCTCCGGTACTGGCGCAGGGCGATGATCTGCAGGAAGCCCAGCAGTTGCTCAAGCAGGGGCAGACCGACCGCGCGATGGAGCGCGTCGAGCAATACCTGAAATCAAAACCCAAGGACGCGCGCGGCCGTTTCCTGCGCGGCATCCTGCTCACCGAGCAGAACAAACCCGCCGAGGCCATACGCACGTTTACCGAACTCACGCAGGATTATCCGGAACTGCCGGAGCCGTACAACAACCTCGCCGTGCTGTATGCCTCCCAGGGCCAGTACGACAAGGCGCGCAGTTCGCTGGAAATGGCCATCCGCACCCATCCGAGTTACGCCACCGCGCACGAGAATCTCGGCGACATCTACGCCAAGATGGCGAGTCAGGCCTATGACAAGGCGCTGCAGCTGGACAAGGGCAACCGCGCGGCGCAGACCAAGCTCAATCTGATCAAGGACCTGTTCAGCAGCGCGCCGCAACCGCGGGTTGCGCTGGCGCAGAATGCGCCCAAGGCGCCGGCGGCCGCCAAACCGGTCACGCCGCCGCCCGCAGCGGCAACTCCGCCAGCAGCCCAGGTCGCCGCCGCCAAACCTGCCGCGGCCGTGAAAGAGCCTGCAAAAGAAGCGGCAAAAGAACCCGCCAAGGAAACCGTGCGTGAACCGGCAAAATCCGCGGCTGCCGAGCCCAATCCGGAAGCCGTGCTGAAAGCCGTCAACAGCTGGGCCACGGCCTGGGCCGGCAATGATGTCGAAGGCTATCTCGCGCGTTATGCCCCGAGCTTCAAAACACCGGACGGCGAGCCGCGCAAGGAATGGGAAAACGAACGCCGCTCCCGCGTCGCCAAACCGCGCAAGATCGAATTGCGGGTCGAATCCCCCAAAGTCACCTTCAATGACGCCAATCGCGCCACGGTCACTTTCCGCCAGCATTACCGCTCCAACAGTTTCAAGGCCGTCGCCAGCAAAAAGCTGGTCATGGTCAAGTCGGGCAACCAATGGCTGATCCAGGAAGAACTCGTCGGCGGATGAACCGTCCGCTGTTCGCCTGCGCGCTGGCTGCGGCCGTTTCAGCCACCGCACTGACGCCGTCCTCCACCACCCTCGCCCTCGGCAACCGCCCCCTGTCATCGGGCGCGGGCAGCCTGCTGGGCACGCACAGCAGCACTGCCGCCGCAACCGAGGCGCTGCTCGTACAGACACTGCAGGCCATTGCCGGCGCACAGTTCGACATCGCGCTGACCGAGATCGACAAGGTGCTGCAGCAGAATCCGAACTTCCGCCTCGCCCACCTGATCAAGGGTGATCTGCTGATGGCGCGGGTGCGGCCGATCAGCAGCATCGGCACGGCAGCAGACGCACCGGCGGAACGCATCGCCGACCTGCGAGATGAGGCCAGGGCGAGGCTGGCTCGCCACAACCAGGAACGCCCCCTGAACCGGGTGCCGCGTTCGCTGGTGCAGATGGATCCCGCGCAGAAATACGCCTTTGTCGTCGATACCTCGAAGTACACGCTGTATGTCTTTGAAAACGACAAGGGCACGCCGCGCTATGTCGCCGACTACTACACCACCATCGGCCGCAACGGCACCGAGAAAAACCGCGAGGGCGACAAGAAAACACCGCTCGGCGTCTATCACGTCACCAGCCAGCTGCTCCCCGACCAGTTGAGCCGCACCTACGGCACGCAGAGCGCGCTCTACGGCGGCGGCGCCTTCCCGATCAACTATCCCAATGAATGGGACCGCCGGCGCGGCCGCAACGGCCACGGCATCTGGCTGCACGGCGTGCCCTTCGACACCTACAGCCGGCCGCCGCGCGCCAGCGACGGCTGCGTGGCGCTGACCAATGAAGACCTGCAGACCATTTCAAAACAGGTGCAGATCGGCGTAACGCCGGTGATCATCGCGCAGAACGTCGACTGGGTCGAAGCCGGCAGCACAAAGACCACGCGCGACACGCTGCAGCAATCCCTGGAGAACTGGCGCCGCGACTGGGAAAGCCGCGACACCGCACAGTACCTGCAGCATTACTCGGCGGACTTCACCGCCGGCAAACAGGACTACGCCGGCTGGGCCGCGCAGAAACGCAGCGTCAACGCCGGCAAGTCCTGGATCAAGGTCAAGGTCGACCGGGTCAGCATGTTCCTCTACCCCGGGGACGAGAATCTCGCCGTGGTGACCTTCGATCAGGATTACAGCAGCAGCAACACCAGCGGCAAGATGCGCAAGCGCCAGTACTGGCAGCAAGAAAAAGGCGGCTGGCGCATCATCCATGAAGGTGCGGCCTGACACCTCCCGATGTTTAATAAGTATTTGATTTAATTGAGAAAATAATGATCCGCCCATTTACCCGCTCATTTACCCTTTTATTGGTCCGCCTGCTACCCCTGCTGCTCGCCTTGGGTTTTGCTCCGAACGCCCTCGCCGCCAATCCCAAGGTCGAACTGAAGACCACGCTGGGCGCCATCGTGATCGAGCTGTATCCGGAGAACGCGCCGAAAACCGTCGAGAACTTCCTGCAGTACGTGAAGGACGGTTTTTATGACGGCACGATTTTCCATCGTGTGATTCCCGGCTTCATGGCCCAGGGCGGCGGCTTCACGCCGAACCTCCAGCAGAAAACCGCGCGTCCGGCGATCCGCAACGAGGCCGGCAACGGCCTCCGGAACGCCGTCGGCACGGTGGCCATGGCGCGTACCGCCGATCCGCATTCCGCCACCGCGCAGTTTTTCATCAACGTCGCCGAGAACGACTTCCTCGATTTCAAGTCGGCCGACGACAAGGGCTATGGCTATACGGTGTTCGCCCGGGTGACTTCCGGCATGGACGTGGTGCAGAAAATGCTGCAGGTGCCGACCTCCACCGTCGGACCGCACCAGAACGTGCCGCGCCAGCCCATCGTCATCGAGCGTGCGCGGCTGCTTGAAGACGCGCCGGCAAAAGCCAAACCCGCCGCCAAAGCGCAGTAGTCCGAACATACGAACACAACCTGCCACAAGGATCCGAGACATGATCAAGCTGCACACCAACCACGGCGTCATCAGCATCGAACTTGACGCCGCCAAGGCCCCGGACACCGCCGCCAACTTCACCCAGTACGTGAAGGACGGCCACTACAGCAACACCATATTCCACCGCGTGATCGACGGCTTCATGATCCAGGGCGGCGGTTTTGAACCCGGCATGAAACAGAAACCGACGCGCGAGCCGGTGCAGAACGAAGCCAACAACGGCCTGAAAAACGATATCTACACGGTCGCCATGGCCCGCACCTCGGCCCCGCACTCGGCCAGCGCGCAGTTTTTCATCAATGTCGGCGACAACGATTTCCTCAACCACACTGCGCCAACGCCGCAGGGCTGGGGTTACTGCGTGTTCGGCAAGGTGGTCGATGGCACCGATGTCGTCGACAAGATCCGCAAAGTCAAGACCGGCAGCAAGGGCATGCACCAGGACGTGCCGGTCGAGGACGTGATCATCGAAAAAGCCGAAGTCGTCTGATACGCCGCGGGGCCTGCCGCCCCGCCCCTCATGCCCAATCTGCCGCACAGCCTGTTCGTCTCCGATCTGCACCTGGCGGACGAACGGCCGCAGATCACCGCGCAATTCCTCGCCTTCACCCGCGAGGTCGCCGTAGAGGCCGAAGCGCTGTACATCCTCGGCGACCTGTTCGAATACTGGATCGGCGACGACGACAGTGATGCCCTGGGCCTGCAGACCGCATCCGCCCTCGCCGCCCTCGCCGCCCGCGGCACCCGCGTATTGCTGATGCAGGGCAACCGCGACCTGCTGATCAGCGATGTGTTCGCCGCGCGTTGCGGCGCCGCACTGATCGCTGACCCGCTGTTGATTGACCAGTACGGCACAGCGACCTTGCTGGCCCACGGCGACACGCTGTGCACCGATGACGCCGAGTACCAGCGCTTCCGGACCTATGCGCGGGATCCGCAGAACCAGGCACGCTTCCTCGCCCAGCCGCTGGCCGCGCGACGCGAGCAGATGCTTGGCCTGCGCGCGCAAAGTGAAGCCAGCAAGCAGCAGAAAACCGAAACCATCATGGATGTGGCGCCGGCTGCCGTGGAAGCCTTGCTAAGGCAGTACAAATACCCGCGGCTGATCCACGGCCACACCCACCGCCCGGCGCGGCATCTCCATCAGGTCGACGGACATGCCT
Source organism: uncultured Bordetella sp. (assembly GCA_964606765.1). Lineage (GTDB taxonomy): Bacteria > Pseudomonadota > Gammaproteobacteria > Burkholderiales > SG8-41. The sequence goes on along the minus strand of CAZSIR010000075.1, from coordinate 8,945 downwards.
GCGAACGCTGGGTGCTCAACGACTGGTATCAGCGCGGCGGATATCTCCGCGTTGATGCCGCGGGCTGCAGCGCGGTTCTGCTCTGAAGCCGATCAGGCCAGGGCCTGGGTGAAATCCGCGATCAGGTCGTCAGCGTCCTCGATCCCGATCGAAAGCCGGATCAGCGAATCCGCAATGCCCATCCCGGCGCGCCGCTCCGGCCCCATTTCCCAGTAGATCGTGTGCGCGACCGGTATCGCCAGCGTGCGGTTGTCGCCGAGATGGCTGGATGAAATCACCAGCTGCAGGCGGTTCATGAAATCGAAACAGTCAATGCCGCCGGCCAGCTCAATGCTCATCAGCGCACCGAAATTCCGGAACAGCTCGGCGGAAAGTTTGTGCTGCGGATGGTCTTCAAGTCCGGGGTAATAGACTTTGGTGACCTTGGGATGTTTGGCAAGAAAGCGCGCCAGTTGCAGGCAATTGGCGGACGCCCGTTCCATGCGCAGGGCCAGCGTCTCGGCCCCCATCGCCAGCCGGTGCGCTGCTTCCGCCGACAGCGTGGCGCCGACGTCACGCAATCCCTTCTTGCGGATCTGCAGGATGCCCCAGTTGGCGGGTTTGGCATTCTTGTAGTTGTCGTAGATGTTCGGGAACGATGTCCAGTCATAGAGCCCGGTGTCGGTCACCGCGCCGCCCAGCGCATTGCCGTGGCCGCCGATGTACTTGGTCAGTGAATTGATCACCAAGGCGGCCTTCACCTGCTTCGGCCGGAACAGCCAGGGCGAAGTCATCGTGTTGTCGACGACATAGACAATGCCGCGCCGCGCGCAGAGCTCACCGATGCGTGCCAAGTCGGCGACCTGGGTGCGCGGGTTGGCGATGGTTTCGACAAACACCATTTTCGTATTGGGCTTGAGCGCCTTTTCCACGTTCTCGACAAGGGTGGCATCGACATAACTGATGTCGCAGCTGAACTCCCCCAGCGTGCCGAACAGGCTGTTGGTGTTGCCGAACAGGAAGGCGCTCGACACCACATGGTCGCCGCCGCGCAGCAGCGCGATGAAGGTCGAGGCAATCGCCGCCATGCCCGTCGAAAAACAGGCGGTCGCAATGCCGTCTTCCATTTTGCTGATCTTCGATTCCAGCGCGGCCGTGGTGGGATTGCCCTGCCGGCCATAGGCATAACCGGCCGCCTCGCCCTTGAACACCTTCACCAGATCGCGCACATCCGGATAGCCGAAGGCCACTGCCGTGTGCATGGGCTTCAACACGGAAAAATGCTCGATCGGCGCCTCCAGATCGGAATGCAGGATTTGTGTCGTAAAACCGTTTTTCATGATCGCGCTCCATCCAATAAAAAACCCGGCCAGCTAGCGCGGACCGGGTTGTTCCGTCGCTTTAGCGGCATTTTTAATGCGCCCGCAAGCTGTTCTTCAAATCGGCGCAATGTGGAGACTACAGCAGTGCCGCAGCAGGCGTCAAACGGGGCGCTTGCCGGCTCCCGCCCCCGCCACCAGTCCGGCCATGGCCCGGGCCTGCGGGTCGGCAAGCCGTGCCAGGCCCTCGGCAACACCGGCACGGTCCGCATCCGCACGGTTCTGGCTCACCTTCCATTTGCCTTCGATGTGCGTAACCGGGATTTCAATGCCGACGATGGCGCCCAGCATGCGATCCATGTAATCCGCCGGCGCATCCGTGATGCTCCAGGGCGCCGCGAGGCCGGCTTCCTGCTGGTCGGTCAGGCGCGATACCAGATCCCGCAGCCATTCGCGGTCATCGTGAACGATCAACGGCCCCCGCACATGCACCACCGCATAGTTCCAGGTCGGCACCACCTTGCCGGTGGCGCGCTTTTCCGGATACCAGGACGGCGTGACATAAGCCTGCGGTCCCTGGAAAACCGCCAGCACTTCGCCGTCCTGTTTCTGGCGCCACAGCGGGTTGGCGCGGGCCACATGGCCGCGCAGCGTGCCCTGCGCTGAGGGCGAAGGCGTGGTGACCAGCATGGGCAGATGATTGGCTTCAAGTGTTCCGCCGGCGCGGGTAACCAGCATGGCCAGCGGATGGGCGCGGATCAGCGCATGCATCACATCGATGCGTTCTTCACGGAACGCTGCAACCTGGTACATGGCCGCGCAGCCTAGTCGACGAGTTCCAGCCCGAGGTCGAGTTGCGTGGCAGCCGCCGCCGCGTCGGCTTTGCTGCTGTCGCGGCGCTGCGCCTCGACGCCGTCGAGGTAGGCCTGGGTCACATCGCCGGTGATGTAATGACCGCTGAAACAGGACGCCTCGAAATTGGTCACCGCCGGATTGACGCTGCGCACATCGCCGATCAGCGCATCGAGATCCTGGTAGATCAGCGCGTCACAGCCGATCTCGCGTGCAATCTGCTCATCGCTGCGGCCGCTGGCAATCAGTTCGTCGCGGGTCGGCATGTCGATGCCGTAGACATTGGCAAAACGCACCGGCGGCGCCGCCGATGCGAAATAGACCTTGCGCGCGCCCGCATCCCGGGCCATCTGCACGATCTCGCGGCTGGTAGTGCCGCGCACGATGGAATCATCGACCAGCAGCACGTTTTTGCCGCGGAACTCCATGCCGATGGCATTGAGCTTCTGCCGCACCGATTTTTTACGGATGGCCTGGCCGGGCATGATGAAGGTCCGGCCGATGTAGCGGTTTTTGATGAACCCCTCGCGATAACTGAGGTTCAAATGCTTGGACAGCTGCATTGCCGCCGGCCGGCTGGAGTCCGGAATCGGAATCACCACGTCGATGTCGAGCCCGGGGAAATCCTTTTCGATCTTGCGGCCCAGGCTCTCCCCCATCCGCAGGCGGGTTTCGTACACCGAGATGCCGTCAATCACCGAATCCGGACGCGCCAGATAGACAAATTCAAATAGGCAGGGATTCAGCGACGGATTCTCCGCGCACTGCTGGCTGTGGAAATTGCCGTCGAGGTCGATGAATATCGCCTCGCCCGGCGCGACATCGCGCACCAGCTGGAAACCCAGGCCGTCGAGCGCGACGCTTTCCGATGCCACCAGGTATTCACGCCCCTGCGCGGTATCGGCCTTGCCGAAGACCAGCGGACGGATGCCGAAGGGATCACGGAACGCGAGCAGTCCGTAACCGGCAATCATCGCCACCACGGCATAGGCGCCGCGGCAGCGCCGGTGTACGCCTGAAACCGCGGCGAAGATGGTGGCCGGATCGAGCTTGTAGTTGGTCGCGTTCGCGGCCAGTTCATGCGCCAGCACGTTCAGCAGAACCTCCGAATCGGATTCCGTGTTGACGTGGCGCAGGTCGAGGCGGAACAGGTCGTTTTTCAGCTGCTCGGAGTTGGTCAGGTTGCCGTTGTGCCCGAGCACGATGCCGAATGGCGAATTCACATAAAACGGCTGCGACTCGGCAGCCGACCATGCCGATCCCGCAGTCGGATAACGGGTGTGGCCAATGCCGGCGAAACCCGCAAGGCTGCGCATGTTGCGGGTGCGGAACACGTCGCGCACCATGCCGCCGCCCTTGTGCATGTGAAAACTGGCGCCGTCCGCGGTGACGATGCCGGCGGCATCCTGGCCTCGGTGCTGCAGCACCAGCAAGCCGTCGTACAGCACCTGGTTGACGGGACTGCGGGCAACGACTCCGACGATTCCGCACATGGCGTTTCCTTAGGGCCCTATCGATACCGGATATGCTGGCTTACCGCAGGCGGCAGCCAGCTCTTGACCACAATCGCAACCCGCTCCAGCAGCGGCCGCAATGCCGCCTCGCGCCAGACCGGCTGATTCGGCAGCGTCGTCGCGCCGGCCAGCAATACGAGCACCGTCACCACCGCCACGCCGCGCAGCAGGCCGAATACCGCCCCCAGCAGGCGGTCTTCCACGCTCAATCCCGCACTTTTCACCAGCTGCGACACTGCCATCGCCACCAGACTCATTGCCAGCAGGACGATGAAAAACAGCGCGGCGAATCCGGCAAGCAGACGCAGCTCTTCACCGGGGATTTCATCCGGCATGAGCGCGGCGAGCTGGCCGCCGAACAGCCAGGCCACGACGAATGCAATCGCCCATGCCGCAAGCGCGAGGACTTCCCGCACCAGGCCGCGAATGATGCTGAGTAAAACCGAGAATCCGATGATGGCGAGCACGGCATAATCAAGCAGGGTCATCGGTTATCGCGGAACCACCTTGCCGTCGAGCTGCAGGCGCTGCAGCGACGCACGCGCCTTCTCGGCCGCTTCACGGCTGGGATAGGGCCCGACGCGCACCCGCGTCACCGGCCCGCCTGCCGTCTGCACCACTTCGGTATAGGCCTTGAGTCCGCCTCCCGCAATCTTCGCCTGCAGTTCCTTCGCTTTGGCAACATCCGACAACGCAGCCACCTGGATCGCGTAGGCGCCCGGGGCCTTGGCTTTCTGGCCGTCCTTTGCTTTGGCCGTGTTTTCTGTTTTGGTTTTGGCCTCGGCCTTGCTTGCAGGCTTCGCGGCGACAGGCGCCGGCTGCGGCTTGCTCTCGGCTTTGACTTCGGGTTGCGGTTCCGCCTTTGATTCCACCTTCGCGGCAGGCGCAACTTCGGCAACAGCTTCCGTTTTGCCGGCTGTCTTGGCTTCGGCCACAGCCTCTGCCTTCAGCGGCTCGACCGCAGCCGGTTTTTCCGCGGATTTCAGCGGTGCAGGTTTGTTCGACAGCACGCCCGCATCCGGCGAGGGGATCTGGATGTCGATGCTCTGATTGGCGGGCTTGGGCGCGGAATCGAGGATCATCGGCAGCACCACGGCCACGGCGGTGACCAGTACCACCGCGCCCACCAGGCGGCGGCGCGCGCGCTTCTTCAGCTGGAGTTCTTCGTCGCTAACGCTGCGCGCCATGCCTGATACGCCGTAAACGAAGTAACTTATTGATTTTAAACAATTTTTACCATCACCGGTGATTGCGGACTGCAGTCATTGCAGCGGCCACGGTAAGAAATGAACCGAAGGCCAAAATTCTATCACCATCTCCGGCCATCTGATACGCGCGATCACAGGCTTCTGCGATGTTTGCACAGGCCATCACGGGGGCTGTCACCCCCGCATCACGCAGACTTTGCACCAGTGCGGCAACAGACATCGCACGCGGACCCTCCAGCGGCGCAATCAGCCATTGATCAACATGGCCGCGCAGCACTTGCGCCACGCCTGCCACGTCCTTGTCCGCAAGCATCGAAAACACAGCCAGCGTTTTATCGAAACCGGTCATCTGCGCAAGGCTGTCCGCCAGCGCCACAGCGGCCTGGGGATTGTGCGCGACATCGAGTATCACCACGGGCCGCCCTGGCAGGACCTGGAAGCGCCCGGGATTCTCCACCTGCACCAGTCCGCTGCGGATATTGCCGGTCGTCACGGGAATGCGCTCGCGCAAGGCGTCAAGGGCGGTGATGCAGGCACTGGCATTGGCGACTTGAAGCGCGCCCCGCAGGGCCGGCAACGGCAGGCCGTGGCGGTCCCCGCCGGGCCCGCGATAACTCCACTGCTGCGGCTGGGCGTGAAAACTGAAATCGCGTCCGATCAGGAGCAGGTCCGCGCCGATGGCGCGGGCATGTTCGATGACACTGGCCGGCGGATCGGCATCGGCGCAGACCGCAGGACGGCCACGGCGGAAAATATGCGCTTTTTCCGCACCGATGGCTGCGCGCGTATTGCCGAGGTAATCCATGTGGTCCATGCCCACGCTCATCAGCAGCGCCACGTCGGCATCGAAGGCATTGACGGCATCCAGCCGGCCGCCCAGTCCGACCTCCAGCACGGCGGCATCGACCCCGCTTTCGCAGAACAGCCAGACTGCCGCCAGCGTGCCGAATTCGAAATAGGTCAATGGCACATTGCATGCGGCCCGGGCCTGTTCAACCGCGGCAAACGCCCGCGCCAGATCAGCGTCGCCAGCCTCCCGGCCGCCCAGCCGCACACGCTCGTTGTAGCGCAGCAGGTGCGGCGAAGTATAAGTGCCGACGCGATACCCGGCGCTGCCGAGCATGGCCTCGAGCATCATGCAGGCCGAACCCTTGCCGTTGGTGCCGCCGACGGTCAACAGGGGAAATGCCGGTTGGAGCGCAAGCGCGTCGCGCACCACGTTGACGCGATCGAGGCCGAGGGCAATGGACAGCGGATGCCGGCCCTCGATGTATTCCAGCCAGCCGGCCAGTGTTGCGGGCAAAGTCATCAGATGCGAAATGACGTCCGGATGCAGCGTCGATTCCGGAATGTCGGAAAATATCTCAGGAAGATGCGGGCGCCGGGGATTTCAGCAGCAGGGCCAGCAGCCGCGCCAGCGTGTCGCGCATCTGGCGCCGGTCGACAATCATGTCCAATGCGCCCTTCTGCATCAGGAATTCGGCACGCTGGAATCCTTCGGGCAGAGTCTCGCGCACCGTCTGCTCGATCACCCGCGGCCCGGCAAAGCCGATCAGCGCATTCGGCTCCGCGACCACGACGTCGCCGATCATGGCAAAACTCGCCGATACGCCGCCCATCGTCGGATCGGTCAGCACCGAGATGAACGGCAGGCGGTCATCGGCAAGGCGCGTCAGTGCGGCACAGGTCTTGGCCATCTGCATCAGGGAGAACAATCCCTCCTGCATGCGCGCGCCGCCGGTGGCGGTAAAACAGATGAAAGGCAGGCGCTGCTCGACGCAGACCTGCACGCCGCGCACAAAACGCTCGCCGACGACGGATCCCATGGAACCGCCGAGAAAGCCGAACTCGAAGGCCGCGGCAACCACCGGGATTTCGCGGATCGCCCCCTGCATCACCACCAGCCCGTCCTCTTCGCCGGTTTCGTTGCGCGCATCGGCAAGGCGGTCGACATAACGCTTGCTGTCGCGGAATTTAAGGCTGTCGACCGGCGTCACCTCGGCACCGATTTCATAGCGCCCTTCCATGTCAAGCAGCCAGTCGAGGCGCTCGCGTGCGAATATGCGGTTGTGATGGTTGCACTTGGGGCAGACAAACAGGTTTTTCTCGAGATCGGTGCGATAGAGCACTGCCTCGCAGGAATCACATTTGCTCCACAACCCTTCCGGAACGGCCTTCTTGATGCTGCCGGCCTCGCGCTTGATGCGCGGTGGCAGCAGTTTCTGCAGCCAGCTCATGCGACCTTGTCCCGAATGCCGTGATCCATCGTGCTGCGGATATCCGCCATGAAGGCCTGCGCACGACGCGCGGCATCAGAAGGCGCGCTTTCAATCTCCTGCACCAGGCGGCTGCCGATCACCACGGCATCGGCAACCTCGGCGATGCGGCGCGCGGTTTCGCCGTCACGAATGCCGAAACCGACACCGACCGGCAATTTCGTATGGCTGCGGATGCGCGCCAGGCGCTGCGCCACATCGGCAACATCAATGTTTGCGGCGCCGGTGACGCCCTTGAGGGACACGTAGTACAGATAACCGCGTCCGAGGGCGGCCACCTGCTTCAGGCGCGCATCGGAGGTCGTCGGGGACAGCAGGAATATCGTGTCGAGGCCGGCGGCATCCAGCATGGCCACCATCTGCTCCGCTTCTTCCGGCGGGTAATCGACAATCACCACGCCATCCGCCCCGGCCGCCTTCGCCGCCCTGGCAAAATGGTCGCCCCCCATCGATTCAATCGGGTTGGCGTAGCCCATCAGCACCACCGGGGTTTCAGCATTCGTCTTGCGGAACTCGGCCACCCAGCCGATCACATCACGGAGCGATACGCCGTGTTTCAACGCACGTTCACTGGCACGCTGGATCACCGGACCATCGGCCATCGGATCCGAAAACGGCACGCCCAGCTCGATGATGTCGGCACCACCGGCCACCAGTGCATGCATCAGGGGCACGCAACTCGCAGGGTCGGGATCACCGGCCGTGATGAAAGGAATCAGCGCCTTGCAGCCCTGCTTGTTCAGACGGGCGAAGGTGGCTGAAATTCGGGTGGCGGCAATACGTGACATCAGCGGATTTTCTTGAATACGCGTCAGCGTCAGAATTTGAGGCCGGACTTCTCGGCGACGGTATGCATGTCCTTGTCGCCACGTCCGGAAAGATTGACCAGCAGAATTTGATCCTTGCGCATGCGTGGCGCGATTTTCGCCGCATACGCCAGTGCATGGCTGGATTCGAGCGCGGGAATGATGCCCTCAAGCCGGCACAGCTTGTGGAAAGCCTCCAATGCTTCGTCATCAGTCACCGCCACATACTCGGCGCGACCGCTGTCCTTCAGCCAGGCATGCTCGGGGCCGACGCCGGGATAATCCAGGCCCGCCGAAATCGAATGAGTCTCGATGATCTGGCCATTGTCATCCTGCAGCAGATAAGTGCGGTTGCCGTGCAGCACGCCGGAGCGGCCGGCGCACAAGGTTGCCGAATGTTTGCCGGTTTCCAGGCCATGGCCTGCGGCCTCGACGCCAATCAGGCGGACTTTCTCATCCGGAATAAAAGCATGGAAAATGCCGATCGCGTTCGAGCCGCCGCCAACGCAGGCCAGCACCGCATCCGGCTGTTTTCCTGCCATCGCCGGCAACTGTTCACGCGCTTCACGGCCGATCACCGACTGGAAATCACGCACCATCATCGGATAAGGATGCGGTCCGGCCACAGTACCGATGATGTAGAAGGTGTTCTCGACGTTGGTCACCCAGTCGCGCATTGCCTCGTTCAAGGCATCCTTCAGCGTCTTCGAGCCGGATTCCACGGGCACCACGGTCGCGCCCAGCAGCTTCATGCGATAAACGTTCTGCGCCTGGCGCTTGACGTCTTCCGAACCCATGTAGACCACGCATTCCATGCCGTAACGCGCAGCGATGGTTGCTGTGGCCACACCGTGCTGGCCCGCGCCGGTTTCAGCAATCACCCGCGGCTTGCCGAGGTGACGCGCCAACAGCGCCTGGCCGATCACGTTGTTGATCTTGTGCGCGCCGGTATGGTTCAGGTCTTCGCGTTTCAGATACACCTGCGCGCCGC
>CAZSIR010000074.1:0-14412 GCA_964606765.1 uncultured Bordetella sp. | reverse complement strand
CGAGGTAGTCCTCGGCGGTCTTTTTCATCTTGATCAGCACCTGCGCGGAGACTTCCTGCGAGGCGATTTTTTTGCCGCGCACTTCCACCCAGGCGTCGCCGTTGTCGGCCTTGACGATCTTGTAGGGCATCAGGTCGATGTCCTTCTGCACTTCCTTTTCTTCGAAGCGCCGGCCAATCAGCCGTTTCACGGCATACAGCGTGTTTTTCGGGTTGGTCACCGCCTGGCGTTTGCCCGGCGCGCCGGTCAGCACTTCGCCGTCTTCCATGTACGCGACGATCGACGGCGTGGTGCGCGCGCCTTCGGAATTTTCGATGACCTTCGGCTGGCCGTTTTCCATCACGGCCACGCAGGAGTTCGTGGTGCCCAGGTCGATGCCTATGATCTTGCCCATGTCTGTAACCTCGTTCTGAAAAGTGGTTGCGCCGGAAATATATTATAAGTAATTGATTTTATTCAATAATTTATAAAATATCGCCGACGGTCTTGATTAAGTAAGTGGGGTGGCCAGTGTGGTTTTCAAGCGTCCCTGGCCTTGGCCACGGTGACCAGCGCCGGGCGCACCACGCGGTCGTGCAGCACATAACCTTTCTGCAGCACCTGCACCACGGTGTTCGGCTCGGCATCGGCCTCGATCATGCTGATGGCCTGATGGCGGTGGGGATCGAATTTTTCGCCAACCGGATTGACTTCAGCGAGCTTGAATTTTTCGAAGGCCGCCGTCAGCTGCTTCAGCGTCAGCTCGGCGCCGCTTTTCAGGTTCTCGACGGTCGCAGTCTCCACCGCCAGCGCAGCCTCTAGGCTGTCCTTCACGGCGAGCAATTCAGTGGCAAAACCGTCCACCGCATACTTGTGCGCATTGGCGACGTCGGTGATCGCACGTTTGCGCACGTTCTCGGTTTCGGCCTTGGCACGCAGGAAGGCGTCGTGGTTTTCCTGGGCCTTGGCTTCGGCTTTTTGCAGCAGTTCTTCTGCAGAAGGGGCCGGCGCTGATTCTGGGGCTGGCGTTGCACTCGCAGGGGCCGCGTCCGGGGCCGCCGCAGTGGTTTCCGGGGTCTGGTCTGGTGTTGCCTGGGACATGGGATTGATTGGCTTGGATAGGGTTGGTTAGGTTGGTGAGGGTGGTGAGGGATTAACCGTTTCCATGTTGGGCTGACCCTTTGTATTTCAAGGGTATTTTTTAATATTTATAAGTAATTGATTTTATTGATATTTTAAAAGCCGGGTCAGGTTTAAAGCCGGGTCAGGCTGGCCCGGCGGCTTGCAATGAATCGGGCGGGGTGGTGCCCGGGCTAATGCCCGCGCGTGGATTCTGTCACCAGCCAGGCGATAAACGCGCCCACCTCCGGGCTCAGCGTTTTTTTCTGCGGATACAGCGCGTAGTACGCGAGTTCCGACGGGATGCTGTGTTCGGTGACCCGGACCAGACGCCCGACAGCGATGTCTTCTTCCGCCAGCACATCCCTCGCCAATGCCACGCCCTGGCCGCCGATGGCTGCGCTCAGCAGCAGGCCGGCGTCGCTGAATTCGGTGCCTTCGGGTACCGGCGGGTTTTTCAGTCCGGCGTTTTTGAACCAGCGGTCCCAGGGATCACGGGGTGAGCGCAGCAGCGTGGCATGGGTCAGGTCGCGCGGAGTTTTGAGTTTATGCCTGCTTTTATACGCGGGATTGCAGACGGGGAATATCCTGACGGGCAGAAGACGGGTTTTTCTGAAACCCTGCCAGTCTTTGCCCCTGCCGTAACGAATTGCGAGATCGACTTCACCGGAACGCAGGTCGGCGAGTTGATTGAGGGCGGAGTGGTGGACGGCACGGATTTCCAGTCGTGCATTGCCGTGTTTTTCGTAGTAACCGTCGAGCCGGTGCGCCAGCCATTTGTTGGCCAGCGCGGTGGATACGTTGATGCGGATGGTGGTGGTGCTGTCCTGACGCAGGCGCGAGGAAGCCGTGCGCAGGATCAGCAACGCATCAAGCACGGATTCCAGGAACACAGTGCCTTCATGGGTCAAGTCCAGGCTCAGCTTGTTGCGGATGAAAAACAGGGTGCCGTAATGCTGTTCCAGCAGCTTGATGCGGTGGCTGACGGCGCTGGCGGTGATGTGCAGTTCGCGCGCGGCCCGGGCAAAACTATGCAGGCGGGCCGCCGCCTCGAAGGCGACGAGGGTGTTCAGCGGCGGCAGACCGTAGGACATTCTGGGCGCGGCATGAAAAAAGATTGGGGCGGCACAAACATTTTTCGCTTTACGGGAAATTGCTGGTGCTTATTATATTCGCGGCTGCAATGGCCGGTATTTTTCAGTCAACAGAACATATATTCGAGGAACAGCAATGGATCTGAATCTCAAAGGCCGTACGGCATTCATTACGGGCGCGAGCCGCGGCATCGGCCGCTCGATCGCGATCGCGCTGGCGGCGCAGGGCGTCAATCTCGGACTGTTTGGCCGTGACATGACGCGCTGCAAGGCCGTGGCCGCCGAAATACAGGCCCGGCATCCGGCATTGCGCATTGCCGTGGTTGAAATGGACGTGGCCGATGCGGCTGCGATCAAACCTGCGGTGGAAAAAGCGATTTCAGTGCTCGGCAGCGTGGACATTCTGGTCAATTGCGCCGGCGGCGCCTATCGCGGCCGACTCGCCGACATCCCGGATCATCTGTGGGAGGAATATTTTGCGGTGAAGCCGCTGGGCCTGATCCGCATGACGCGTGAAACCATGCCGTACCTGAAAAAATCCAGTCAGGGCCGGGTGATCCACATGTCCGGCACGCGCGGTCGCGAGCCGCACGGAGTGCAGGTGATGTCCGGACCGATCAATCTCGGTACGCTGAGCATCACCAAGGCGATGGCCAATGAATTCGGTCCGGCGGGCATCACCGTGAACGCGATCTGCCCCGGATCGACCGATACCGGGCGCTGGACCGAACTGGTCGGCATCCGCGCCAGGGAAAAAAACATTTCCATCGCTGAAGCCGAGAAAGAGCTGACTGCGGATGTGCCGATGGGCCGCGTGGTCAAGCCCGAGGATGTTGCGGATCTGACGGTGTTCCTGGCTTCTGCGCGTGCCGGAATGATCAACGGCTGTTCAATCAATGTGGATGGGGGGCGCAGCCGTGCGATCTGATTTCCTGAGGATGAAATCCGTGGCGGTCGTGATGCTCGGATGTTGCATGCTGGCCGCTCAGCCGTTGCTGGCGCAGAATTTTCCCGAGCGCAGCCTGCGGCTGATCGTGCCGTTGGCGCCGGGTGGCGGAAATGACGCCGCAGCCCGCGTGGTGGCTGGCGGACTCGGCAAACGCTTCGGGCAGCAGGTGATCGTGGACAACCGTCCGGGCGGTGGTTCCGTGATTGCCTCGCAGGTCGTTCTGGGCCTGCCGGCTGACGGTTACACGCTGTATCTGTTCAGCACCAATGTCAGCATGGCGCCGCTGCTTCAGGCCAGGTTGCCTTTCGACACGCTGCGCGATTTTGCGCCGATGAGCCGCATCGGCACTTCTCCCGGCGGATTGATTGTGCATCCCTCCCTGCCTGTTCACAAGGTGATGGATCTCGTGGCGCTGGCGAAAGCGCGCCCGGGCGAGATCGCATTCGGTTCCTCCGGGCCGGGCGGCGGTTCGCATCTCGGTGGGGAGTTGTTCAACCTGTTGGCGAAGGTCAAACTGCTGCACGTGCCGTACAAAGGCAGTGCTCTGGCGACGATGTCGGTGCTGAGCGGCGAAACCCAGGTTGCTTTCAACAATCCCACCTCATCGTTGCCGCACATCAAGGCCGGACGGTTGCGGCTGGTGGCGGTGACTACGGCGAAGCGCTGGCCGCTGCTGCCGGGAACCCCGACGATCAACGAATCGGGCGTGAAGGGTTATGAGCACCTGATCTGGAATGGGCTTGCGGTCCGTGCGGGTACGCCGAAACCGGTTTTTGACCGCTTGTACGCGGCATTGATGGAAGAACTGAAATCCAAGCAGCTTGCGGATCTGCTGGCGCATGACAGTTCGCTGCCGTCACCGGAAACTCCGGAAGCATTCATGACTTTTCTCGAAAACGAACAAACCAAGTGGCGGCCTGTCGTCAAGCAGGCCGGCATTTCGGCGCTGTAAAACGGAAATCGCATCGTGAATCCTCCGGCTGTGGCCGGAAAGTCCGGGGATGTTGCCGCTGCGACCGCGGAGCTGGCGGCGTATGTGGCTGCGCTGCGTTATGAAGATCTGCCGCCGGCTGTTGTCGAAAAAACCAAGGCCTGTCTGCTCGACACATTCGGCTGCATGTTTCTCGGCGCCACGCTGCCGTGGACGCGCATCGTCGCTGATGTGGCGCGGGAAGAGGGCGGGGCGCCCCAGGCCTCACTGATCGGCAGCGGGGAGCGGATGTCAGTGGTGCAGGCCGTATTGGTCAACAGCACGGCAGGGCACGGTTTTGAACTTGATGATGCGCATACCCGGGCTTCCATGCATGCCGGATCGCTGGCGATCTCCGCCGCACTGGCGCTCTCCGAATGGAAGGCGGCCACGGCTGGGCCGGTGTCCGGTCGCGAGTTCATCGCAGCCATGGTCGCCGGCTATGAGGCCGGCCTGCGGGTGGGTATTGCCGCTGCGGGCAATATTTTCAAACGTGGTTTTCATGCCGCAGCGGTATGTGGAGGTTTTGTCGCGGCGGCCACCGCCGCGCGCCTGCTTCAACTGGATGCAAACCGCACGCAGCATGCTTTCGGTATCGTGGGATCCATGGCGTCCGGGTTGATGGCGGCCCAGGAGGGGGCAATGGTGAAACGACTGCATGCCGGGCTGGCGGCAAAAAACGGCGTCCATGCGGCCTTGCTGGCACGTCGCGGTTTTACCGGCATCACCAATGTGCTGGAGGCGCCATTTGGCGGTTTTTTCAGTTCGATGACGGATAAGCGCAATCTGGCAGCCTTGACCAGTGGGCTGGGAACGGAATGGGAAACCCTGGCGCTGGGTTTCAAGCCTTATGCCACCGCCGGTGCCTGTCATCCTGCCCTGGCACTGCTTGATGCCGTCATGAACGAACACAGGCTCAAGGCGGATGACATTGAGCAAATCGATGTCGAGTGCACGACGCATTGCAGGGATCATGTGGCCTGGCCCTATGTGCCGCAGGGTGTGGCCTCGGCGCAGATGAACCTGTTTTACGCGCTGTCGGTGATGGCACTGGAACGCGCGGCCATGGTGGCGCAGTTTGACGAGGGCAAGCTGGAGCGTCCGGACATCCTCGGTTTCATGCGCCGCATCCGGGTGAAAACGGAGGACCGTTTCGATGCGATGGGCAATGTTTTCCGTTATGCGACGCGGCTCACGGTCACGACGTCAAACGGCGGGCGACATGTCCGGGAAACCTTGTATCGTCCGGGTTCGCCGGAGGCGCCTTTGAGCGATGCGCAACTCTCCGGCAAGTTCGAGCAGCTCACAGCGCATGCGTTGGATGCCGGCGCCCGCGAGCGGTTGCGGGCGCGGGTGCGGGAGCTGGAAACCCTGCCGTCGGTGGCACCGCTGATTGCCGGTTTGCAGGTGCAGCCCCGAGTGTTTTGTTAACTATTTGTTTTTATTGATAAATTTTAGCACTTCTGCAGTGCAGATGTCCGGCACGATGTGATGCACCATGTGGTACTGCGTCGGCAGGTGCACAAGTTGGAAATTTTTCAGGTGGGCGCTGAGCAGGCGTTCCTGTTCGGCATCGGTGATCGGCCCGCCGGTCGGATAAAGCCCCAGCACCGGACACTGCACCAGCGGCAGCCATTCGAGCGCATTGGCTTCATTCACCAGCTGCACCAGCCGCAGCAGCACTTCGATGTCGCCTTTGGCGAATTCATCGGCGTACCAGTTGAAGAATCCCTCTTCCGTCTCCGGCGGGAAGCGCGTCGAGCGGTTGGTCGTGTCCACCCAGCTGCGGATGCCCATGTCGCGCATGGCATCGCTGCGCGAGCCGTGCTTCAGCGCATAGCTGGCTTTCATCTGGTCGCTGATGTAGACCGGCGTCGCGGCGATGGTCAGCGTGCGCACCAGTCGCGGATGCAGGGCGGCGAACCCGAGGCCGATGATGCCGCCCGAGGACTCGCCGACAAAATGCACGCTGTCGACGCCGAGATGCCCGATGATCGCGACGAGGTCGGCGACGCAATCCGCTTCAGTGAGTTCCGTGGTAAGGTCAAAGTCGCGGCCGGATTGGCCCAGCCCGCGCATGTCGGGACGCACGACGCGGTAGTGGCGCGCGAGGGCCGGCACCCACTGATACCAGAATTTGCCGGACCGGCCGTTGCCGTGCTGCAGCAGCACGACGGGTGCGTTTTGCCATGGATCCGTGAAATCGTCGAGGGTGTAATGCAGCCGCGGCTGGCCGGGGCGCTCGACAAACGGCATGGTTTCAGGCCTTCGCGCCGAGTTTCAGCGCGCGGTCCTTCGATGCGGCAAGGATTTCGGGTGTGGCGCTGCTGCTCCAGCCCAGCACATTCTTCAGCGCAATGTCGGTCAGGGCGTGGATCCAGTCGGCGCGCTCATTGAGGCAGGGGATGTAATGCAGTTCCCTGCCGCCCGCGGTGAGGAAATCCTTTTTGGCTTCGATGGCGATTTCTTCCAGCGTTTCCAGGCAGTCGCTGACAAAGCCGGGACAGGCGACATCAACACGGCCGGTTTTCTTTTTGCCGAGTTCCCTGATCACTTCCGAGGTATAGGGTTTAAGCCACACGGCGCGGCCGAAGCGGGACTGGAAGGTGATGGTGTAAAAATCAGGCTTGAGCCCGATCTGCTCTGCAATCATGCGGCCGGTCTTCAGGCATTCGCAGTGATAAGGGTCGCCGAGGTCCAGCGTGCGCCGCGGCACGCCGTGAAAACTCAGCACCAGATGGTCGCCGCGGCCGTGCCTGACCCAGTCGTCATTGATGCTCTGCGCCACGGCCTTGATGTAGCCCTCGTGATCGTGGAAATGCCGCACGGTGCGCAGCGCCGGCTGATTGCGCATTTTTCCCAGCACCTCGAACGCCTTGCTGAAGACCGTGGCCGTGGTGCTGGCCGAATACTGCGGGTACAGCGGCAGCAGCAGGATGCGGTCGCAGCCCTGCTTTTTCAGTGTCTCCAGTTTTTCGCGGATCGAGGGCTTGCCGTAACGCATCGCATGTTCGATGACATGCGGTTGTTTCAGGCGTTCGCCGAGATAACCGCGCAGCAGGTTGGCCTGGTGTGCCGTGTGCACTTTCAGCGGCGAACCTTCCTTGGTCCATACCTGCGCATAACGCGCGGCCGAGGCCTTGGGGCGGGTGGTGAGTACGAATAAATTGAGGATCAGCCACCAGATCGGGCGCGGGATTTCAACCACGTAGGGATCGGACAGGAATTCGCGCAGGTAAGTACGCACGGCGCCGGGCGTTGCCGCGTCGGGCGAACCAAGGTTGATCAGCAGGATGCCGATTTTCGGTGCGGTGCCGTGGGCAAACGGCGGTTCTTTGGTGAAAAGTCCCATCGTGAGGCTGGCGCGGCGCTCAGCGCTGCGTCAGGGCGCTGCTCAGCAGCTTGGCGGTGATGTCGACGATGGGAATCACGCGTTCATAGGCCATGCGCGTCGGTCCGATGACGCCGACGGTGCCGACGATCTTGCCGTCGACTTCGTACGGCGCGGTGACCACGCTGCATTCATCGAGCGGCGTGAGGCCGGCTTCGCCGCCGATGAAAATCTGCACGCCCTGCGCGCGGCTCGATACATCCAGGAGCTGCAGCAGCGTGGCGCGGTGTTCGAAGAGATTGAAGAGTTCGCGCAGTTTGCTCATGTTCGAGGACAGGTCATTGATGCCGAGCAGGTTGATGCCGCCGGAGATCACGACGTCCTCGGCTGAATCGGAAACGGCCTGGTCGCCGGCGGCGAGTGCGGCCGTCATCAGCTGCGACATGTCTTCGCGCAGCTGCTTTAATTCGGACTGGATGCGGCGGCGGATTTCCTCGAAGGTGCAGCCGGCGTAATTCTGGTTGAGCATGTTGGCGGCCTCGACCAGTTCCGACGGCGTATAGGCTTTTTCGGTCTGGATGATGCGATTCTGCACATCACCTTCGGCGGTGACCAGGATCAGCAGCAGGCGCTTTTCGGCGAGCCTGAGGAATTCGATGTGGCGGAAGCCGGCGCTGCGCCGCGGGGTGACCACGACGCCGGCGAAACGCGTGAGCTCGGACAGCACATGCGAGGCTGAAGCCACCAGCTTTTGCGTGTTTTCAACCTGCAGCTGGCCTTCAAGCTGGTTGATTTCGACGCGGTCCAGGGGCTTGACGGTCAGCAGCGTGTCGACAAAAAAACGGTAACCGCGCGGCGTCGGGATGCGGCCGGCGGAGGTATGCGGGCTGGCGATGAAGCCCATGTCCTCGAGGTCGGCCATCACGTTACGGATGCTGGCCGGTGACAGATCAAGCCCGGAGAACTTGGACAGTGCGCGCGAACCCACCGGCTGACCGTCAGCGATGTAACGCTCCACCAGGGTTTTCAGCAGCAGCTGCGCGCGTTCGTTCAGCGCGTGTGTTTCATTCGCCATGGAACGATTTTACACAAAATGCGCGACCGTCCAGCACTCGCCGGGATAGAGCGCCAATGCATTGTTTTTAATGGGTTTGCCCGGCACCGGCTGCGGGGGAATTATGGTTTAATGCCGCCATGCCTGCCGCATTTCCCACTGTTGCGCTGATCGGTAAATACAAGACCCCGGAGATCGCCGTGCCGGTGATGAAGCTCGCGCGTTTTCTGGAAGAGCGCGGCGTCAAGGTGCTGCTCGACCGGTTGACTGCGGCGCATATCCAGAATTGTCCTTACGAAGTGCTGCTGCTGGAGGATCTCGGGCGCGAGGCCGACCTGGCGATTGTCATCGGCGGCGACGGCACCATGCTGAATATCGCGCGCACATTCGCGCCCTGCGATGTCGCGCTGGTGGGGGTCAACCAGGGGCGGCTGGGTTTTCTGACGGACATTTCGCTGGATACCATGTTCGAGACGATGACCCAGATCCTCGACGGCCAGTTCGTCACCGAAGAGCGCATGCTGCTGCAGTCCGAGGTCTACAGCGGCGGCAACGGCTCGCAGGAATGCGTGTTCGACGTGCTGGCCTTCAACGACGTGGTGGTGGCCAAGGGGTTTCGCGGCGGCCTGGTGGAAATTGAAGTGCATATTGACGGCCAGTTCATCTACAACCAGCGTTCGGACGGCCTGATCGTCACCACGCCCACCGGCTCGACAGCCTATGCCCTGTCGTCCGGCGGGCCGATCGTGCATCCGGCACTGAGCGTGATGGCGCTGGTGCCGGTGTCGCCCCACACGCTGTCCAACCGGCCGATCGTGATCGGCGGCGACAGCACGGTGGAAATCATCGTGCGCAGCGCGGATGATCCGCGCGCCCATTTCGACAGCCACTCCCATTTTGATCTGCGCGAAAATGATCGCGTGGTCGTGCGCCGTTACCCGCACAAGATCAAGCTGCTGCATCCCGTGGGTCACAGCTATTACGCGATGTTGCGCGAAAAGCTGCACTGGAACAGGGATTGAATGCTGTGAAGGGGTGAAGAAGTGAATGGGTGAAGGAGGGGCGGATGAAGCGGAATCATCGTAACCTGCGGGTCTGGCAGAGCGCGGTGGATCTTGTGGATGATATTTATCGCGTCACGGCAAAATTTCGAAAGGAAGAGCTGTATGGGCTTTCGAGTCAGATGCGGCGTGCTGCGGTTTCGGTTCCATCAAATATCGCTGAAGGCTGTGCAAGGACAGGGACCAGGGAACTCATTCATTTTCTTAACATCGCCGGTGGGTCTCTTTCCGAACTGGATACCCAACTCGAAATCGCCAGGCGTCAGGGCTATATTGCCGATCCAGAATCACTGGTCAGTCGCATTGATGGTGTGTTTGCAATGCTTATTGCGTTGATTGCCTCTCTCAAACGCAAGGGGTAACGCGCTTTTGCCCTTTCACGTCTTCACTCATTCACTTCTTCACGGCAATTTTTCATGCTGCAGCGCCTGACCATCCGGGACTTTGTCATCGTCGAGCGACTCGAGCTCGAGTTCGGCGCGGGTTTTACCGTGCTGACCGGTGAGACTGGCGCCGGCAAATCCATACTGATTGATGCGCTGGCGCTGACACTGGGTGAGCGCGCCGATGCCATCGCCGTGCGCCAGGGCGCGGCACGCGCCGATGTCACCGCAGAATTTGATACCGACGGTAACAAGGCCTTGCAATCATGGCTGTCGGACAATGATCTCGCCGGCGATGAGGGCCTGTGCCTGCTGCGGCGTGTGGTCGAGGCTTCAGGCCGTTCGCGCGGATTCATCAACGGCCATCCCGCCACGGCGGCGCAACTGAGCGGCGCAGCGGATTTCCTGATCGACATTCACGGCCAGCATCAGCACCAGTCGCTGAGCCGTCCGGCCACCCAGCGCGCGCTGACGGACGCTTATGGCGGCATGGCGGCGCAGGCGGAGCTGGTGGCGGACGCCTGGCGCACCTGGCAGCGGCGGCGCGAGGAGCGCCTGGCTTTCGAGGGCAATGCCGCGGCGATCAATGCCGAGCGTGAACGTTTTGAATGGCAGCTGCAGGAACTCGATGCGCTGAAGCTGGAGCCTGGAGAATGGAGCAGGGTTGGCGCCGAACACGCGCGGCTGGCGCATGCGGCGAGCCTGATCGAGGCGGCGCAGTCGGGCGTGGAGATATTGGCTGAAGGCGAGGGCGCTGCGCTGGCGCAGCTGAACAGCGTGATTGCCCGGCTGCAGCCCCTGCTGGCGCATGATGCGCGGCTGAAAGATATTCTCGATGCGCTGGAACCCGCGCAGATCCAGTTGCAGGAGGGCGCCGGCGCACTGCGCCGTTACGGTGAACGCACCGATCTGGACCCGCAACGCCTGCGCGAGGTTGAGCAGCGTCTGGATGCCTTGCATGCCGCCGCGCGCAAATATCGCGTCGATGCCGATGCTTTGCACGAACTGGCGGAACATACCCGGCAGAGGCTGGCCGAACTCGGCGCCGGCGGTGATCCTGAAACCCTGCGTGCGCGTGAAACGGAGGCCGAGGCGGCGTACCGCGAGGTGGCGAAAAAACTGACGGCGGGCCGCAAAAAAGCCGCGAAAAAACTCGCCGAGGCGGTGACGGCCGGCATGCAGGAACTGGCGATGCAGGGCGGCGTGTTCGAAGTGGCTCTCGAGGCGCTGGAGGCGCCCGCTGCGCATGGCCTGGAGCAGATCGAGTTCCGCGTGGCGCCCCACCAGAGCATGATGCCGCAGCCGATTGCCAAAACCGCGTCCGGCGGCGAACTGTCGCGCCTGTCGCTGGCGATACAGACGGTGCTGAGCCGCGTGGCGCGGGTGCCGACGCTGGTATTCGACGAGGTCGATGTAGGCATCGGCGGCCGGGTCGCCGAAATTGTCGGCCGCATGCTGCAGTCGCTGGGCGGCAAACACCAGGTGATGTGCATCACGCATCTGCCGCAGGTGGCTGCGGCTGCCGATCAGCAGTGGCAGGTGCGCAAGGCGACGGCGGGAGGCAAGCTTGTTTCTGCGGTTGTTGCGCTGGATGCAAAGGCGCGCGTCGAAGAAATCGCGCGCATGCTGGGCGGGGTGAAGATCACCGACACCACGCGCAAGCACGCCGCCGAAATGCTCGGCAAAAAATAATTATTGCTGGCAATGTGCCCGGTGTTTCTGCGGCCGGTTAGCAGGAAAAGCCAGCCGGCGCCTCTCCGGCGATAGCCTATTTATTGCGGTGCACGCAGTTCTTGCGGGTGCAGTCGGCGTAGATGTGCAGCGAGTGGTCGTGGATGGTGAAGCCGCGGTCCTTGGCGATTTTGTCCTGGCGTTTTTCGATTTCGGAGTCGTAGAACTCCTCGACATGGCCGCACTGCAGGCAGACCAGGTGATCGTGATGGCTGCCCTGGTTGAGTTCATAGACCGCCTTGCCGGATTCGAAGTGGTGCCGCACCAGCAGGCCGGCCTGTTCGAACTGGGTCAGTACGCGATAGACCGTGGCCAGTCCGGTATCCGTGCCTTCATCGACGAGTTTTTTGTACACATCCTCGGCGGCGAGGTGACGGACGTCGCTTTTTTCGAACAGCTCAAGGATGCGCAGGCGCGGCAGCGTGGCCTTGAGGCCTATGGTTTTCAGGTCGTGCGGTGTGCTCATCGCGTTTCCTGCTGGAGGTGGCGGAGGGGCGCCGGACAGGGAATGTATCCCTGATTCATGTGCACTCAATCTGACGCCAATCTCGGCTATGATATCAGCAATAATCACTGTTGCATGGCACGGACTGCGAAGTCCGGGATCATCCGTTTCAAATGAACAAAAAACTGATTCCAGCGCTTTTCCCGGCATTCTTTTCGTTGTTGTTGCTGCATGGTTGCAGCAATATTCCGATTTTGCCGGGCCTGAAGCCGTACAAGATTGATATCCAGCAGGGTAATTTCGTCACACAGGAAATGATCGCCAAATTGCAGCCGGGCATGTCGCGCAGCCAGGTGCGTTTTGCACTGGGCACGCCGCTGATCGTGGACCCGTTCCGCAACGATCGCTGGGATTACGTGTATCACTACTACAAGCAGGGCGAGCTGGCCGAGCAGCGTGCCGTGACGGTGGTATTCCGCGGCGATGTGCTGGATCGTGTTGAGGGCGATGTGGTGCCTGGCGCCAATGTTTCACAGTCCCAGGGCAAGCCTGCGCCTGTTCCGGCTGCCCCGCCCGCAGCGACGACATCGCCTGCGCCTGTGTCGCCGGTCAAGCCATGAACGCCGCCGGCAAAAATACCCGGATTGCAATCGCCGGCAGTGCCGGCCGCATGGGGCGCATGCTGCTTGAGGCCGTGGTGCAGGATGCCGGAACAGTGCTGGCTGCGGCGCTGGAGCAGACCGGCAATACCCAGGTCGGTCGCGATGCCGGTGAACTGATCGGCGCCTCGCGCGGTGTGCTGATCAGCGACAACCCGGAAAAAGCGCTGGCCGGCTGTGATGTGCTGATCGATTTCACGCGGCCGGAAGGTACGCTGCAGCACCTCGCCATCTGCCGCAAGCTGAAAGTGCGCATGGTCATCGGCACCACCGGCTTTGATGATGCCGGAAAAAAAGCGATCGCTGATGCCGCGCGCGACATCGGCATCGTGTTCGCGCCGAACATGAGCGTCGGCGTCAACGTGACCTTGAAGCTGCTGGAAATGGCGGGCAAGGCGATGGGCGGCGACCACGATATCGAGATCATCGAAGCGCACCACAAACACAAGGTCGATGCGCCTTCGGGCACTGCGCTGAAAATGGGCGAGGTGGTGGCTGGCGCGATGGGGAAAAAACTTGCGGACTGCGCGGTATACAGCCGCGAAGGCCATACCGGCGAGCGCAAGCCGGGCAGCATCGGTTTTGCCACCATCCGCGGTGGTGACATTGTGGGCGACCATACGGTGCTGTTTGCCGGTACCGGCGAGCGCGTTGAAATCACCCATCGCTCCAGCAGTCGCGCGACTTATGCGCAGGGCGCGTTGCGCGCGGCGCATTTTCTGATGTCGAAGCCGCAGGGCCTGTTCGACATGTGGGATGTGCTCGGACTGAAATGATGCGGCGCGGGTAGCTGCTGCCGGCGAATCAGGGCGTTTTTTGCGACTGTGCCCGCATCGCGGTTTGTCCTGACTGCGGCCCTCGCGTATAATTCTCCCTTCAGAAACAGCGGAACGGCTACCCCGTTCCGCTTGTCGTATCAAACCCAATAAAATCAGGAGCTTGTCGTGTCCTCGCGTACGCCCGCCATTCTTGTACTGAAGGATGGCACGGTATTTCGCGGCTCCGCGATTGGGGCCGAAGGTATCGTTGCCGGGGAAGTCGTATTCAATACGGCGATGACCGGCTATCAGGAAATCCTCACCGATCCCTCGTATTGCCGGCAGATCGTCACGCTGACCTATCCGCATATCGGCAATACCGGCGCCAATACTGAAGACGTCGAGTCCGGCAAGGTGCAGGCAGCCGGCCTGGTGATCCGCGATCTGCCGCTGCTGTCCTCGAATTTCCGTGAAACCGTCACGCTGGGTGATTACCTGAAGCGTGAAAAAATCGTTGCCATCGCCGATATCGATACGCGCAAGCTGACCCGTTTGCTGCGCGACAAGGGTGCCCAGGACGGCTGCATCATGGCGGGCCGCGTGGATGAAAAGGCAGCCCTGAAAGCGGCCCGTGAATTTCCGGGACTGGTCGGCATGGATCTGGCCAAGGTCGTGTCCTGCAAAGGTCCGTATGATGCTGACGAGACCGTTTGGCAACTCGGTTCAGGTTACGGCAAACGCACCGAAGCGAAATTCCATGTCGTTGCCTACGATTTCGGCGTCAAGCTCAACATCCTGCGCATGCTTGCTTCGCGCGGTTGCAAGCTGACCGTGGTGCCGGCGCAGACGCCGGCCGCCGATGTGCTGAAACTCAAGCCC
>CAZSIR010000073.1:0-14490 GCA_964606765.1 uncultured Bordetella sp. | reverse complement strand
ATCGGAAGTAAACAGCAGCACGGTGCCGGGAATCGGCGGCTGGCTGACCGCCATTTCGTAGAAGTTGCGCAACTGGCGCACCTTGGATTTCGACATCTGGCGCTGGAACGCCTCGTCGGTGCGCTCCACGCGTGAAATGAACTGGGCGATTTCGTCATGCTGCGGCAGGTTTTGCGGCGAAATTTCCTCACTGTCGCCATAAAAACGACTGATGAATCGCACGCGCTCCAGCACTTCTTTTGCCGGATAGCTCGCAAAATAGAAAACGCTGTCTTTTTGTCTGATGCGTGTTGCCAGCATGATGCCCGGTCCCTTTTAATCTTGTTGTAAGTACTTGGCGCACTGCGGAAATTCGCCTTGCCGCGGTTGCCGGATGGGTTGCGGCTGTCATTCTAGCGTTCGCTCCGGGGGAAAAGCGAGGCTCAATCCTTGCCTGAACCGGGGAAAATATAAAAATATTAATAAAATCAAACACTTATTTAAGATCATTGATTCAAGCTGCTTGTCCTGCCGGCGACGATATTCCGCTATGCGCGAACGAATCCGACAGTTTGAAACCGGCCGCTGAGCGCCTGTTCCGCCGGAATTCCCCACCAATCGGCCAGAACCGTCGTGTAGAGATCGCGAAAATCAATGCCGTGCGCAAGGTTGCCGTTGCGGTCAAGCCGGCCCAGCAGTGGGGGCGTTCCGTATAACCCACCGCGCACCCGGCCGCCCATTGCGAAATGTGCACTTGCGGTGCCGTGGTCGGTGCCGCCGCTGCCGTTTTCCGCGGCACGGCGGCCGAATTCGGAATAAGTCATCACCAGCGCCGAATCCCAGCGCTGCATTTCCATCAGGGCCGCCCGCAACGCCACCAGACCCGCGGCCAGTTCCTGCAACAGCCGCGCATGCGTGGCGAGCTGTCCGCGGTGGGTATCAAAATTGCCGAGGCTGATTTTGACCGCCGCCACACCGGCCTGCGCTGCAATGACCTGCGCCGCGGTGCGTACCGCGTTGCCGAAGGCGCCGGCAGGAAACACGGTGCTGAACGCACGGTTACCGGACAGTCCGGCCGCCGCCTGCGCCACTTCCCGCTCGATGTTGAGGATGTGCGCCAGCGCACCGCTGCCGGCCGCAGCCACCGGTTGCGCGAGACGGGCCTGGCGCAGGAACTGTTCGGTATTGGTGATGGCCACTGCGCGCGCCCCGCCGGCAAACGGCCCCATGCCGGCGCCGACCACCACGCCATCGGCGGCATAGCTGCGCGGCGCAGGAGCCGCCTTGAAGGTCCGTGCCAGCCAGCCGTCGGACAGATACTCGCTGCTGCGCGACGCGGTATCCCAGATTTCAATGGAACGAAAATGCGAAAGGTTGGCCTCGGGATAACCCACGCCCTGCACGATGGCGAGCTCGCCCGACTGCCACAATGCCAGCAAAGGCTGCAGCGCCGGATGCAGGCCGGTCGCGGCATCCAGCGCCAGCACCTGTGCGCGCGGAATCGCCAGCTGCGGCCGCAATGC
This sequence comes from uncultured Bordetella sp., assembly GCA_964606765.1. Taxonomy (GTDB): domain Bacteria; phylum Pseudomonadota; class Gammaproteobacteria; order Burkholderiales; family SG8-41. The sequence continues at coordinate 12,988 of CAZSIR010000073.1, read as the reverse complement.
GTAGTACGCCGCATCGGCAAACGGGATCACCGTATTCAGGCCGTCATTGCCGCCCTGCAGTTCCACCAGCACCAGCACATTGCCGTAACCCGCTGTTGCAGCGCGCGCCGGCAGTGCCCGGCACAGCAGCGAAACGGTCGCCGCGGCGCCGGCAATAAATTCGCGTCTGTTCATGGCCATGACCTGATCCTATTTGAGCTGGTACGCAGCATCCTGCACCGCCATCCGCAGGGCCGTGACGCCATCCCCCGTGACCGGCACCACCGGCGGGACAACCAGCACCACCTGCAACCAGTTCCGCCCCGCCTTGCCGTGAAACTGCGCAAACCATGCAGACTCATCGAACTGCAGTCCGTCGAGTGCGCGCTGCGTCCGTCCGCGCAAATCATCCGCAGCCGGGGCCATGCGCACGGCCCGCATCGCCGGTTCATTGCCGCGGAAAACGCTCTCGAGAAACTGGCGGCGCGACAGCAGCGTGGTTGCATTGATCCAGGTCTCGCCGCCGGGCCAGCCCTTGACATTCGGCGGCGCAAACAGATCCTGGCCGAGGCGGCCAGCAACCAGCACATACGGCAGCGGATCGGCGACCTGCATGTGAAACTGGCGCAATGTGCCCACCACCACATCCACCGGGGATTTGACCAGATTGCCGCGGTTGGACGCCGCGTAAAAGGCATCCGCGGTCAGCAGTTCGCGCAGTGCCATGCGTATGTCATAGCCGCTGGCGCGGAAAACGCCGGCAATGCGCCGCAGTTCAGCCCTGTCGGGCTCCGCCGAAACAAACTCGCGCCATAACTTGGCGATTATCCATTCGGCCGTTTCCGGACGTGCCAGCAGGATCTCCAGAACCGCCGCGCCGTCATGCGCGCCGGTGACGCCGAGCACGGTTTTCACGCCGTCATCATGCAATGCCCGCCGAAAGAGGAATTCCCCGCTGTCGCGGTCGATGCTCCAGCCGGTGAAGGCCCGCGCGGCCTCCTTCACATCCTGTTCGCCATAGCGGCCCTCGCCCAGCGTGAACAACTCCATCAGCTCGCGCGCGAAATTTTCATTGGGCCGGCCCTTGCGGCTGGCCGCGCCGTCCAGATAAATCAACATTGCCGGATCGCGGGCGACGGCATGGAGCATGTCGCGGAAATTGCCCAGCGCATGGCGGCGCAGCGTCATGTGCTGGCGGTACATCAGCAGCGGCATGCGCACCTTGCGCAGACTGGAAGTGAAATGGTTGTGCCAGAACAGCACCATCTTCTCGGTCAGCGGCGACGGCGTTGTCAGCATTTCCGCCATCCACCATGCCTTCAGATCGCGACCCTGGCTGACGATGCGGCGCAGATGTTCCTTGCGCTCCGCATCGCTCAACTCCGCCGGCCGCGGCGGTCGCTCGTACGGCGCCTGGGTCCATTCCGGCGCCGGAACGGCAGGCGCCCTGCCGCTCCAGCCCAGCAGGCGCGCCACCGCCGCCTCGCGCGTCAGCGTCGAGAATTCGCTGATTTCCGGCGGATTGGCCGCAAATCCCGTGCGATTCAGCAGATGCCGCGCATCCTCGAAACCCAGTGGACGCGCGAGGACCGGCGCCGCCAGCAGCACACACCATCCGACGGCAATCACCAGCCGCAACATGGCTGAACTTCCCGCGCCCTAGCTTTTGGCCGGCGCGGGCCGGGCATCGGGACGCCCGCCGTGCCCCTTCGGACATTTGCCCGGATCGGCCTTGCATTCGGCGCGACGCTGTTCCATCTTCGCCTTCATCTCCTTGCACTTCTCCGGGTTTTCGGCGCACCACTGTTCACGACGCGCCTGGTGTTCCTTCCGGCATTTCTCCGGATCGGCCTTGCACTCGGCACGGCGCTGCTCCATCTTCGCCTTCATTTCCTTGCACTTCTCCGGATTCTCCGCGCACCATTTCTCGCGCTGCGCCATGCGTTCCTTGCGGCATTTTTCCGGATCCGCCTTGCAGGCCTCGCGTCGCGCCTGCATCGCCGCCCTGCATTTCTCGGGATCGGCCTTGCAGGCCTCGCGCTGCGCCGCATGGTCGCCATGGGCCGGTTTCGCGCCTTCGCCGGCCAGTGTTGCGCCGGGTATGCCCTCGGCGGCCAATGCGGGAACGGCAAATAACAGTGATGCCAGCAGCAATGTCCTGATCTTCATGTCTGAATTCCTTGACTGGATTACGGTTCAGCGATCCCGGCGCGGCTTGTAGATTTCCCGCCTTGCCTTGTCCAGATCGCGGTGCAATTCGCGGCGCTCTTCATCTGAAAGCCTTTGCGGACGCTCCGGCCTCTGGTAACGATCCTGTCCGGGATCACGCTGACGCTGCATGCCGCGGTCACCGCGGTCCGGATGCCCCTGCGCCGCCTGCAGCCCGCGCCATGACCCCGCAACCGCGGGTCCCGTGAGCAGGACCGCCGATGCCAGAACAATCATTGCCAACCAGAATTTCATGCGCCGCTCCGTGATGATTTGCCGCAGCTAATGCCGCCTGCCGCCATGCCGCCGATTGTAATTCGCTTTGATCATGTTGCCTCCATGCTGTAAGTCCCGCCGGAAAGCTTCCGGCCGCGCTCCGGCGGAGCGTTGAAGCCATCATCCCGGCCGGGTGTAAACAGACTGTTTCAGGATCGCGCGATTGTGTAAGCAGATGTTGCCGCGGCGGAAAAGCCCTGCCTTACCCGGAAATCCCATGGTACGCGGACGGATCCGCGGGCTCCAACGGCAATTTGTAAGAGATTGTTTCAAAGGCATGGCTAGACGCTCCCGAACTGGGTACGATGGCGCCATGACACAGACAACAGCCATCAAAACCCGGATCCTGGTGGTCGATGACGACGCCCGGCTGCGCGACCTGCTCAACCGCTATCTCAACGAGCAGGGCTACGCCGTGCGCACGGTCTCCGATGCCGTGGAGATGAACCGCCAGCTGACCCGCGAACGTTACGATCTGATGATTCTCGACCTGATGCTGCCCGGCGAGGACGGCCTGTCGATCTGCCGGCGGCTGCGCGGCGGCGGCGAAAGGATGCCGATCATCATGCTCACCGCCAAGGGGGATGATGTGGACCGCATCGTCGGTCTCGAAATCGGCGCAGACGATTACCTGCCCAAACCCTTCAATCCGCGCGAACTGGTGGCGCGCATCCAGGCCGTGCTGCGGCGACAACCCGCGCCGCAGCCGCCGGGCGCTCCCGGCGCCAGCGCGGAAGTCATCGAATTCGGCGAGTTCCGCTTCAACCTCGGCACCCGGACCCTGACCAAAGCCGGCACGGACGTGGCGCTGACCACCGGCGAATTCGCGCTGCTCAAGGTGCTGGTCGAACATCCGCGCACGCCGCTGTCACGCGACAAGCTGATGGAACTGGCGCGCGGCCGGGAATTCGGCGCCTTTGACCGCTCGATCGACGTGCAGGTCTCGCGGCTGCGCAAGATCATCGAACCGGATCCCGCAAAACCGGCCTTCATCCAGACCGTCTGGGGTTTCGGTTACGTCTTCATCCCCGACGGCAAGGCGCAATGACCATCAGGCTGTGGCCGCACACGCTGCTCTGGCGCAGCGTGCTGCTGATCGCGGCGCTGCTGGTGGTTGCCCATCTGTCCTGGCTGCAGATTTTCCGCGCCTCGGAAATCGAACCGCGGGCCCTGCAGGCGGCGCAGCAGCTGGTCAGCGTGGTCAATCTCACGCGCGCGGCGCTGGTCACCGCCGAACCCGGCCGCCGCTTTGCGCTGCTGGATGAACTGGCGGAACGCGAAGGCATCCAGGTCTATGCCGGCGATCCGGCCGAGGCCGTGCCCGCCCTGCCCGACCGGCCCTTCCTGCGCATCATGGAAGCCCGGCTGCAGCGCGATCTCGGATCACAGACCCGCCTCGCGCTCGAACGCGAAGGCGTCAAAGGCGTGTGGGTCAGCTTCCGCATCGACCGCGAGGAATTCTGGGTCTCGGTGCCGCGCTCGCGCATTGAACGCAATGCACCGCTGCGCTGGATCGGCTGGGGCGCGCTGGTGCTGGTGCTTGCGGTCATCGGCGCCTTCCTCGTCGTCGCGCGCATCAACCGGCCGCTGCGTGAACTGACCCGCGCCGCGGAACAACTGGGACGCGGCGCCACACCGCCGCGCATCACCGAAGCCGGCCCGGTGGAAATCCGCACGCTGGCCCAAGCCTTCAACCAGATGGCCGCCGACATCCAGCGCCAGGACGAGGAACGCGCCCTGCTGCTCGCCGGCGTTTCGCACGACCTGCGCACGCCCCTCGCGCGCATCCGGCTGGCGCTGGAAATGCTCGACGACCGCGGCGCCGGTGAACTCAAGGCCGGCGTTGCGCAGGACATCGGCGACATCGATGCCGCCATCGGCCAGTTTCTCGATTTTGCGCGCCCCATGGATGCCGAACAGCTGGCCGCCGAATCCGATCTGACGGCGCTGGTGCAGTCAGTGGTGGAACGTTATACGCGGCTCGGCAAGGCCGTGCGATACACGCCAGGCACGCTGCCGCCATTGCCGCTGCGCATCCAGGCCATGCAGCGCCTGCTCACCAACCTGATCGACAACGCGCTGCATCACGGCGATGGCGGCGTTGACATACACACCGGGCATGAAGGCAGAACCATCCGGCTGGAAGTGCTGGACCGCGGTCCCGGCATACCGCCGGCCGATGCCCAGCGCATGCTGCAGCCCTTCACGCGCATGGACAGCGCGCGCTCCACCAGCGGCACGGGACTGGGGCTGGCCATCGTCGACCGCATCGCAAAACTGCACGGCGGCACGGTGGCCCTGCTGCCGCGTGAAGGCGGCGGACTGCGGGTGCGGATAACGCTGCCCTCAGCCGCCTAGGAAAACGCGCTCAGTCCGAGCGCGGCGGCACACGGCGGGAAATCAGCGCCACGGCTTCGGCGACGATGCCCTCGCCGCGCCCGACCACGCCGAGCTTTTCCGCGGTCTTGGCCTTGACGTTGACGCAATCCAGGGTCAGGGCAAGGTCGGCGGCAATATTGGCGCACATCGCCGGAATGTGCGGCGCCATCTTCGGCGCCTGGGCAACGATGGTGGCATCGACGTTGGCGACGGCAAAATGATGTTCATCCAGCAAGCGCGCCACTGCGCGCAGCAGCTCACGGCTGTCGGCGCCCTTGTAGCGCGGATCAGTGTCGGGAAAATGGCGGCCGATGTCGCCCAGCGCCGCCGCGCCGATCAGCGCGTCGCAGATCGCGTGCAGCAGCACATCGGCGTCGGAATGACCGGCCAGCCCGCGCTCGAAGGGTATCGTCACGCCGCCGATGATCAGCGGTCGGCCGGCAACCAGCGCGTGTATGTCAAAACCCTGTCCGATGCGCATGCTCATTTTCCGGGATTCCCGAGTATCAATTCAGCCAGTGCAAGATCCTCCGGCCAGGTGACCTTGAAATTGACCGCACTCCCTGCAACCAGTTTCGGCTTCACACCGGTCTGCTCGACCGCGCTGGACTCGTCGGTGACCGTGGCAATGTCGGCGCGGCGCAGCGCCTCGATCAGCAACCGGTAGCGGAACATCTGCGGCGTCTGCGCCCGCCACAACAGCTCCCTGGCCTCGGTCTGCGCCACTTCACCGGCGGCGTTTGCGCGTTTCAGCGTATCCGCCACCGGCAGGGCCAGCAGGCCGCCGGCGTCATTGTCACCCACTTCCGCAATCAACCGGTCGACGTCGGCGGCACGCAGGCAGGGCCGGGCCGCATCGTGCACCAGCACCCAGTCGGAACCGCTGATCGCATTGTTGGCCGCAAGCAGGCCGTTGAAGACGCTGGCGGCGCGGGTTTCACCGCCGCAATACAGCGCAACCAGTTTTTTTGCACAGCCGCTCCAGTCACAGCCCGCGAAATGCGCGTCGCCCGGCGACAGCACGACAAACACCTGCTCGATGCGCGGGTGCGCACAGAGCAGCTGCACCGCATGCTGCAGCAGGGGCCTGCCTGCGAGCAGCGCATACTGCTTGGGCATTTCGCCGCGCATGCGCGAGCCGCTGCCGGCAGCGGGTATCAGGGCAACATAACGCGACATCGTCGAATCCGGGTTGGCGTGGATGGGTTGAGTCGGGCAGTTTGGCGCAAACGGCTTGGCGTAAAATCACACACGCCGATTGTAGCAGCCACCCCCATCAAACCCGCGACCGCGCCAGTACAGAACAACATCCATGCTCACAGAATCAGGGCACATCCTGCTGCCGCTGGCCCGCGCCGCGATCAGCCGCGAACTGGGCCTCAGGCCTCCGCTCCCAAAAACCGATGCGGACTGGCTGCGGTCACCCGGCTCGGCGTTCGTCACGCTGACACAGAACGGACAGCTGCGCGGACGCAGCGGCACCCTGGAACCCCTGCGCCCCCTGCACGACGACGTGGCCGCCAACGCGATCATTGCCGCCTTCCGCGACCCCCGTTTCAAACCCCTGGCGAGCGCGGAACTGGAAAACACCCGCATCGAAGTCTCCGTGCTGTCCCCGCTGGAGGTGATGGCCGCCGCCGATGAATCCGCCGTCCTCGGCCGGCTGCGCGCCGGCATCGACGGCCTGGCGTTCCGCTACGGCCACCACCGCAGCACTTTTCTGCCCGAGGCCTGGTCTCAATTCGGCGATGCTGCGGAGTTCATGGCGCAGTTGAAGTACAAGGCGGGGCTGCCGCCGGATTTCTGGGATCCCGCCATTGCACTGTACCGTTACACCGCCACGCGCTGGCATGAGTCAGATGCATAGACTGGTCGGATGCATGACCTCGAATAAAATAATTGTTTAAAATCAAATAGTTAAAAAAATACATGCCTAATCTCGCCCGGGACTTCTGGCGCTGGATCGACATCAACATCCTCGCCCTCGGCCGCGAGATGCGCCTGTCCTACCTGCCGCCGCTGATGGTCTACATGGCCGCCGGCATTTCCGGCCTGACCGGCATCGTCGGCACTTTTTTCGTCAAGGACTACCTCGGACTCTCAGCCGCCTTCCTTGCCGCGCTCGGCTTCTGGGCCGGCGTGCCGTGGGCACTAAAAATGCCATTGGGCCACCTCGTTGACCTGATCTGGCGCTGGAAAAGCGTGATGGTATTCATCGGCGCCGGCATGATCGCGGCCAGCCTGTCGATCATGGTCGGCCTGCTCACCGATCGCGATGCGATGAGCGCGATGCTCGCGCCCGGCGCCTGGTACGTCGCCAGCGTGCTGCTCGCCACCGTCGGATACGTGGTGCAGGATGTTGTGGCCGACGCGATGACCGTTGAAGCCGTGCCGCGCGTTGATGCGCAGGGCAAGGACATCAGCGCCGCGCAGCGCAAGCTGATGAACACCACCATGCAAACCCTGGGCCGTGTCGCCATCATCGGCGGCAGCGTGCTGGTGGCGGTGATCAATCTTTATGTATTCAGCGGCGTGCAGGCGCTGTCCGAAGAACAGAAGGTCGCCATCTACCGGCAGGTTTACCTGATGGCGCTTTTCATTCCCGCAATTTCGGTTGCCGGCGTGCTGGTTGCGATGGCGCTCAAACGGCGCGATACGCGCCGCCTGCGCGCGCAGGGCCGCAGCGCCGCCGAAATCGATGCGCTGCTCGACAGCCATGGCGAAGCCGCAACACCCAACTGGTGGATACTCGGCGGCAGCCTCGTATTCGTCGCCTTCACGCTGGGCATGGGTTTCAGCAACATTCCGTACAACCAGGAAATCATTTTCGCCGGCTCTTTCGGCATCATCGCCTTTCTGCTGCTGCGACTGATCCGCGAACTCGATCCCGATGTGCGCGCCACGCTGCTCGGCACCGTGATCGTCATTTTCGTGTTCCGCGCGCTGCCAGGGCCCGGCGAAGGCGTCACCTGGTGGTTCATCGACGAACTGAAGTTCGACCAGCAGTTCATCTCCGTGCTGTCGCTGATGGGTTCCGTGCTGACGCTGGCGGGGATGTTCCTGTTCCGCCGCTTCATGGCCGATCACTCGATTGCCTATGTCGTCGGCTTCCTGACCGTGGTCGGCGGCGTGCTGTCACTGCCTTACGTCGGCATGTATTTCGGACTGCACCACTGGACAGCGGCAGTCACCGGCGGCGTGGTCGATGCGCGCTTCATTGCGCTTGCCAACACTGCACTGGAGTCACCGCTGGGCCAGATTGCGATGATCCCGATGCTGGCCTGGATCGCCAATTCGGCGCCGGCGCATCTCAAGGCCACCTATTTCGCGGTGATGGCCTCCTTCACCAACCTCGCGCTGTCGGCCTCGGCCCTCGGCACCAAGTACCTGAACCAGATCTATATTGTGTCGCGCGAGGTCAAAGACAAGAGCGGTGCCATCACGGTGCCTGCCGACTACAGCCGGCTCGGTGAACTCCTGATCGTCCAGCTGATCATAGCCATAGTGGTGCCGTTTGCCGCCATCGCCCTGATCCGCATGCTGCGGCTGCGCAGCGCATAATGGGCCCTGACCGGCGGACGCATCGCGAAAAACCATGGACCTGCAAGAACTGCCCCGCACCGAACCCGGCACCACGGACCTGATCCTGCGTGCCGTGGCTTTTGCCGCGCACAAACACCGCGACCAGCGGCGCAAGGACAAGGAAGCCTCGCCCTACATCAACCATCCGATCGAGCTGGCGCACGTGCTGTGGGATGAAGGCGAAGTGCGCGATCCGCTGGTGATCGCGGCCGCGCTGCTGCACGACACGCTGGAGGACACTGAAACCTCCTGGCAGGAACTGCGCGGCGAATTCGGCGAGGAAATCGCCGACATCGTGCTCGAAGTCACCGATACCAAATGGATCAGGAAGGAATTGCGCAAACGCCTGCAGGTCGCGAAAGCCAAACACTCCAGCGAGCAGGCGCGGCTGGTCAAGCTCGCCGACAAGATCTGCAACGTGCGCGACCTCGGCACCCGCGCCCCGGCAGGCTGGTCGCTGGAACGCATCCGCCAGTACTACGACTGGGCCAGAGAAGTGGTCGACCGCCTGCGCGGCACGCACGCCGAACTGGAACGGCGCTTCGACGAGGTTTACTCGCTCAGGCCCTGAGCATTCCGCATGCTGTACTGCGGCATCCGGTACGCCGCGGATTTATGCGATAGTCGCGGTTCTTTTTTACTTCCAGTGACCGCGCGCCCATGAAAATCACCCACGCCAGCACCACGCTTGTTTCCCTGCCCCAGGACGAACCCCTGGCCGACGGCCCGACGACGCCCGGCTCGAAAAACTTCGTCGCGCTGAAACTCGGCACCGATCAGGGCGTTGAAGGCCTCGGCTTCACCTTTTTCGGCGGCGCGCTCGACAAGTCCCTGCTCAACGCCGTGGAGTCCTTTGCCGCGCTGACCATCGGCGAAGACCCGCGGCGCATCGAAGCCATTGTGCAGAAGCTGCGCACGGCCGCCTCGCATGCCGGCCCCGGCGGCATCATGACCCTGGCGCTGTCGGCCATCGACATCGCGCTGTGGGACATCAAGGGCAAGGTGCATAACCAGCCGGTGGCCAATCTCGCCGGCGGCCATCGCAACCGCATCAACACCTACGCCAGCGGCGCGCTGATGCGCCATTTCCCGCTGGCGCATTGCGAAAAAGCCGCGGCACTGCTGAAAGAACGCGGCTTCAGGCAGATGAAAACCCAGCTGGCCCTCCCCGGCGACACCAACCCGGTGAAGGAAGTCGAACACATCCGCCGGATACGCGAGGCCGTCGGTTACGAAATCGACCTGATGTGCGACATCAACCAGCGCTGGGACGTGCGCCAGGCCATCTCCATCGGCAGACAGGTCGACCAGTTCAAGCTGTTCTGGCTGGAAGACGTCACCACCTGCGACGATTACGACGGGCTCGCCCGCATTGCCGACGCGCTGGACACCCCCGTCGCCTGCGGCGAATACGTCTACGGCATCGCGCCCTTCCGCCAGATGCTGGAAGCCCGCTCCGTCGACATCGTGATGATCGACGTGCTGCGCGCCGGCGGCATCACGCAATGGCTGAAAATCGCCGGCATGGCCGAAGCCTTCAACCTGCCGGTGGTCAGCCACCTTGCGCCGGAAATCCACGTCCACCTGGTCTCCGCCATTCCCAACGGACTGACCGTGGAATACATGCCCTGGTCGTCGCGCCTGTGGCGCGATGTGCCGCAACCCAAGGACGGCATGCTGACCGTGCCGCAGCGTCCCGGCCTCGGACTGGAATTTGATCCCAAGGTGGTGAAGTTCAGCTGAACTTTCTGCGGGCAGACAAAAAAAGGGGCGGAATCATCCGCCCCTTTTTCATGAAACCGCAAACACGTTTACATCTTGATGCCGGCGCGCTTCACCACGTCTGCCCATTTCTTCATGTCGTTGAGCATGAACAGGCGGAACTCCTCCGGCGAGTTGGTAACCGCGTCGGAACCGTTGGCCTCGGCAACCTTGGCAAATTCCGGCGACTTCACGTAAGCCGCGATGTCGGCGTGGATTTTTGTCAGCAGCGGCTTGGGCAGCCTGGCCGGTGCGGCCACGCCATACCAGCCCACCACCTCGAATCCCGGCAACACTTCATTCATCGCCGGAATGTCCGGCCAGGCCGGCAGGCGCTTGGGCCCGGTCACCGCGATGCCGCGCAGTTTTCCCGCGCGCACCTGGCCGAACGCCCCGGTCAGGCCCATGAAGTTGTACTGGTATTCACCCGAGATCAGGCCGATGATCGCCGGTCCCGTGCCCTTGTACGGGATGTGCTGGGCCTTGATGTTGGTCATCAGGCTGTAGAGTTCGCCGGCCAGGTGGCCGCCGCTGCCGATGCCGGCGGAACCGAAATTCTTCGGATCCTTGGTGGTCTTGCTCCACTGCACGAAATCCTTGGCGGTCTTCGACGGATGCGAGGGGCTCACCACCAGCAGCAGTCCGCCTGCCGTCATCTGCGTGATCGGCGTGAAATCATTCACCGGGTGGTAGGGCAGCTTGGGAATGATCGCGGCGTTGACGGTGTGCTGGTGGTACGGGATGAACAGCGTGTAGCCGTCAGGCGCGGAATCCTTGGTGATTTCCGCACCGTTCACGCCCGACGCACTGCCGCGATTGTCCACGATGACCTGCTGGCTCCAGGTTTTCGTCAACTGCGCGGCCAGCAGCCGCGCGAGGAAATCCGTCGTGCCGCCCGGCGCTGCGGGCGTGATGATGCGGACCGGGCGCGTCGGATAAGCCTCCGCAGCCTGCAAAGGGGCCGTTGATACGGCCAACCCAAGGGCGGCCAGCAGCAACGGCAGGGTCTTGCGGGAAAAGTGCAACATGGTTTCCTCCTTATTTATTCACTGGTTTTTACTTCGGCCGCTAGGATAACGCACCATGGACGTCAGCGCACCCCTTGCGCCCCGCCGGATGCCCGCGACAGGGGCCTGCGGTGCCCGGCAACGGCCTTGTGATACATTGGAAAAAAATTGATTCGCAGCACCCGATTTGTTCCATCATCAGAACCACATCCGCCCGAGGAGAGCGACCATGAAAACCCGTGTACTGGCAGCAGCAGCATTGTGCGTGTGCGGCACCCTCGCCCACGCCCAGAACTATCCGAACAAATCCGTGCGCATCATCGTACCCTTCGCGCCCGGCGGCGGCTCCGACTTCATCGCGCGCGCCATTTCGCCGCCGCTGAACAAGGCCATGGGCCAGCAGTTCATTGTCGACAACCGGCCCGGCGCGGGCAGCACGCTGGGCAGCGAAATCGCGCTGAAATCACCCGCCGACGGTTACACCCTGCTGCTGATTTCCGGCAGCTACACCACCTCGCCCAGCCTCTACAAGAACCTGAAGTACGACACGCTGAACGACATGACGCCGGTGATACAGACGGAAAACGGTCCCTATGTCATCACCGTCCACCCCTCGCTGCCGGTGAAGGACGTGAAGCAGCTGGTTGCCCTGGCCAAATCCAAGCCGACGCAGCTCAACTATGCCAGCACCGGCAACGGCGGCATCACCCATCTGTCGTCCGAACTGTTCGCGCTGCGCACCGGCATCAAGATCACCCACATTCCGTACAAGGGCACGGGCCCCGGCGTGATCAACACCATCGCCGGTGAAACGCAGATGATGGTCGCGGCGGTTTCCGCGGTCATCGGCCACATGCAGAACGGCCGCCTGCGCGGACTCGCCGTATCCTCCCCGAAACGCCTGCCGGCGCTGCCCGACATGCCGACGGTGATGGAAGCCGGCTACAAGTACCAGGTCAACAACTGGCATGGCGTGATTGCGCCCAAGGGCACGCCGAAAGCGGTCATCGACAAACTGAACGGCGAGATCAACAAGGCCATCAAGGATCCGGAGTTCGCCAAACGCATCGCACTGGACGGCCTTGAGCCTGCGGGCGGCACGCCGGAAGCCTTTGGCGAACTGCTGAAGCGCGAAGTGACCGAATGGGCTGAAGTCGTCAAGGCCGCCAACGTCAAGGCCGACTGAAGCACCCGTTCACCAATCAGCCCAAAAAAGCACCCGTCATCCAGACCAGGCCCCGCAGGCAACTGCGGGGCCTGCTGTTTTCCGGGATGCATGATCTGGACCTTATGCGGCGGAGCATCGCCGTCAGCTTTATCATAGGCAGTCTCTTCAATCACCACTGAAATCACCCTCATGAACACCCCGTCAACACACCCCCGCCTCGGCCTGCTCGGATTCGGCGAAGCCGCCGTCCGTTTCGCCAGGGATTTTTCCGCCGCCGGCTTCACCGGCATCCTTGCCTACAGCCGCAGCGGCGCGAAGGCGCAGCCCGGCGACCCGCTGCACCAGCGTGCGCAGCATGCCGGCGTGAAACTGGTGAAAACCGTCGGAACGCTGGCGAAGAAATCCGACGTCATCATCGTGCTGACGCCAGGCAAGTCCGCACTGCCTGCGCTGAAAAAAATCCGCAAATACCTGCGCCCCGAACACCTCTATGTCGACGCCAGCAGCAATTCGGCGAGCAACATGGAAAAAGCCGCAGCCATCGTCGGCAATTCGGCAAAATTCGTCGATGCCTCGATCATGGGCCCGGTGGACATCATGGGCATCAAGGTGCCCTTCGTCGCCAGCG
>CAZSIR010000072.1:0-15070 GCA_964606765.1 uncultured Bordetella sp. | reverse complement strand
TCGAAAAATCCGCGAACACCGGCAAGATCGGCGACGGCAAGATTTTCGTCTCCGAACTGGAACAGGTGATCCGCATCCGCACCGGCGAGACCGGCGCGGACGCCCTTTGATTGGAGAACAAGATGAAAAAATTATTCGCAGTTCTGGCGCTTTTCGGTGCCCTGAGCTTTGCAGGGACGCCGGCAGTCGCGCAGGACAAACCTGCTGAAGCACCGGCTGCAACGGCACCTGCCGCTGCACCGGCCGCTGCACCGGCCGCCGCCCCCGCCGCGGCGCCTGCCGCCGCAGCACCTGCAGCTGCTCCGGCTGCCGCCGCTCCGGCGCCGACCCCCGTCAAGGGCGATACCGCCTGGATGATGGTCGCCACCATCCTGGTGATCCTGATGACGGTACCCGGACTCGCACTGTTCTACGGCGGCATGGTCCGCGCCAAGAACACGCTGTCCGTGCTGATGCAGGTCTACGTCGTGTTTTCGATGTGCGTGGTGTTATGGGCCATTTATGGCTACACCGTCGCCTTCGGCGGCGGCGGCACCTTCTTCGGCAATTTCGACAAGCTGTTCCTGTCGGGCGTGACCGCGGATTCGGTGGGCGCGACCTTCAGCAAGGGCGTGGTCATACCCGAGCTGGTGTTCATTGCGTTCCAGGCCACGTTCGCCGGCATTACTCCTGCCCTGATCGTCGGTGCCTTCGCCGAGCGGATGAAATTCTCCGCAGTGCTGATTTTCATCGTGCTCTGGTTCACGTTCGCGTACCTGCCGATGGCGCACATGGTGTGGTACTGGGACGGCCCGGATGCCATCACCGACGCCGCATCGCTGGAAAAAGTCTCCGCTGCCGCAGGCTTCCTGTGGGCCAAGGGCGCGCTGGACTTTGCCGGCGGCACCGTGGTGCACATCAACGCCGGCGTTGCCGGTCTGGTGGGTGCCTACCTGGTGGGCAAGCGTGTCGGTTTCGGCAAGGAAGCCATGTCGCCGCACAGCCTCACGCTGACCATGGTCGGTGCTGCGCTGCTGTGGGTGGGCTGGTTCGGCTTCAACGCCGGCTCCAACCTTGAAGCCACCGGCACTGCCGCCCTGGCCCTGGCCAACACGCTGATTGCAACCGCCGGCGCCACGATGTCGTGGATGATTTTCGAATGGATGCTGAAAGGCAAACCTTCGATGCTCGGCGCCGCTTCAGGTGCCGTTGCCGGCCTGGTGGCCATCACCCCGGCCTGCGGTTTCGTCGGCCCGATGGGCGGCCTGATCATCGGCCTGCTTGCCGGCGTGGTCTGCCTGTGGGGCGTCAACGGCCTGAAACGCATGCTCGGCGCGGACGACGCGCTGGACGTGTTCGGTGTGCACGCCGTCGGCGGCATCCTCGGCTCGATCCTCACCGGCGTGTTCGTCTCGCCGGCGCTGGGCGGCACGGGTGTCTACGACTACGTCGCCAACAAGGTCGGTGATTTCGACATGGGCACGCAACTCGTCAGCCAGTTCTGGGGCGTGGGCGTGGCCATCGTCTGGTCAGGCGTCGTGGCACTGGTCGCCTACAAGATCGTCGACATGATCGTCGGGCTGCGCGTGACCGAAGAGGTCGAGCGCGAAGGCCTGGACATCAACGAGCATGGCGAGAAGGCCTACCACATGTAATTCACCCTCGGATAATCTTCCTGAGTTTTGCGGGCGCTTCGGCGCCCGCTTTTTTTTGCAAAAAATCCGCATTTCGGCAAACCGGGCCGGTTGAATGAATCGGCTACAATCCGGAACCATGACCGTCCCCCGCCTGACCACCGCACTGACCGGCCCGCTGCAGGAACTGGAAAGCCATATCCTCAAGGCCACGCCGGATATCGAGCACTGGCTGCGCAGCCAGTGGCAGGAACACGCCGCCCCGTTCTATGCCTCAGTCGATCTGCGCAATGCCGGCTTCAAGCTGGCCCCGGTCGACACCAACCTGTTTCCGGGCGGATTCAACAATCTCAACCCGGATTTCCACACCCTGTGCGTTCAGGCTGCAATGAGCGCCATCGAGAAAGCCTGTCCTGACGCCCATGGCGTCGTTCTGGTGCCGGAAAACCACACGCGCAACCTGTTTTACCTGCAGAACGTCGAAAAACTCGCAACCATCCTGCGCCATGCAGGGATAGAAGTGCGGATCGGCAGCCTGCTGCCGGAAATCACCGCACCGACTGAAGTTGAACTGCCGAACGGCGCCGCACTGCGCCTGGAACCGCTGCGCCGCGACGGCAACCGCCTGAAGGTGGACGATTTCGACCCCTGCGTCGTGCTGCTGAACAATGATCTTTCCGGCGGCGTCCCGGCGATACTGCAGAATCTTGAACAGACCGTGCTGCCGCCCCTGCATGCGGGATGGGCTACCCGCCGCAAATCCAGCCATTTTTCCGCCTACGATGATGTGACCCGTGATTTCGCGGCATTGATCGGCATCGATCCCTGGGTCATCAATCCGTACTTCGAAAAGTGCGGCAAGATCAATTTTCGCGAGCGGCTGGGCGAGGAATGCCTTGAGGGATATGTCACGGAAATCCTCGGTGACATCCGCAGCAAATACGCCGAATACGGCATCACCGAAGACCCGTTTGTCATCGTCAAGGCGGACGCCGGGACTTACGGCATGGGCATCATGACCGTCAAGGATCCGTCGGAAGTCAAGGGACTCAACCGCAAGCAGCGCAACAAGATGGCGGTGGTCAAGGAAGGCCTTGAGGTGCATGACGTGATCGTGCAGGAAGGCGTATACACCTTCGAACATGTCGGCGAAGCCGTTGCCGAGCCCGTGGTCTACATGATTGATCACTTCGTGGTCGGCGGCTTCTATCGCGTGCATACCGCGCGCGGCAAGGACCAGAACCTCAATGCCCCGGGCATGCAGTTCGCGCCGCTGGCCTTTGCCGAGCCCTGCTCCTCGCCCAACCCCAATGATCCGGGTTGCCCGCCCAACCGCTTTTACTCCTACGGCGTGATTGCCAGGCTGGCGCTGCTGGCCGCCGCCATCGAACTGGAGCGCATGACGGCAGTCGCCGAAGCGCCTGCGCTGCTGCGCGCGGCGCCATGAAACTCGCCTTCATCGTCGATCCCCTCGACGGATTCAAGCTGGAGAAAGACAGCACCTACGCCATCATGTGCGAGGCCGCAGCCCGGGGCGACGCCTTGTTCACGCTGCAGCAGGACGACCTGGCCTGGCACAGGCAATCCGTCACCGGCAACGCGGCGCGCCTGCATCTGACCGGCGAGGCGCCGGCCTGGTACCGGCTCGATCCAGCCGTGGAAACGCCCCTGGAACAATTCGATGCGGTGCTGATGCGCAAGGATCCGCCCTTCGACATGGAGTATGTTTACAGCACCTACCTGCTCGAAATCGCCGAACGCCGCGGTGCCCGCGTGTTCAACCGCCCGCAGGCCATCCGCGACTACAACGAAAAAATGGCCATTGCGAGGTTTGCCGATTTCACGGCGCCGACTCTGGTTACCCGCCGCAGCGGACTGCTCCACGGTTTCCTCCAGGAACACGCCGACATCATCCTCAAGCCGCTGGACGGCATGGGCGGATCATCGGTTTTCCGGGTGCGCCAGGACGACCCCAATATCAATGTCATCATCGAAACGCTGACCGCTGACGGCGCACGCACGATCATGGCCCAGCGTTACATCCCGGCGATCAGCAACGGCGACAAGCGCGTGCTGGTGATCGGCGGCGAACCGGTGCCCTGGTGTCTGGCCCGCATACCCAAAGCCGGAGAAACCCGCGGCAATCTGGCGGCGGGCGGCACCGGCGTCGCCCGCGAACTGACCGCAAGGGACCGGCTGATTGCCGAAACCCTGGGGCCCCAGCTGGCTGCAGCCGGCCTTTTGCTGGTCGGACTCGACGTCATCGGCGACTTCCTCACCGAAGTCAATGTCACCAGCCCCACCTGTTTTCAGGAAATCACCCAGCAATCCAGCTTCAATGTCTCCGCCATGTTATTGAATAAATTGGAGAAATTGATTTAGCAGCCGCAGTGGTGATTGCGCAACAGCTTATGTTGCGGCGCAAGAAATGAGCGCGTAAAGTATGGCGCTTTCGTGACAGGAACCCGGTAACCCGATGATCGGCATACTGATTATCAGCCACGGCACTTTGGGCGAAAGCCTGATCCACTGCGCCAGCCACATGCTCAACAAACGCCCGCTGCGCCTGCGCCAGCTTGGCGTCACGGCACAGGATGATCCGGTGCTGCTGGTGCCTCAGGCACGCAAGATGGTCAAAGAACTTGATGAAGGCAGCGGTGTGCTGGTGCTGACCGACATGTATGGCGGCTCACCGTCGAACATCGCGGCCAAGCTGGTGATCCCGGGCAAGGTGGAAGCGGTCGCCGGCGTCAACCTGCCGATGCTGGTCCGCGCCCTGACCTATCGCGACAAACCGCTGTCGATGATGATGACCAAGGCCATCAGCGGCGGCTGCGAGGGCGTGCTGCGGGTTCCCCCGACCTTCGCGCTTCACAATGTTGCAACAGGAAGCTGAGATCATCAACAAGCTCGGACTGCATGCCCGGGCTTCCGCAAAACTCACCCAGGTTGCCGGCGGTTATGCCAGCGAAATCTGGCTCAGCCGCAATGGCCGCCGCGTCAACGCAAAAAGCATCATGGGCGTGATGATGCTGGCTGCGGCCAAGGGCTCTAAAATCGTCATTGAGACCAGCGGGACTGACGAGACTGCGGCCATGCAGGCCGTGCAAAACCTGATCGCCGACCGCTTCGGCGAGGGGGAATAAGAGTCCGGCATTGAGGGGCCGGCCCGCAACGGGCAGAATGCGGATTGGCTTTTTGACTTCTGCGACGGCTTCTCCATGAGTTTTACCATCCACGGCATCGGTGTTTCAGGCGGCATTGCCATCGGCCATGCGCACCTGGTGTCGCACACCCAGCTCGAAGTGTCGCACTACGACGTGCCGGACGCGCAGCTCGCCGAAGAAACAGCCCGTTTTGATCGCGCCGTGGACAGTGTCCGCAGCGAACTGGAAGACCTGCGCGGCGCCGTGCCGGCCGGCGCACCCGCGGAATTCGGGGCCTTCATCGATCTCCACCTGATGATCCTCGCCGACACCACGCTGTCCGTCGTCCCGCGCGCCATCATTGAAAACAAGAAATGCAATGCCGAGTGGGCGCTCAAGATCCAGACCGACGAACTGCTGCAGCAGTTTGACGCCATCGAGGACAGCTACCTGCGCGAACGCCGGACCGATGTGATCCAGGTGGCGCAGCGGGTGATGAAAGCCCTGTCCGGACAGCCCGGCTATGTGCCGCCGCCCGCCGGGGATTCCGACCGCAATCTGGTCCTTGTCGCTCATGACCTTTCCCCGGCCGATGTCGTCCTGTTCAAACAACACCAGTTTGCAAGCTTCGTCACCGACCTCGGCGGCGTGACCTCGCACACCGCCATCGTCGCCCGGAGCCTGAACATCCCCTGCATCGTCGCGCTGCATCATGCGCGCCAGCTGGTGCGCGAGAACGAAATCATCATTGTTGACGGCTCGCAGGGCGTGGTCATCATTGACCCCGACCCGCAGGTGCTGGCCGAGTACCAGCTGCGCCAGCGTGAATTCGGCCTGGAGCGGCAGAAGCTCAAGCGCCTGCGCGGCACTCCTGCGCGCACGCTCGACGGCGCAGATATCGAACTGCATGCCAACATCGAGCTGCCGGGAGACGTCACCCTGGCGGTGGACAGCGGCGCGACGGGCATAGGCCTGTTCCGCACCGAATTCCTGTTTCTCAACCGCAGCGAACTGCCCGGCGAGGACGAGCAATTCGAAGCCTATCGCCAGGTCATGGCGGAAATGGACGGGCGGCCGGTGACCATCCGTACCTATGACCTCGGGGCCGACAAGCAACTCGACGGCACCGAGCGCCTGTCCCCCAATCCGGCGCTCGGATTACGCGCCATCCGCCTGTGCCTGACCGAACCCAGGCGCTTCGTCACCCAGTTGCGCGCCATGCTGCGGGCATCGCACTACGGCAAGATGAAAATCCTGATCCCGATGCTGATGAATGCCTCCGAGGTTGATCAGGCCCTGCTGCTGCTGGAACAGGCCAAGCTGAGCCTGGATGAAGACGGCATCGCCTATGACCCCGAAATTCCCGTCGGCGGCATGGTTGAAATTCCCGCGGCCGCACTGGCGCTGGGACTGCTGACCAAGAAGCTGGATTTCCTCTCGGTCGGCACCAATGATCTGATCCAGTACGTGCTTGCCATCGACCGCACCGATGACACCGTCGCCCATCTTTACGACCCGCTGCATCCGGCGGTGCTGACGCTCCTCGCGCACATTTTCACCACTGCCGACAAATCCCGCATTCCGGTTTCGGTCTGCGGTGAAATGGCGGGCGACGTTGCGCTCACCCGGTTGCTGCTGGGGCTCGGACTGCGGCAGTTTTCCATGCACTCGGCGCATCTCCCCGACATCAAGCAGCGCGTGCTGAAAACCAACCTCGCGGATGTGCGTCCGATCGCCCGCAAAATGCTGCGAGCGACGGATCCCGGCAAACTGCGCGCCATGCTCGACAAACTGAACGCCTGAGCCGGTTTTTCACCGCATGGCGGCAGGTTTGATAAAACCCGCATTTGACAAGCCTGGGTGCCGCAGGTAACGTAAGCCCACTGTTTTCGCGCCGATTTGAGTTCAGCTTGCGGGCGCGCAATAAATCCGGCTAAAGAGATCGCATTCTCGCAATACCGATTCTCAAGACCCCGGCGCGCAGGCTTCGGGGTTTTTTTATGGCTGACAGCAAAACATACAATTTCGATACGTCCGTCGGCATCGTCACGCCGCAGACCGCGCACTTCACCGAACCGCTGCCGCTGCGCAGCGGCGCGGCCCTGCACGACTATCAGCTGGTCTATGAAACCTACGGCACGCTCAACGCCGATCGTTCCAATGCCGTGCTGGTCTGCCATGCGCTCAATGCCTCCCATCATGTGGCGGGCTTTCATGCCGGAGAATCCGTCAATGCCGGCTGGTGGGACAACATGATCGGCCCCGGCAAGCCGCTGGACACGGGGCGTTTTTTTGTCATCGGCGTCAACAATCTCGGCGGCTGCCACGGATCCACGGGCCCGCTCAGCATCAATCCTGATACCGGCGAGCCCTGGGGCGGCAACTTCCCGGTGGTGACTGTCGAAGACTGGGTCGATGCCCAGGCGCGGCTCGCCGACCGCCTCGGCATCACGCAATTTGCCGCGGTGATGGGCGGCAGCCTGGGCGCGATGCAGGCGCTGGCCTGGGCCATCCGTTACCCGCAGCGCCTGCGCCACAGCATCGTCATCGCCTGCGCACCCAATCTGTCGGCGCAGAACATCGCCTTCAACGAAGTCGCGCGCCAGGCGATTCTCACCGATCCGGATTTTCACGACGGCAACTACCAGCTGCGACACGCGGTGCCCAAACGCGGCCTGCGCGTCGCGCGCATGGTCGGGCACATCACCTATCTGTCGGATGACGAAATGGCCAGCAAGTTCGGCCGCCAGCTCAAACACGGAAAACCCGGTTACAGCTTCGACACCGAGTTCGAAATCGAGTCCTACCTGCGCCACCAGGGGAACAAGTTTGCCGAGTATTTCGATGCCAATACCTATCTGCGCATCACCAAGGCGCTGGATTATTTCGATCCCGCCTTTGAGCACGGCGGCGACCTCGCGCAGGGGCTGAAGAATGTCAGCGCCGGCATGCTGGTGATTTCATTCACGACGGACTGGCGCTTTTCACCGGAACGCTCCCGGGAAATTGTGCGCGCCCTGCTCGACAACAGGGCGCGGGTCACCTACGCGGAAATCGATGCGCCGCACGGGCATGACGCGTTCCTGCTTGATGACCCGCGTTATCACAGGCTGGTGGCGGCCTACTTTGAGCGGGTGCAGCAGGAGATCGCGCAATGACCGGGTTGAACGGCAACCAGCGTCCGGATTTTGCCGCCATCGCGCAATGGGTAAGGCGTGATGCGCACGTGCTCGACCTCGGCTGCGGCGACGGTACGCTGCTCAGATACCTGCAGCAGGCCCGCGGCGCCACCGGTTACGGCGTCGAGATTGATGACGGCAATGTGCTGGCCTGTGTCAGGAACGGGGTGCATGTCATCCAGAGCGACCTCGAGCGCGGCCTGTCGGAGTTCGAGGACAATTCCTTTGATTACGTCGTGCTGTCGCAGACGCTGCAGGCGATGCGCAACACCGAGCGCATCGTGCGCGAAATGCTGCGCGTTGGCCGCGCCGGCATCGTCACTTTTCCCAACTTCGGTTACTGGAAAAACCGCCTGCATGTCCTGCGCGGGCGCATGCCGGTTTCACCCAACCTGCCGTTCGAGTGGTTCGACACGCCGAACATCCATCTCTGCACGGTCGCTGATTTCGAGAAATTCTGCGCCGGGCGCGGCATCCGCATCGCCGGACGCACGGTGCTGACCAAGGGCCGTGCCGTTGACTGGATGCCGAATCTGCTGGGAGAGCTTGCGGTGTATCAGTTCGGCGGCTGAACCGGCGCGGTTTCGCCGGCCAGCGCAATCACCCGGCGCAGCAACAGCAATCCGGGAACGGCAATCAGGGCGCAGAACAGGAAGAATCCCGGCCAGCCCATCACCTGCGCCATCCAGCCGGTGGGCGCCGCGAGCAAAACCCGCGGCACCCCGGTGAGGCTGGAGAGGAGCGCATACTGGGTTGCCGTAAAGCGGCGATCGGTCAGGGCCGCCATGAATCCGACAAAGGCCGCGGTGCCCATGCCGGCGGTCAGATTTTCCACGGCGACCACGGTGGCCAGCAAACCGATGCTGCCGGGGTAACAGGCCAGCACCACGAAGCCCAGCGTTGAAATCATCTGCCCGAAGCCGAACAGCCACAACGCGCGATGAGTGCCTGCGCGCAGGATCCAGATCCCCCCCAGCGTGCCGCCGGCAATCGTCGCCCAGAAACCAAACAGTTTGACCACCGCGCCGATCTCGGTTTTGCTGTAACCGAGGTCCAGGTAAAACGGCGTGGTCATCGCCGAGGCCATGGTATCGCCAAGCTTGTAGAGCAGGATGAAGGCGAGGATCAGCCACGCCCCGCGGCGCAGAAAATAATCCTGGAACGGCATCACCACGGCTTCGCGCAGCGTGCGCGGCCGGCCTTCAGGCAGCGCCGGCTCAGCCGCAATGAGGGTGACCGTGACGCAAGCCAGCATGCAGGCGGCCATGATGCGGTACATCGTGGCGAAAGACAGCCAGTCGGCGAGGATCAAGCCGCCGCCGCCCGCCAGCAGCATGCCGATGCGGTAACCATTCACATACAGCGCCGAACCCAGCCCGAGCTCGCTTTCCCCCAGGCTTTCACGGCGATAGGCATCGACGACAATATCCTGCGACGCGGAAAAAAACGTCACCAGCAGCCCCGCCACCATCACCAGCCACAGATGGTCCGGCGCGGGTTGCGTGCCGCTCAGCAAAAGCAGCGCAGCGGCAAGAGCCATTTGCGTCAGCGCCAGCCAGCCACGGCGCCGCCCCAGCAGCGTCGGCGCATAACGGTCAAACAGTGGCGACCAGAGGAATTTGAGCGTGTAGGGCAGGCCGATCAGGGCGATGAGGCCGATGTGGGCGAGGTCGACTCCGCCGTCTTTCAGCCAGGCCTGCAGCACCGAGCCCGTCAGCAACAGCGGCAGACCTGATGAAAATCCCATCAGCAGCGCCACCAGCATGCGGCCGCTGAATACCGCGGCCAGCGTCCCGCGCCAGGATGATTTCGCGGACGCCTGCGCGGATTCGGTCAAGCGCCGGTCCCGCTGTAATCGATGGTCAGCGGTGCGTGGTCCGAGAACCGCTCTTCCTTGAAAATTGCCGCACGTTTCGCCTGCGCAGCGATGCCGGGCGTCGCAATCTGGTAATCAATGCGCCAGCCGACGTTTTTGGCCCAGGCCTGGCCGCGGTTTGACCACCAGGTGTACGAGTCATCCGTTGCCTCTGGATGCAGCTGCCGGTAAACATCGACCCAGCCCAGTTCACTGAATATCCGCGTCATCCAGTCACGCTCTTCCGGCAGGAATCCGGAATTTTTCCGGTTGCCCTTCCAGTTTTTCAGATCAATCTCGCGGTGGGCGATATTCCAGTCGCCGCAAAGCACAATCTCGCGCCCGGCCTTGCGCAGGCGTTTCATGTGCGGGTAAAAGGCGTCCAGGAAACGGAATTTCGACGCCTGGCGATGCTCCCCGCTGGATCCCGAAGGCAGGTACAGCGAAATCACCGAGAGCTTGCCGAAATCCGCGCGCAGATAACGCCCTTCGGCGTCGAACTCGGCGACGCCGAAACCGGCAGCCACCTTGTCCGGCCGGGTTTTGGCGTAAATGCCGACGCCGCTGTAGCCCTTTTTTTCCGCGTAATGGAAGTGGCCGTGGTAACCGGCGGGGCTCAGCAGTTCCGCCGTCATGTCGGCGGCCTGCGCCTTGATTTCCTGGACACAGATCACGTCTGCACGCTGCCGCGGCAGCCACTCGAGGAAACCTTTGCGTGCCGCGGAGCGGATGCCGTTGAGATTCAAGGTTATAATTTTCATCGTTTCCCAACTATCTTCCGCCGCGGGTACACCGGCTGACAAGTGAACATGGCCGCCAGTTTTCGACAGGAATTCATCCGTTTCGCCATCGACACCAAAGTCCTGCTGTTCGGCGAATTCAAAACCAAGGCCGGACGCCTGTCGCCGTATTTTTTCAACGCGGGACTGTTTTGCGACGGCAACTCGCTGCAGCAACTCGCCCGATTTTACGCGAAAGCCATTTCAGCAGCCGGGGTTCCATTCGACATGCTGTTCGGCCCCGCCTACAAAGGCATCCCGCTGGTCGCTGCGGTGGCCATTGCCCTGGCCGAGACCGGCCGCAACGCACCCTTCAGCTACAACCGCAAGGAAGCCAAGGACCACGGTGAAGGCGGCAATATCGTCGGGGCTCCGCTGGCGGGCCGGGCGCTGATCGTCGATGACGTCATATCGGCGGGCACCTCGGTGCGCGAGTCGGTCAACCTGATCCGCGCCGCAAACGCCACCCCGGCCGGCGTGCTGATCGCGCTGGACCGCATGGAACGCGGCTCCGGGGAACTGTCTGCGACGCAGGAAGTCCGACAGCTGTACGGGATACCGGTCATCAGCATCGCCGCCCTGGATGACCTCGTCGGATTTCTGGAAAATGAAAAAGGCATGGGGCCGCAGCTCGCCGCGGTCGCAGCCTACCGCCAACAATACGGAGTAAAAAATGCCTGAACCGATGCGTGAATCATTTTCTGCTCTGACCATCCTCGCCGGCACCACGGCGACCCTGCTCATGCTGGCCATGCCTGCGACTGCAAAGGCGCAGAAAATCGTCTGCTGGAAGGACAAAAGCGGCAAGGTGGTCGGCTGCGGAGACCGTGTGCCCCCGGAATTCCAGAAAAACGAATCCAAGACGCTGGACAACCGCGGCATCACCCGGCAGACCACCGTATCCGCTGAAGAGGCGGCCAAGCTGAAGGCGGAAGAGGAGAAAAAAGCCGCCCTCAAGCTCGAGGAAGACCGTCGCATCGCCGAGCAGCGCCGCCAGGACACGGCGCTGGTCAATACATACACCTCGGCCTCGGAAATCGATGTCAGGCGTGACCGTGAACTGCAGGTGGTGGATCTGCAGATCCAGCAGCTCAAGGCCTCGGTCAAAGGCGCCGAAGATGCGCACAAATCACAGAAAGCGCGCTATGCCACGTTCGAGAAGCGCGGCAAGGTGCCGGACAACGTGAAGGACGATCTCGCCCAGGCGGCCGCGGAAGAAAACAACGTCAAGGCCCGCATCGCGGAAAAGGAAAAAGACAAGGAACGCATTGCCGCGAGTTATGCGCAGCAGAAAGCCCGGTTCATCGAGCTCAAAGGTTCGCCGGCTGTCGCCGCACCCGCCCCGGCGAAAAAATAGAATCGCCGGCAGCGGGTCCGGTAAAAATCAGTCCGAGAGTTTGCGCCGCAGAATATCGTTGACCTGCTGCGGATTGGCCTTGCCGCGGCTGGCCTTCATCACCTGGCCCACCAGTGAATTGAAGGCTTTTTCCTTGCCGGCACGGAAATCGGCGACCTGCTGGCCATTCGCCGCCAGCACCTGATCGACGATTTTCTCCAGCTCGCCGCTGTCGGAGATCTGTTTCAGTCCCTTGGCGGCGATGATCTGGTCCGCATCGCCCTCACCCGCCCACATCGCGTCGAACACATCCTTGGCAATTTTCCCGGAAATCGTTCCGTCGGCAATGCGGTCCACCAGCAGACGGAGCTGGCGGGCACTGACACGGCTTTGCCCGATATCGAGTTCTTCCTCATTGAGCCGCGCGCTCAGGGCACCGGAAATCCAGTTCGCGCACAACTTGCCCGTCCTCGCGTCCCCGCCTGTTGCCGCCGCATCAAAGTAATCGGCAAGTTCCCGGCTTGCAGTGAGCAATCCCGCGTCATAAGGCGTCAGACCGTACTGCGTGACAAACTGCTCGCGGCGCAGCTGCGGCAGTGCCGGCATCGCCGCGCGCACTGCAGCCAGCCGTTCCGCATTCACTTCCAGCGGCAGCAGATCCGGATCCGGGAAATAGCGGTAGTCGTGCGCGTCTTCCTTGGTGCGCATCATCCGCGTCTCGCCGCGGTCGGGATCGAACAGCACGGTCGCCTGCTGGATCTTGCGGCCGTCCTCGATTTCGCCGATCTGCCACTGCACTTCGTATTCGATCGCCTGCTGCAGGAAACGAAAACTGTTCAGGTTTTTGATCTCGCGGCGCGTGCCGAGTTCGGTCGATCCCGCCGGACGCACCGACACATTGGCGTCGCAGCGGAACGACCCTTCCTGCATGTTGCCGTCGCAGACATCGATCCAGCGCACCAGCGTGTGCAGCGTCCTGGCGTAGGCCACGGCCTCTTCCGCGGAGCGCATGTCGGGCTCGGAGACAATTTCCAGCAAGGGCGTGCCGGCGCGGTTGAGATCAATGCCGGTGCTGCCGCTGAAATCCTCATGCAGCGATTTGCCGGCATCTTCCTCGAGATGGGCGCGGGTCAGGCGCACGGTCTTTTCGCTGTCGCCGACCTGGATCGTCACCGTGCCGCCCTCGACAATCGGCAGTTCAAACTGGCTGATCTGGTAGCCCTTGGGCAGGTCGGGATAAAAATAATTCTTGCGCGCGAATATCGAGTGCGGACTGATCCTGCCGCCGACTGCGAGGCCAAAACGGATCGCGCGTTCGACCGCACCGGTGTTGAGCACCGGCAACACGCCAGGGAGGGCGACATCCACGCCGCAGGCCTGGGTGTTCGGCGCCGCGCCGAAAGCCGTGGAAGCGCCGGAAAAAATCTTCGACGCCGTCGACAGCTGCGCATGGGTCTCAAGACCGATGACGACCTCCCACTTCATGGTGAAACCCTTTTCACCGCCAAGACGCCAAGGACGCCAAGAATATCTTTAAACAAAAAAGTCCGTGCATGGGATCTGCTCCCTTGTTTTGCTTTTGTCCTTAACGTTTGTGCATTGGTTTTTCTTGGCGCTCTTGGCGTCTTGGCGGTAATCCGCTTTTCGTTTCCGCTCATACGCCGAACCCCTGCGGCGCGCGCTGGTGCCAGTCGGTCGCCAGCTGGTATTGATGCGCGACGTTGAGCATGCGCGCCTCGTCGAAATAATTGCCGATGATCTGCAGCCCCACCGGCAGCCCGCTGCCGTCAACACCGCAGGGAATCGACATGCCGGGCAGCCCGGCCAGATTCACCGCGATGGTGTAGATGTCGGACAGGTACATCTGCACCGGATCCGCGCTTTTTTCGCCGAGCTTGAACGCGGTGGTCGGGCTGGTCGGGCCCATGATCACGTCGCACTGCTTGAAGGCTTCGACAAAATCCCCGGCGATCAGTCGGCGCAGTTTCTGTGCATGAATGTAATAGGCATCGTAGTAGCCCTGCGACAGCACATAGGTGCCGATCAGGATGCGACGCTTCACTTCGGCGCCGAAACCTTCGGCACGCGTGCGCTTGTACATGTCCGTCAGATCCGCGTATTCCGCGGCGCGATGGCCATAACGCACGCCGTCAAATCGCGACAGGTTGCTCGAGGCCTCCGCCGGCGCCAGCACGTAATACACCGGCACCGACAGCTCCATGTTGGGCAGGCTGATGTCGACCACGGTGGCGCCGAGTTTTTTGTATTCGTCCACCGCGGCCTCGACCGCGCGCTGCACATCCGCAGACAGTCCCGCGGCAAAAAATTCCTTCGGCAGGCCGATGCGCAGGCCTCTCAGCGCTTGCGCCAGGTCGCGGTTGTAGTCTTCCGCGGGACGTTCGAGGCTGGTCGAGTCGCGCGGATCATGGCCCGCCATCACGTTCAGCAACAATCCGAGATCTTCCGCGCTGCGCGCCATCGGCCCGGCCTGGTCGAGGCTCGAAGCAAAGGCAATCATGCCGTATCGCGACACCAGTCCGTAGGTCGGCTTGAGGCCGCAGATGCCGGTCAGCGCGGCCGGCTGGCGGATCGAACCGCCGGTGTCGGTACCGGTGGCGGCGGGTGCGAGGCGCGCCGCCACCGCCGCCGCCGAACCGCCGGAACTGCCGCCGGGCACGAGATCGCGGTTCCACGGATTGCGCACCGGGCCATAGTATGAAGTTTCGTTGGACGAACCCATCGCGAACTCGTCCATGTTGGTTTTGCCCAGCGTCACCATGCCCGCCGCGTTGCAGCGCTCGACCACATGCGCATCGTACGGCGCGACAAAATTCGCCAGCATGCGCGAACCGCAGGTGGTCAGCCAGCCTTCAGCGCAGAAAATATCCTTGTGCGCCAGCGGCACGCCGGTCAGCGCGCCGCCGCGGCCGGCGGCACGCAGCACATCCGCGGCCTGGGCCTGGGCCAGCGTGCGTTCCGCATCGACCGTGATGAAACAACCGAGGGTCTTGTTTAACTTATTGATTTTATTGATAAATTCATGCGACAGCTCGACGCTGGAAATGGCGCCGGCGGCGAGTGATGCAGACAGTTCTTTGAGGGTGGCGTTGGACATTGCGACACGGCGGCTAAGCGGAAAACGAAGCCGCGGACTCGGCTTTT
>CAZSIR010000071.1:3663-15078 GCA_964606765.1 uncultured Bordetella sp. | reverse complement strand
GGCGAGGCCCGACAGCACGGCGCCGACTGCGAAGGCCGCCGCCGTGGTGCCGCCTAGGGCAATCCAGATCAGCACAAACAGCACCGCGCCGACGATGGCAATGGTGGTGTACTGGCGATTCAGATAGGCCTGCGCACCGGCTTGAATCGCCGCGGCGATTTCACGCATGCGGTCATTGCCGTCAGGCTGGGCGACGATCCAGCGGATCGACAGCACGCCATAGACGAGCGCTGCGACGGCGCAGACCAGCGCAAAAATCAAACCATTCGTCATGATTACTCCTAAACTATTGTTTTAATTGAATAAATTTTGCCGACGCGAAGCCGGGGCCGCGCTAGGGTGCCTTTATTTCGGGTCGAGCGCAAGGTTTCCCCCCATTCGCCTGCCGGCGTGACGCTGATTTCCGCCGCAAACCGGGTGCCTTCATCAGCAGATTTGCGATTCTGGAGCCGCATGCACGCATGAACTGCAAGGCATCAATCCGGCGAAACGCGAATTATAAAATAAAACCCCGTTTACCCCGAACGCTGCGCCACAACGGCCTGTTTCAGGTCATAAAAGAGAGGTGGCGCGCAGACGCCGTTTTACCGGTTTAAGCCGCAGCTGCGCATGCACCGGCAGGCCGCCGGCGAAAGGGGGCCAGGCTTCACCACGGATCAGCGGCATGAAGTAGGCGCGGGCGCGCACCGTCAGGCGATAACCGTCTCTGGTGAGAAAGCCGCGTGGCAGGCGTTTTTCGCGGTTCATCAGGCCGGGCAGGGATGCGGGCACGATGCGCCAGCGGTAGGGATGGTCGGAACGGCGTTCGATCACCGGCATCACATCGGTTTTTCCCTGCAGCGCGTAGTTCACCGCAGCGCGGCCCACGGCATAGGCCTGCTCGACATCGGTTTGTGAGGCCAGGTGGCGCGCTGCGCGCTGCACGTAATCGAGCACGCTCCAGTGCACCTTGACCTTCAGTGTCTCGCGGATCATCGCCGCTATCAGCGGCGCCACGCCGCCCAGCTGTTCGTGGCCGGGAATGCCGTCGCCGCCGGCCTGGGTCAGGCGGCGGCCGTCACGCAGTTTCACGCCTTCCGCGACCGCGACCGCACACCAGCCGTGTTTTGCAATCCGTGCCCGCACTGCGGTGAGAAAATGTTCGCGCTCGAAATGGATTTCCGGAACCAGCAACAGCAGCGGGCCATCCTGGCCGGCGGGCAGGGCCAGGCCACAGGCTGCGGCGATCCAGCCGGTGTAACGGCCCATCACTTCCATCACGAATACCCTGGTCGAGCTGTTTGCCATCGATGCGAGATCAGCCATGGCTTCGCGCAGGCTGGTGGCGGCGAATTTGGCGACCGAACCAAAGCCGGGGCTGGAGTCGGAATGCAGGATGTCGTTGTCGATGGTTTTTGGCACTGCCAGCGCTATCACCGGGCAGCCGAACTGCGGCAAGATGGTGGCGACCTGGTGCGCGGTTTCCGCCGAGCCGTTGCCGCCGTTGTAGAAAAAATAGCCGATGTTGTGGGCGCGGAATACCGCGGCGAGGCGTTCGTACTGGGCGCGGCCCCGCGGCAACGGCGCCAGATCAAAGCGGCAGGAGCCGAAGGCGCCGCCGGGCGTATGCATCAGGGCGCGGATGGCGGCGGCGGATTCGGCGCCGGTGTCGATCAGGTCTTCGGCAAGCGCGCCGGGGATGCCGTTACGCGCCGCATAAACGCGGGCTATGCGCGAGCGGTGCTGCCGTGCGGTTTCGATCACGCCACAGGCGGTGGCATTGATGGTGGCGGTGACCCCGCCGGACTGCGCATAAAGTGCGTTGAGCGCGGGCAAGACGGCCTTGTCGCGCGCCGGTCAGCGCGGCATGCGCGCTTCGATGGCGGTAAAAATCGAGTCGCGAATCTGTTCGACCGAGCCGATGCCGTGAATGTGCACGTATTGCGGTGCGCGGGCCTCGCCGCTTTTGCCCCATTCGACGTAGTAATTGATCAGCGGCTTGGTCTGGGCGTGATAAGTCGCAATCCGCTCTTTCACCGTGTTCTCGTTGTCGTCGGGGCGCTGCACCAGCGGTTCGCCAGTGACGTCATCCCTGCCGGCCACTTTCGGCGGATTGAAGTCGACATGATAGGTGCGGCCCGATTCCGGATGCACGCGGCGTCCGCTCATGCGCTTGAGGATTTCCGCATCGGCAACTTCGATGTTGACGACGATGTCGATGTCGACCCTGGCTTCACGCAGCGCCTCGGCCTGCGGCAGCGTGCGCGGAAATCCGTCCATGATGAAACCGGTGGCGCAGTCCGCCGCCTTGATGCGCTCCTTAACCAGCGCGATGACCAGGTGATCCGGCACCAGCGCGCCGCGCTGCATGTACGAACTGGCTTCGCTGCCCAGCGGTGAATTGCTTTTCATCGCCGCACGCAGCATGTCGCCGGTGGAAATCTGCGGAATTTTGAAACGCCGGACCAGGAATTGGGCCTGGGTGCCTTTGCCGGCGCCGGGCAGGCCGAGTAGCAGTATGCGCATGAAAATGTTGCTGGATGGGTATGAAAGGGGTGCAAGTATAGCCGTGCCGCGGTGTCCCGCAAAATCAGCGCAAATTGCTCCCGGCCGTCCGTGGATTCAGCGGCGCAGCAATTGCCGGATATTCAGAAGGTCCGCCGGCGTATCGACGCCGGGGTGCGGTGCAGCAGAGCTGACGGCGACACTGATGCGATAGCCGCCGGCCAGGGCGCGCAGCTGTTCCAGCGCTTCGGCGCGTTCGATCGCCGCCGGTTTCAGGCGGGCATAGGCGCGCAGAAAGCTGCAGCGGTAGGCATAAATGCCGAGATGGCGCAGGGCGGGCAGCGCCGCGGGCAGTTTGCGGATGCCCTTTGCGAATGCATCCCTTGCATATGGAATCGGCGCGCGGCTGAAATACAGCGCGTAGCCCTGATCGTCGAGCACCACCTTGACGACATTCGGATTGGCCATGTCGCGCGCATCGCGGATGCGGCAGGCGGCGGTGGCAATGGCGGCCGCACGGTGCGCGGCGAGATTTTCGGCGACACGGCGGATCAGTGCCGGCGCGATCAATGGTTCGTCACCCTGCACGTTGACCACGATGGCATTGGCGGCAAGGCCGAGCTTTGCGGCAACCTCTGCAAGGCGGTCGGTGCCGGAGGCATGGTCACGGCGTGTCATCAAGGCCTGGTAACCATGTTCATCGACCGCGGTGGCGATGCGCGCGTCATCGGTGGCGACGATGATTTGCGCCGCGCCGCTTTTCGCGGCCCGCTCTGCGACGCGCACCACCATCGGCTTGCCGCCGATGTCGGCGAGCGGTTTTCCGGGGAACCGGGTGGAGGCGTAACGGGCAGGGATGACGACCGTGAATTTCATTGAGGGCGGTGAAGGAGTGAATGGGTGAAGGTGTGAAGAAGGAGGATCGGAGTGGCGGGGTGCCACATTCACCCCTTCACATCTGTACTCATTCACATTTTTACAACTCTTCTTCGGCGGGAATCTTGCGGGCGTCGTCTTCGAGCATCACCGGTATGCCGTCCTGGATCGGGTAGGCAAGGCGGCAGGGCTTGCACAGCAATTCGGCCTGCGCCTTGCGGTAGAGCAGCGGTCCCTTGCAGATCGGGCAGACCAGTATGTCGA
The DNA here is from genome assembly GCA_964606765.1 of uncultured Bordetella sp. Taxonomy (GTDB): domain Bacteria; phylum Pseudomonadota; class Gammaproteobacteria; order Burkholderiales; family SG8-41. The sequence goes on along the minus strand of CAZSIR010000071.1, from coordinate 11,454 downwards.
GCAGTTTTTCATCCATGTCGGGGGCTCTGTGCGAGTCGGGCCATGATCAGTTCACCGAGCCGGGCGTCGGGTTCGGCGTTGATGATCAGGGCCCAGTGGCGTCCGGTCGCGAAAGGTTCGCATTTTACCGCATCCTTTTCGGTCATCACGATGCTGTCGGCTTCCGCGAAATCGACATCGCCGGGCCTGAAGGCATGATGATCCGGAAATGCGTGGTTGCTGCAGTCGATGCCGAGTTGCTGCAGATGATCGAAAAACCGCTGCGGGTTGCCGATGCCGGCGACGGCGTGAACGTGCTGGCCGCGGAATTGCGCGGCATCCGCGACATGATCCGGGTTCAACAGTTTGCGGAATGTGTTTCCGGCGAGGTGCATGGCCATGGCTCCCGGCGGCAGCTCCTTGTCGGCAGCGGAGCCATGGCCATTGATGAGCACGGCATCGACGCCGGCCAGGCGTGATGCCGGCTCGCGCAAGGGCCCCGCCGGCAACAGCCAGCCGTTGCCCAGGCCGCGGGCGCCATCAATGACGGCAATTTCAAAGTCACGCGCCAGCCGGTAATGCTGCAGTCCGTCGTCACTGAGGATGACGTCGACTTCCGGATGCCTGCCGCGCAGCGCGCGCGCGGTGGCGACGCGATCCGTCCCCACCCATACCGGACAGGCGGCACGGCGCGCGAGCAGGCAGGGTTCGTCGCCGTAATCCCGGGCTGCGCCGTCGACGGGTACTGCGCGCGGGTCGCTGCGCGCAGCGCCGTATCCGCGGCTGATGATGGCAGGATGCCGGCCCTGCGCAAGCAGGTAATCCGCAAGCCACAGCACCAGCGGCGTTTTGCCGGTGCCGCCGGCCGTGATGTTGCCGACCACGATGACCGGCAGGCCGGTGTTCACGCTGCGCAGCAATCCGCAGCGGTAGGCGCCGCGGCGCAACGCGGCCACCGCGGCAAACAGCGCAGCGAACGGCAGCAGCAACAGGCTGCGCAGGCCGCGGGATTGCCAGTGTCGGGGGTAATGCATGACGGGCAAAGGGTAGCCCGTTTGTTGATTGCCGTCGAGCAAGCGGCCGCCGGAAAACGGCGGTTGCGCTTATTTGCGCGGGGCCTGCGTGGTGAAGGTGATCTTGGCGAGGCCGGCGAGTTGCGCCGCCTCCATCACCCGCACAACGGACTGGTGTGCGGCATTGGCGTCGGCGTTGATGACCACCACCGGATCCTTCATGTCGCCGGCCGCGCTTTTGAGCGCTGCGCTCAGCGCTGCGGCATTGGCCGCCGCGATGGCGGTCTTGTTGATGGTGTAATTGCCTTTGGCGTCGACAGCGACATCCAGCTGCGCCGGGTGTTCCGGCGGCTTGCCGGCCTCTGCGGTCGGCAGGTTGATCTGCAGTTCGGCAAAGCGCGAATAGGTGGTGGTCACCATCAGGAAAATCAGGATCACCAGCAGCACGTCGATCAACGGAATGAAGTTGATCTCCGGTTCTTCGCGGAAGGCGCGATGACGGAATTTCATGCGCGGCGTCCGGGGATTTGAATCTCGGCCATCTTCTCAGGCATCCCTTTCGCCGTGGATGATTTCCACCAGCTTGACGGCCTGCATCTGCATTTCGACCAGCAGCGCGTCGACCTTGGTGCGGAAGTAGCGGTAGAACACCATGCTCGGCACGGCGACCACCAGGCCGAAGGCGGTGTTGTAGAGCGCGATCGAGATGCCGTGCGCCAGCACCAGCGGATTGCCGCCGCCGCCCGAGGGGGATTGCGAGCCGAAGATTTCAATCATGCCGATGACCGTGCCGAACAGGCCGAGCAGCGGCGAGATCGCGGCGATGGTGCCGAGCGTGGTGAGGAAGCGTTCGAGATCAATCGCAACCACGTGACCGGCTTCCTCGATGGCTTCCTTCATCACCGCCGGCGCATGTTTCTCGTTGCGCAGGCCTGCCGCAAGAATCTGGCCCAGCGGCGCGCTGGCGCTGATCTGCGTCAGCAGCTGCGGCGTGACGCCGTTCTGACGGTAGGCCTGAACGGCATGCACCAGCAGGTTTTTCGGCAATACCACGTTCTGGCGCAGCGACCACAGGCGTTCGGCGATGATGGCCAGCGAAATGATGGAACACAGGATCAGGGGCCAGATCGGCCAGCCGGCTGCTTCAATGATGGATAACACGCGGGATTTTCCGGAAAAGTGTGATGAATCGAAGGTGATGAATCAAATCGGGCTGATGCAAAAAAGTGGCGTAACTGTAGCCGCCATGCGCCGGCTCGGCAAGCGCAAAGCGCTGAGGCGCTGTGCAAAGTGGTTGAGCCGCAAGGCATTTTTCCGCTTGTCCACAATTGTTGTGGATAAGCCTGTGCACAGCATGTCAGCGAAGTGCCTAAGTGGTGCCCCCGTCTGGTTTTTCCGTCTATTGCCTATTTGTTAAACGTGTTGAATATATCAATAAAATCAAGTAGTTGAGATTATTACCCTGTGATGACCCGGGGGATTGGGCGGAAGCGTGAGCGACAAGCCCGCGGCTGTGGATGAGGCCCGGCGGAAAAACCGTTACGCGTCCGTGAGTTGCGCCGGCTTGCGAAAGCAGTTTGAAAAACACAGCGGCTATACTCGGGCGATGGCCTTACTGACGATAGACAATGCCGAACTCGCTTTCGGCCTGCATCCGCTGCTCGACCGCGCCAACCTGACCGTCCACGACGGTGAACGCATCGGCTTCATCGGCCGCAACGGCACCGGCAAATCCTCGCTGCTCGGCATCATCGCCGGCCACGGCGTTCTTGATGACGGCGAAATCCGCCGGCAGGACGGGCTGCGCGTGGTCAGCGTCGAACAGGAGCCCGTGTTGCCCGCCGCCGACAGCCTGCATGCCAGCCTGACCTTGCGCGGTGGGCTGGAGGACATGCACGACGAACGCGAACGCTGGCGTGCCGATGCGCGCCTGTTTGAATACCTGCATCGTTTCGGCCTTGATGAATCGCGTCCGCCGCAGACCGCTTCCGGTGGCGAACGCAAACGCGCGGCGCTGGCCCTGGCGCTGGCCATGCAGCCCGATCTGCTGCTGCTGGATGAGCCGACCAACCATCTCGACATTGCCGGCATCACGCTGCTCGAAGACCTGCTGGTCAAAAGCCAGATCAGGTCCGCCATCATCATCACCCATGACCGCGCCTTCCTCGACCGCGTCTCCACACGCATCGTCGAACTTGATCGCGGTTTGCTGCGTTCCTACCCGGGTAATTTTTCCGCGTACGAGGCACGCAAGGCCGACCAGCTCGCTGAAGAGGAAAAGGCCAGCCGCCGTTTCGACAAATTCTGGGCGCAGGAGGAAGTATGGATCCGCCAGGGCATCAAGGCGCGCCGTACGCGCAACGAAGGCCGCGTGCGGCGGCTGGAGTCGCTGCGCATCGAACGCGCTGCGCGGCGTGAACGCATCGGCAACGTCAAACTCGCGCTCGATGCCGGTGAACGTTCGGGCAAGCTTGTCGCCGAACTGACCGCGGTCGGCAAGGCCTATGGCGGCAAAACACTGATCGACCATCTCGATCTGCGCATCCTGCGCGGCGACCGCATCGGCCTGATCGGCACCAACGGTGCGGGCAAATCGACATTGATCAAAATCATCCTTGGTCAACTCGAACCCGATGCCGGAGAAGTGCGCCTGGGCACCAAACAGGCGATTGCCTATTTTGATCAGCTGCGCGAACAGCTGGATCCGGAAAAGACCCTGGTCGAAACCATCAGCCCCGGTTCGGAATGGGTGGAAACGGCGGATGGCCGCAAGCACGTGATGAGTTATCTGTCGGATTTCCTGTTCCCGCCGCAGCGCGCCCAGGCCAAGGTCAGCATGCTGTCCGGCGGCGAGCGCAACCGCCTGCTGCTGGCGCGGCTGTTCGCGCAGCCCGCGAATGTGCTGGTGCTGGACGAACCGACCAATGACCTCGACATCGAATCGCTGGAACTGCTCGAAGACACGCTGCAGGGCTATCAAGGCACTCTGCTGCTGGTCAGCCATGACCGCGCCTTCCTCGACAACGTGGTGACGCAGACGCTGGTCGCCGAGGGCGAAGGGCGGTGGAAGGAATACGTTGGCGGTTACAGCGACTGGCTGGCGCAACGTTCGGTGCCTGTCGCCCCTGAGGTCAGGGCCGCAGCGCCGGCCAGAAATGCCGTGCGGGCTGCGCCGGCAAAAAAACTCGGCTTCAGGGAGCAGCGCGAACTGGATCAGTTGCCGGGCGAACTGGAGGCGCTGGAAAAGGAGCAGTCAGACCTGGCCATGCGCATGAGCAGTGCGGAATACCACAGGCAGGGTGTCGCACAGCTGAAGGCCGATCGCGAGCGTGCCGCTGAAATCGAGAAGCTGCTGGCGGAAAAATTCGAGCGTTGGGCGGAACTGGACCAGCGGGCGGGACAGGCTGTCAGCTGAGCCGCGGGAGTTTCCGGTCCGCGGCGGCTTGTCAGTCCAGGAAGTAATCAACCGTCACCACCACGCGGATGCGTTTGTTCGGACTCGACGCGCCGGCCTGTCCGCTGTTGCCTTCGCCGCCGACGGACTGGTCGCGATCGGCGATCGTGAACAGGCCCTGGCTGGCGCGGCGGATGCTGCCCACCGCGCTGCCGCTGTCCGCGGCGAACTGGCGCGCGGCTTCGCGCGCCGCCTTGGTGGCGTCCGCCATCATCGCCGGCTTCACGGCATTGAGCTGGGTGAACAGGAACTGCGGGCTGTTGCCGTCCCAGCCGCCCTGTGACGACAGCACGATGCCGGCGGCCACCAGCTGGTCGGTCATCTGGCTGACCTTCTGCACTTTTTCCACGTCCGCGCTGCGCACCAGGATGGTGTATTCGACGATGTAGCGCAGCGCATTGTTGTTGTTCGAGTAATCATTGGCCTGGCGGTCCTGGACGCGCACATTCTGGCTGGCCACCGCTTCGGCGGGGATGCCGTTCTTGGCGAGGAATTCCAGCACCTTGCCGCGCGCTTCGTCGGCGGAGCGGTTGACCTCGTTCAGGCTGTTGCCGGCGGCGCGCACCTTGATCGGCCAGATCGCGAGGTCCGCGACCACATCCTTCTCGGCGAGGCCGCGCACCGTGACGAAACGGTCGCTGTTCCTGGATTCCTCGATGGCGCGGCCGAGGATTGCGCCGCCGGCGATCAGGCCGATGCTGATGCCTGCGGCAAGGATGAGGGAGGGGATTCGGTCGCTGGACATGACGGTTCCTTGTTGCCGGTTTTGACGGAGTTTGGACATCATAACGGAGCGGGGGTTGCCTTGTTTTCCTCTGTTGCCGCTGCGCGTACAATGCGGCCATGCCTGATTTGCTCGATCAAGCCACCCAGCAAACCGTGATCTCCGTCGCCGAGCTGAACCGGCTCGCGCGCACCGCCGTCGAACGGGGCATTCCGCTGCTCTGGGTCGCCGGTGAAATCTCCAACTTCAAGCGTTACGACAGCGGCCATTGCTATTTCACGCTGAAGGATGAGGCGGCGCAGGTCGATGCGGTGATGTTCCGCCACAGGGCGCAGCATCTCGACTGGCAGCCGGAGAACGGCATGCAGGTGGAGGTGCGCGCAACGGCGACGGTGTACGAGGCGCGCGGCAAATTCCAGCTGGCGGTCGACGCGATGCGCCGCGCCGGGCTGGGCGCGCTCTATGCCGCTTTCGAAAAACTCAAGGCCAAGCTGGAAAAAGAGGGCCTGTTCGATGCCGACATCAAGCGCGAACTGCCGCCGTTTCCGCGCAGCGTAGGCATCGTGACTTCACCGCAGGCCGCGGCCTTGCGCGATGTGATCACCGCGCTGCGCCGGCGCATGCCGGGCATTGCCGTGATCATTTATCCGACCCCCGTGCAGGGCGAGGGGGCGGGAGCCAAAATCGCTGAGGCGATTGCGCTGGCTGGGGCACGTGCCGAGTGTGATGTGCTGATTGTCTGCCGCGGCGGCGGCAGCATCGAAGACCTGTGGGCTTTCAACGAGGAAGCCGTGGCGCGGGCAATCCGTGCCTGCCCGTTGCCGGTGGTGTCGGGCGTCGGCCACGAAACCGATTTCACCATTGCCGATTTTGCCGCCGACCTGCGCGCGCCGACCCCGACGGCGGCGGCGGAGCTGGTCAGTCCCGACGGCGCCAAGTTGAAGCGCGACGTGATTTTGTCCGGACAGCAGCTGCTGCGGGTGTTCGCACGCGGCATCGAGGATCGGATGCAGCGCCTGGACTTTTTGTCGCGGCGCCTGACACATCCGGGGGAACGCATCCGCAACCAGGTCATCCATCTGCAGCACCTCGCCAGCCGGCTGCGTGGCGAATGGCGGCGCAGCGCGGAGGAGCGGTCCTGGGCGCTGCGGGATATGGCACAGCGGCTGCGCGCGGCGGCGCCGGATACGGAAATGCGGGTGCAGCAGCAACAGGCGCTGGCGCGCCGCCTGCGCGGCGCGGTGCGTGAGCGCATGACCGCCGCTGCAGAGCGGGTGGGGGGCATTCGTTCTCATCTGCTGCATCTGAATCCGCAGCGGGTGCTGGAGCGCGGCTACAGCATCACTGAAACCGTCGATGGCGCGATTGTCCGCGACAGTGCGCAGTTGGGCGAAGCGCAGGAACTGAAACTGACCCTGGCCCGGGGCTGGGCGGAGGTGCGCGTCCGGCGCAAGGCCTGATCCCGGTCCGGGCCGGAATTTTCGCACCGAGGCTTGACGCCCGGCGGGCGCATGCCTATAAGCTTGGTCGTGGACGACGGTACCGGGCAGCGTATCCGGCGGCGTCGCAGGGCTCCGCACAACACCGTCGACAACCAACAACACAAAATCCCGCAAGGTTTCCCCTATGAGCGAACTTGATTTCACGCGGCCGGCACAGAGCGATGTCTACAACGCCAATGTGGCGCGGCTTTTTTTCCACGCCAACGGCAAGGCGCGCAATGTCGCCGCCGGCAACCCGCTGTTTGCCGAGAACGCCGCCGGCAATACCATGTATTTCATCGCTGCCGGTGAAGTTGCGCTGACGCGCGGCGGCAAGCCGCTGGACGTGATCAAGGCCGGCGAAGTGCTGGGTGAAATGTCGGTGCTGACCGGCGAGCCGCGCAGCGCCACGGCCGCGGCGCGTGCCGCCTGTGAAGTGATCGAGATGGACGGCAATGCCTTTGCCGGGGCGATCGAGAAAACCCCGGAGTTCGCGCTGATGCTGCTGGCGATCCTGATCAAGCGCCTGCGCCTCGCGCTGGCGATGCAGATGCTGTCGAAAAACCAGAACCAGGCGCCGGAAACCATCCCGGTCTCGGGCGAGGTGTTCGACAAGGACCTGCTGGCCCAGCTGACCTCCAATTTTCCCGGCAAACCGCCGGTTTATTACCCGAAAAACGGCGTGGTCATGCGCGAGGGCGAGGCCGGCATTTTCATGTACGTGGTGATGGACGGCTCGGTGCGCATCACGGTCAAGGACAAGGTGGTCGAGGTGATCCGGCCCGGCGGCGTGTTCGGCGAAATGGCGCTGGTCGATCAGTCGAAGCGCGCGGCCACGGCATCCGCCGCTTCGGACGCCAATCTGCTGTCGATCAACCGCAATGACTTCCTCAAGCTGATCAAAACCAATCCGGCGTTTGGCCTGTCACTGCTGCGGGCGCTGGCTAATCGTTTGCGGAATACCGGACGGAAGTAATCGCATTTTGTTCGGTATTGCTTTTGCTGAGGGTCGGTCAGTGTTGTAGCCCGGATGGAACGCAGTGAAATCCGGGGCATGGCCGGCCTTGGCGCCTCTATTGATTAGAGTCGTGATGCTTGCCCCGGATTACGGCCTGCGGCCTCCATCCGGGCTACGAAACT
>CAZSIR010000071.1:0-3563 GCA_964606765.1 uncultured Bordetella sp. | reverse complement strand
AATTCAGTAAATTCCTCAGCCGAGCGCAGCCAGGTCAGCTGCCGTTTTGCGAGCTGGCGCGTCGCGGCGATACCCTGTTCGCGCAGCTCATCCAGGCTGATTTTGCCGCTGATGTGATCCCAGGCCTGGCGGTAGCCGACGCAGCGCATCGCCGGTGTGTCGGGGTCCAGCGCGTATTCCTCCTGCAGCCGGCGCAGTTCATCGACCAGCCCCGCCTTGAGCATGGCGTCGAAACGCTGTGCGATGCGTTTATGCAGCACTGCACGGTCGGCGGGCAGCAGCGCGATGCGAATGGGGGTGTAGGGGAAATAAACGTACTTGGGTTTTTTCAGCAGGTCGGTCATCGACTTGCCGGTGATGTAATAGATCTCCAGCGCGCGCTGGATGCGCTGTGAATCGTTGGGTTCCAGCCGTGCCGCGGTTTCCGGATCGATCTTGCGCAGTTTTTCATGCACCGCCGGCCAGCCGTCTTCATCCGCCATGGTTTCGATGATCAGGCGGATCGCGGAATCCGCTTCCGGCAGGTCGTTGAGGCCTTCGACCAGTGCTTTGAAATACAACATCGTCCCGCCGACCAGCAGCGGAATGTGGCCGCGTTCGGTGATTTCGCGCATCAGCGTCAGCGCATCATCGCGGAAACGCGCCGCGGAATAACTTTCGTGCGGCTCGATGACATTGATCAGGTGGTGCGGCGCGCGTTTCAGCGTTTCGGCATCAGGCTTCGCGGTGCCGATGTCCATGTCCCTGTAGACCATGGCCGAATCGACGCTGATGATTTCACAGGGCAGGGTCGTCGCCAGCTGCACCGCGACCGCGGTCTTGCCGCTGGCCGTGGGACCCATCAACAGGATGGCGGGAGGCGCTGCAGGGGTTTTCATAAAATTACTAATTAAATCAAATACTTATGTTACTTCTTTACTCGCCGCGGCGAAACAGGCGGTCGAGATCGCCAACCGAGAATTGATGCCAGGTTGGCCGGCCGTGGTTGCACTGGCCGGAGCGTTCGGTGGCTTCCATGTCGCGCAGCAGCGCATTCATCTCGGGTGCGGTCAGTTTGCGGTTGGCGCGCACCGCGGCGTGGCAGGCCATGGTGCCGAGCAGTTCGTTGCCGCGTTCGGTGGCGATGCGGCTGGCGCCGTATTCGCGCACTTCATGCAGCACATCCAGCGCCAGCGCCTGCGCATCGGCATCGGCGAGCAGGGCTGGCACACCGCGCACGATCAATGCGCCGGGTCCGGCAGGGGCGATGTCGAAGCCGAGCGCCTGCAGGCCTTCACGTTCGTCTTCGGCGGTCGCCACATCCAGCGCTTCGGCGGCGAAATGCACGGGCACCAGCAGCGGCTGCATCGGAATGGCCTTGCCGTCGAGCGCGGTCTTGAGTTTTTCGTACATGATGCGTTCATGCGCGGCATGCATGTCGATGATGATCAGGCCGTTGCGGTTTTCGGCGAGGATGTAGATGCCGGCGAGCTGTGCAAGCGCGAAGCCCAGCGGATGTTCATCGCCGGAGGGCGGCAGTGCGGGAACCGGAGCGGCTTGCGGCAAGGTTGCCGTGTCTGCAGCAGGCCGCGGGGCAAACAATGTGGCGTAAGCGCCGGCAGGTTGTGCGATGCCCAGAGTCATCGCGCCCTGGTTACGGTAAAACGGTGCGGCGGTTACGGATGAAGGCGACGCAGAAGCTGTGGTCATCGCAGGCGCGGCATCGCCGGCTGAACGCGACAGTGTTTTATGCAGCGCGTGGAAGATGAACTGATGCACCGCACGTGAATCGCGGAAACGCACTTCGGCCTTGGCCGGATGCACATTGACGTCGACCAGTTGCGGATCGATATCAAGAAACAATACAAAGGCCGGATGACGGTCGTGGTGCAGTACGTCGGCATAGGCCTGGCGGATGGCGTGCGCTACGATCTTGTCGCGGATGCAGCGGCCGTTGACGAAAAAATACTGCGCATCGCGCGTGCCCTTGGCATGCGAAGGTGAACTGATCGCGCCGCGGATGCTGATCTGCCCGCCGGACTCTTCGACCGGCAGCGCCCCTTCGGCAAATTCCCCGCCGAGCACCGCGGCGATGCGAGCCGCCAGCGGCTGCGGTTTGACCTGCAGGCGTGCGCGGCCGTTGTGGGTCAGCGAAAATGCCACATCGGGACGCGACAGCGCAATGCGGCGGAAGGCTTCTTCGCAATGCGCGAACTCAGTCTGTTCGGATTTGAGGAATTTGCGCCGCGCCGGGGTGTTGTAATACAGCTCGCGCACGTCGATGCGCGTACCGCGCGCCAGCGTTGCCGGTTCCGGCGTGCCCAGCGTCGGGCCTTCGGCGGTCACCCGGTAGGCGTGGCGGTCTTCGGTGCGGCGGCTGGTCAGTTCCATGCGCGACACCGAGGCGATGCTGGCCAGCGCCTCGCCGCGGAAACCGAGGCTGGCGACATGCTCAAGGTCGTCGAGCGATGCGATTTTGCTGGTGGCATGGCGGGCCAGTGCGAGCTTCAGTTCATCACGGCCGATGCCGTTGCCGTCGTCGATCACTGAAACCTGTTTCACGCCGCCGGCGGCGAGTTCGACGCTGATCGCCTGTGCGCCGGCATCGAGGCTGTTTTCCAGCAATTCCTTCAACGCGGAAGCCGGGCGTTCGATGACTTCGCCCGCGGCGATCTGGTTGATCAGGAGTTCGGGCAGCAGACGGATCGTCGGGATCGCGGACATGCGGGAATTATAAGCGGTGGATGTGCGGTTATAAGACGCCTGCATAAAGGCATAAACAGAAACGCGGAATCAGCGGACCAGACCGGAGGTCCGGCAGTTTTTTTGTCTTATAATCAGGCCACATTGCGCGCGACCGTGATGGCGGCGCTTCCAATCCGGTTCTCAATATCCAGTGTCAAAGAAGGGGAATTCATGCCTCAGACCATAGGGGTGCCCAAAGAGACGGCAGCCGGCGAAAAGCGCGTTGCGACCGTTCCCGAGGTCGTCGAGAAGCTGATCAAGCTGGGTTTCAAGGTCATGGTGCAGTCCGGCGCCGGCGATGCGGCGAATTGCAGCGATGACGCTTATCGTGCTGCAGGTGCGGAGATCGCGGCGGATGCGGCGGGTTTGTGGACCCGTTCCGATATCGTGTTCAAGGTTGTGGTGCCGACGGCTGAAGAGGTCGGCCTGCTGCGTGAAGGCGGCACCCTGATCGGTTTCATCTGGCCGGCGCAGAATCCGGAATTGATGCAGCAGCTGGCGGCGAAAAAAGCCACCGTTCTGGCCATTGATTCGCTGCCGCGCGTGCTGTCCCGCGCGCAGAAAATGGATGCGCTGACTTCCCAGGCCGGTGTTGCCGGCTATCGCGCCGTGATTGAGGCGGCCAATGCTTTCGGTCGTTTTTTCAACGGCCAGATCACCGCCGCGGGCAAGGTGCCGCCGGCCAAGGTGTTCATCGCCGGCGCCGGTGTTGCGGGTCTCGCGGCGATCGGCACGGCCGCCGGTCTGGGCGCCATCGTGCGCGCCAATGACACGCGTGCGGAGGTCGCCGACCAGGTGGTGTCGCTGGGCGGCGAATTCGTCAAGGTCGATTACGAGGA
>CAZSIR010000070.1:7600-15089 GCA_964606765.1 uncultured Bordetella sp. | reverse complement strand
GCATTGGGCAGGGCCAGCGCGAGATTCTTGAAATTGCTGCCGAGTCGCTTGTGGCAACGCTTCACGGCCTCGATGACGGCATCAAGGTTGTTGATGTTGCCTTCGACCACGGATTCGGTGGGCAAGGGTTCAATGGCATAACGCTCGAGCCGGTAAACACCCTTGCCGGCGTCCGCGATCTCCACCATCTTGACCGCCGAGGAACTGATGTCGGCGCCGATCAACGGCGGCATCTTGGGTTTGAACAGGCCCTCGATGGCGTCTAAGTTGAGGCTGAATTTACCTTTAGCCATATGTTTTTAGAGCGAACTCCCCACAATTCACTTTAGACATTAGCAGCAAGCTTTTAATACGTAAAGATTTTTTGCTGCGTTCCCTTTGCGGTTCGATCCGCCTATAATGCAGCCGCTACACCTACTACTGTGCAGGATTTTTTCCTTTCAGGCAATAAGATTTTGCATTAGATGTGGCGCGTAACCCACAGATTAATTTGACTTTTTTCACGAATTTATAATTCCACTAGATGTCTGTTCGTTGGTGGGTTTTCCCACTATTACTAGTGTTTTTGTTGGCAGCGGCGGCCAGTCTGGTGGTCGGATTTGCTGCTGTGATGGTGGTTCCGACGTTACCGTCACTGGAATCACTGACCGATTATCGGCCCAAAATCCCCCTTAGAGTCTACAGTGCGGACGGCACGCTGATCGGCGAGTTCGGCGAGGAGCGGCGCGCCGTGGTGCAGCTGGCGCAGGTGCCCAAAAGCCTGGTGAACGCCATCGTCGCGGCGGAGGATGAGCGTTTTTACCAGCATGGCGGCGTTGATTATGTCGGCGTCGCCCGCGCGGCATTGTCCAACTTTGCTTCCGGCGGTGTGCGGCAGGGGGCATCCACCATCACCATGCAGGTGGCGCGGAATTTTTTCCTCTCCAAGGAAAAAACGCTGACCCGCAAATTCAACGAGATGCTGCTGGCTTTCAAGATTGAGGCCAGCCTCAGCAAGGATCAGATACTCGAGCTTTACATCAACCAGATCTACCTCGGGCAGCGCGCTTACGGTTTTGCATCGGCGGCGCAGATTTATTACGGCAAACCGCTGAATCAGCTGTCGATTGCCGAACACGCGATGCTTGCCGGATTGCCGAAAGCGCCCTCCCGTTTCAATCCGATTGCGAATCCCGCACGCGCCAAGCTGCGGCAGCAGTACGTGCTGCGCCGGATGCGCGAGCTCGGCATGATCACGCAGCAGCAATTTGCCGAAGCGGACAAGGAGTCGCCGCCGGTCAAGCAGTCGATGAATGAATATTCGGTGCGTGCCGAGTATTTCGCCGAAATGGTTCGTGCCCAGCTGTTTGAACGCTATGGCGAGGAAATTTATACCCGCGGGCTGAAAGTGCACACCACGCTCAACGTCGAGCATCAGCGCGCGGCTTATGCCGCCTTGCGCAAAGGGGTACTGGATTATGACCGGCGGCATGGTTATCGTGGTCCGGAGAGTTATGTCGAATTGAAGGGAACGTTGACGGACGAACGGCTTGAGGACGCATTGCAGGAGGTCGCAGACAGCGAAGACCTGCATGCAGCGGTCGTGCTCGAGGCAACGCCGAAGCAGGTAAAAGCCTATGTTGCCGGCGGCGAGCGCATCACTGTTTCTGAAGAGGGCTTGAAATTTGCCGCGCGCATGCTGGGTGACAATGCCGCCCCCAATCAGCGCATCCGCCGTGGCGCCATCATCAGGCTGGCGCGTGACGAAAAGAACCGCTGGCAGATTGCGCAGTTGCCGGTGGTGGAATCTGCGCTGGTTGCCGCAGATCCGCGCACCGGCGCGATTCGCGCACTGGTCGGCGGCTTTGATTTCAATCGCAACCAGTTCAACCACGTTACACAGGCATTGCGCCAGCCCGGCTCGAGCTTCAAGCCCTTCGTCTATTCCGCAGCCCTGGAAAAAGGCTTCACGGCTGCAACCGTGATCAACGATGCGCCATTGACGTTTACCGCCGCGCAAACCGGTTCGGAACAGTGGGAGCCGAAGAACTATGACGGCAAATTTGACGGCCCGCTCCGTCTGCGCGCGGCACTTGCAAAGTCAAAAAATCTTGTGTCGGTACGCGTACTGCAGGCGATCAGCCCGCAATATGCGCAGGACTACATTGCGCGCTTTGGCTTTGATCCCAAACTGCATCCGCCATACCTGACGATGGCGCTGGGTGCCGGCAGCGCCACCCCGATGCAGATGCTCCGGGCCTATTCCGTTTTTGCCAATGGCGGCTACCGCATCGCGCCCTATTTCGTCGAGCGCGTCGAAGACGACAAGGGCAACACCCTGATGGTCAACCAACCGCTGGTCGCCGGTGAATCCGCCGAGCGTGTCATTGATTCACGCAATGCCTTCATCATGTCCAGCCTGATGCGCGACGTGGTGAGGGCGGGCACTGCAACCCGCGCCATGCGCCTGAAACGCGGCGATCTGGCCGGCAAGACGGGCACGACCAACGAATTTGTGGATGCCTGGTTCTGCGGCTTTCAGCCGAACCTGGTGGCGGTGGCATGGATGGGTTTTGACCAGCCGAAAACACTGGGGCGCAATGAGACCGGCGGCAGCGCGGCGTTGCCGATCTGGATCGATTACATGGCTGTTGCGCTGAAAAACGTGCCGGAAGAACCGTTCAATCCGCCGCCGGGGGTTCTGGTGATGCAGGTTGATCCGGAGACCGGGGTGCGCAGCAGTTCCGGCGGCATCAGCGAATATTTTTATCAGGAATTTCCCGCGCCTGACAACGCGGCTGAAGCACCGGGCGCGGAAAAACTTCCGGACGACGCCAGAAATCAGCTGTTTTAGGAGTGCGCAATGGCCAGAGAACGGGGCCGTGATGACACACGCAGCGCGATCGCCGTGCATGCGGCGCGCCTGATGGCGCAGGACGGCATCGAGGATTACGGGCTGGCCAAGCGCAAGGCGGCAAAACAGCTGGGCATCCCCGATGCACAGCGACTGCCCAACAATGATGAAATCGATGCCGCGCTGCGCGAATACCAGGATATTTACCGCAGCAATGACCAGGATCAGCGGATCCGCATGCTGCGTGAACAGGCGCTGCGCGCGATGCGCGAGCTGGCGGCTTTTGATCCGCATCTGACGGGTTCGGCGCTGTCGGGCATTGCCGGCCCGTACGCGGTGATCCATCTGCAATTGTTTACGGATAATGCGAAGGCCGTCGAACTGTTCCTGATCGACCGCAAGATCGGCTACCAGACCGGTCAAAGCCGGCTTTATGCGGGGCATGAACCGCGACTGCTGCCGGTGTACAACATTACCGTTGGCGGCGCCGAAATCGAGCTGACCGTGCTCGATGCCCGTGATCTGCGCATGCCGCTGCGCGCGACTGCCGAAGGAAGAGTGATTGAGCGGGCCCGCCTGCCCGCGGTCGAGGCTCTGCTGGGGTTGTCCCCCGCTGCAGGATAAACTCAGCCCGCCTGTTTCATCCAGCGCGCAGCATCCAGCGCAAAATAAGTCAGCACGCCGTCCGCGCCGGCACGCTTGAAGGCCAGCAGGGATTCCATCGCGCACTGCCGCTCATCCAGCCACCCGGCCGCGGCCGCGGCTTTCAGCATCGAATACTCGCCGCTGACCTGATACACGTAGGTCGGTGCCTTGTAGAGGTCTTTCACGCGGCGCACGATGTCCAGATAAGGCATTCCGGGTTTGATCATGACCATGTCTGCGCCTTCCTGCAGATCAAGGCCGACTTCCTGCAGCGCCTCATCGCTGTTGGCCGGATCCATCTGGTAATTGCGCTTGTCGCTTTTACCCAGCTGTCTGGCCGAGCCGACGGCATCACGGAACGGCCCATAGAACCCTGATGCATATTTCGCCGAGTAGGCCATGATCCGCGTATGGATGAACTGTTTGCGATCAAGCGCGGCACGAATGGCGCCGATGCGTCCGTCCATCATGTCCGAAGGCGCAACAATGTCGACGCCAGCCGCGGCGCACACCAGCGCCTGACGCTCCAGTGCAGCAACGGAAGCGTCGTTCATGACATAACCCGTGGCATCAATGACGCCATCCTGGCCGTGTGTCGTGTAAGGGTCCAGAGCAACATCGGTAATCACGCCCAATCCGGGAAAGCGCTTTTTCAGCGCTGTCACGGCGCGTGGAATCAGTCCTTTGGGATTGGCGGCCTCACGTCCGTCAGCCGTTTTAAGTTTGGCTTCAATCGCCGGAAACAGCGCGATGGCCGGAATCCCGGCGGCAAGACAGCTGTCTGCCAGACGCAGCAATCTGTCGATGGTGTGGCGTAGCACGCCAGGCATGAAAGCCACAGGCACAGTGCGGTTTTTGCCTTCGATGACAAATACCGGATAAATCAGATCATCCGTGGTCAAACGATGCTCGCGCATCAGGCGCCGCGAAAAATCGTCTTTGCGCATCCGGCGCATGCGCACGGAAGGATATTTTCCTGATGGAATCATGGTGCTAACACCTTGGAAATACGGGGAGTTTTCCGCCGCCCGGGATGATGGGAACTAATCCGGATTATAGTCGTCTGAAGTTACAGATGACTTCGGTTGTCTCCCGCTTCCCTCCCTGAGCGGGTGCCTTAAACCTGATTTAAGGCTCTTCGCCCCCGGTTTACTCCCCTGTACCGGGGGCTTTTTATTGCTTCAATCGCCGTGCAATGACGGCCTGGGCTTCGCGCACGCCGGTTTTGCTGGTGCCGGAAAAAATCTGCGCGGTCGCCTCACCGGGATGCCGCGCCAGCTCAGCCACGGTTTGCTGAAGAACCACGGCGGCTTCCTGGCGGTTCATTTTGTCTGCCTTGGTCAGGAGTACGTGAACGGCCTTGTTGGTCGGTGCCAGCCAATCCAGCATTTGCCGATCCAGCGCGGTCAAACCGCGACGAATGTCAACAATTATTATTAATAAAATCAAAGAGTTACGATTAGATATGTAAGTGCCAATTAACTCATCCCAACGCTCTTGTTCCGGGCGCGGCACCTTGGCATAGCCATAACCCGGCAGATCGACCAGCGAGCACTGGTTGCCCATGTCGAAAAAATTGATGGCCTGGGTTCGCCCGGGGGTCTTGCTGACAAACGCCAGCTTGCGGCGATTGGCCAGCGCATTGATCGCCGTGGATTTCCCGGCGTTGGAACGTCCGGCAAAAGCGACCTCAGCGCCCTGGTCCGGCGGCATGTCCGCAAGCTGGTGCACGGCGTAACGAAACTCTAGATGCGTAAACAGGGACACGGTTGATGATCCTTGCCGCAGAGGGCGGTTGCGGCTGTGGGATGGGAAGGAATACCGGGCGGAATGTTATAGAATACAAGCCTTTTTTACGACCGCTTGAATCAAGGAGTATGCATGGAACAGCGCCAACCGAACCGCGACCTGAAAACCTGGCGGCTGCTGGCCGTTGTGGTGGGAGCGCTGGCGGCGCAAAGCGTGCTGGCCCAGGGCGTGATCAAGGGCGATCCGGCCAAAGGCCAGCCGATCGCCAGCCAGGTCTGCGCGGCCTGCCATGCGGCGGACGGAAACAGCGGCATGCCGGTGAATCCCAGCCTGGCTGCACAGCATCCGGAATACATCTACAAGCAGCTGATGAATTTCAAATCGCAGGGCGGCAAACCGGCCGAGCGCAACAACGGCGTGATGGCCGGCATGGTGGCCAATCTGTCGGAAGACGACATGAAAAACCTCGCGGCCTACTTTGCCTCGCAAAAAGCCCGGCCGACAGTGGCGCGTGACGCGGCGCTTGCGAAGCAGGGCGAGGCCATTTACCGCGGCGGCGTTGTCGCCAAGGGCGTGCCGGCCTGTGCTTCCTGCCACTCTCCCAATGGCGCCGGCATGCCGGCGCAGTTTCCCCGGCTGGCCGGCCAGCATGCCGAATACACTTCGACGCAGCTGAAAGCCTTCCGCGTAGGGCAGCGTGCCAATGACGCCGCCCAGATGATGCGCGGCGTGGCTGCAAAAATGAGTGATCAGGAAATCGCTGCAGTGTCCGAGTACATTGCCGGTCTGCGCTGATATTACCGCTGCCGTCATACCGTAAAAAAGGGAGACTGCTGCAGTCTCCCTTTTTTGTCTGTGTCATTGCACCCTGACCAAGATCATGGCCCAACAAACCCGAACCCGAGCAGCCTACGACCTGCTGTCGTCCATGCGCTTTGCCGTCAGCCTGCTGACGGTGCTGGCCATTGCCTCGGTGGTCGGCACGGTGCTGAAGCAGGCCGAGCCCTACCCCAACTACATTTCGCAGTTTGGCCAGTTCTGGTTTCCGGTGTTCGAGTTTCTGGGGCTGTATGACGTTTATCACGCGGCCTGGTTTCTCGCGATCCTCAGTTTTCTGGTGCTCTCGACCAGCCTTTGCATTTACCGCAATGGCCCGGGGATGTTGCGCGAAATGCGCAATTTCCGCGAACAGGCCACCGAACGCTCGTTGCAGCACATCCGGCAGCGCGCGGAATTCGAGCTCGCCGTGCCGGCCACAACGGCGCTCGAAGGCGCGACACGTTACCTGACCGCCAGCGGATTTCGCTTTCGCAGCGCCGCGCGCGGGGAAGGCGGAACGGACACCCTGATTGCCGCCAAGGCCGGCAGTTATCACCGTACCGGCTACCTGCTGACCCACTGCGGCATCGTGGTGATCTGTTTTGGCGGCCTGCTCGACGGCAACATTCCGTTGAAAGTGCTGCAGCTGACCGGCCAGAAAATCATCGAGACCCGCGACATTCCGCAAAGCAAGGTGCCGCCTCAAAGCAGGCTGTCGCCGGAAAACCTGTCATTCCGCGGCAACGTCAACATACCCGAGGGCACCAGCGCCAATGTCGTGTTCCAGAATGTTGCCGACGGTTACCTGGTGCAGGACCTGCCGTTCACGATCGCGCTGAAAAAATTCCACATCGATCATTATTCAACCGGGCAGCCGCGGGATTTTGCCAGTGACATCATTGTCACCGATCACGAGACCGGCGAGAAATTCGAACGCACCATACGCGTCAACTACCCGTTCATCCACAAGGGCGTGGCGATCTACCAGGCGAGTTTTGCCGATGGCGGCACGCGCATGCAGATGAAGGGATGGCCGCTGCTGCTGCCGCGTGTGGTGCCCTTTGATGTCGCCGGTGCGGTGAATCAGGCGACACGCATCGTCAGCGGCGATACCGAGATTCGCGTCGAGCTGTCGGATTTCCGCCCGTTCAACATCGAGGACCTGGGCTCGAACACGACGAGTTCGCGCGTCGAAGTCGCCAGCGTGTCGAAGAAGGTGCTGGACCAGCTCGGCTCCGGCGCCGCCGACAATTCCAGGAAAGACCTGCGCAACGTCGGGCCGAGCTTCCAGTACCGGCTGCGGGATGCCCAGGGACAGGCGCGTGAATTCAGCAATTACATGCTGCCGCTGCAGCTCGAAGGCGCCTGGTATCTGATGACCGGCGTGCGCAGCAATCCGAACGAGGGTTTCCGTTTCCTGCGCCTGCCGCTCGACGCGGAAGG
>CAZSIR010000070.1:0-7500 GCA_964606765.1 uncultured Bordetella sp. | reverse complement strand
GTCTATGTCAAGGTGCTGGAGGGTGCGGCGCTGGAAGCCCTGCAACTCGCGCGCGAACGCGCCAAACTGCCGCCGGCGCCGTTTGAACCGGAGACGCTGCGTTTTGTCCGCGACAGCCTGACTTCGGTCAGCGACAGTTTTGCCTATGGCGCGCCGGTCTACCTGCAACTGGTCCAGTACGAGGAAATCAAGGCTTCCGGCCTGCAACTGACCCGCTCCCCGGGCAAGAATATTGTCTACGGCGGTTCACTGCTGCTGGTACTGGGCATCTTTGCGATGCTTTATATCCGCGAACGGCGGATCTGGTTGCTGGTCAAACCGGCACAGGGCAAGATGCTGCTGGCGATGGCCACCAACCGCCACACGCTGGAAAATGAACGCGAATTCGAACGCCACAAGGCTGCGCTCGCCGCAGCCGCGAGAGGTTGATAGATGGAACTGACGCAGACACAAAACGCGACCCTGCCCCAATCCCAATCCTGGCTGCGCCGCCTGTCCTGGTTTGACTGGGCTTATGCCCTTGCACTGCTGGTCGGCGCCGGTTTTGCCCTGAAGCTCTACGGCGGCTACATGGATGGTTATGAAAAGGCCATTCTTGTCGGAGCGGCATTGTCGATCGCCGGCCTTGGCTGGCACTGGAAAGCGGTGCGCATGCTGATGATCGTGCTGGTCGCCGTCAGCCTGTGGAGCATTTCGCTGTATCAGGGCGATCTTGCGCGCGCCGACAAGGTGTTTTTCCTGAAATACATGATCTCCAGCCAGACCGCGATCATGTGGATGTGTTTCCTGTTTGCCATGTCCGGCGTCGCCTACTGGGCCGGATTGCTGGCGCGAAAGGACGGTCTGGCGAAGACCGGCACCGGCCTGCTGTGGAGTGCGGTGGCGATGGGCCTGATCGGCCTGATGGTGCGCTGGTATGAGTCCTATCTGATCGGCGCCGACGTCGGCCACATACCCATCAGCAATCTCTACGAAGTGTTCGTGCTGTTCTGCATCATCACTTCATTGCTCTATCTCTATTACGAAGGCCGCTATGCGACACGCAAACTCGGCGCCTTTGTGATGATGATCATTCTTGCCGCGGTATGGTTCATCCTCTGGTACACCTTCGACCGCGGCGCGCATGAAATCCAGCCGCTGGTGCCGGCATTGCAGTCGTGGTGGATGAAAATCCACGTGCCGGCGAATTTCGTTGGTTATGGTTCGTTCTCGATTGCGGCGATGGTGGGCGTGGCCTATCTGCTGTCGACCAGGGGCCTGATGACGCGGCTCCTGCCGCCGGCGGAAGTCATGGATGATGTGATGTACAAGGCCATCGCCATCGGCTTCGCTTTTTTCACCATTGCCACCATCCTCGGTGCGATGTGGGCGGCGGAAGCCTGGGGCGGTTACTGGTCCTGGGACCCGAAGGAAACCTGGGCGCTGATTGTGTGGCTGAATTACGCCGCCTGGCTGCACATGCGGCTGATCAAGGGTCTGCGCGGCCCGTTGCTGGCCTGGTGGGCGGTGGTCGGTCTGCTGGTGACCACCTTCGCCTTCATCGGCGTCAACATGTTCCTGTCAGGATTGCATTCCTACGGCACGCTGTGAGCCTGTTTACGGTGTGACTGTCGTCGCCGGCGGCAGCGCCAGTCCGCGTTGCGCGGCGATCCGGCGCAAACGGTCCGGGTAGTCCGAAATGATGCCGTCGACGCCGCATTCGATCATGCGCGCGATGTCCCGGGGTTCATTCACCGTCCACACCACCACCTTCAGGCCAAGCCCCTGGGCTTCGCGCACGGCATCCGCCGTGACCTCGCCGAAATAGGGCGACCACACTGCGCCACCGGCGGCTTTCACCAGGCGCGGGATGGAGCCGCCGTGGCGGCTGACATGAAATCCCGCGGTCCATGGCGAGGCCTGTTCAGCGGAGCGGATGTTGTCCAGCCAGGATTGCTGCACCGTCAGATAGACCGTGGCGATTTCAGGCGCTTCCTGCTGCACCACCTGCAGCGTGCGCCAGTCGAAGGACTGGATGGTGACGCGTGATTCCAGCTTTTCCGCGCGCACCAGCGTTATCAGTGCCCGCGCGAATTCCACCGGGGGGAGCGTGAATTGCGGCTGTTCCGGAGAAATCTTGGTTTCGATGTTGAAACGGACGGTATTGTTCCCGGCGCGGCGCGCCAGCGCGAAAACATCTGCAAGGCGCGGTATGCGCGACCCGTCTAGAGGCTGCTGGTCCGGGTGGCGCCGCGCATAGGCAGACTGTGCGCGGATGCGGCCGACATCGTACTGCTGCAGTTCAGTCCAGGTCAGCGCATGAACCGCGATGCCGTCCTGCGTCAGCCATTGTTCGTCGGGGTTGCGCGTGATGTCCGGATTGAGCGTCGAATCATGGCTGACCACTACCACGCCGTCCTTCGTCACCGCCGTGTCCAGTTCCAGCGTGGTGACGCCGATGGCCAGTGCTTTTGCGAATGCCGGCAGGGTGTTTTCCGGCAGCAGGCCGCGTGCGCCGCGATGGCCCTGCAGGTCCAGTGCCGGAGCAGTGTTCGACATCAGCAGCAGCGCCGCAATCCAAAATGCCGGGTACACGGGGATCCGGCGCATGGCGTAATCACGCTACTCGCCGGCGGCGAGAAAGGAAGTCAGGCGCCAGCCCGCTTCGCCCTTGCGGAAACAGGCGAGATGCTCCAGCGGGCTGCGGACATGTTCCTCGGGAATGAACCCTTCCCGTTCCTGGACGCTGATTTTTGTCCATTTCTGCCTGCTGCCGGCGTCGCTGTCATCCACTTCCCAGTCAAGCACGCGGACTACGGAATGGCTGAGGCTGGTGATGATGTCCGCGGTGCCGGATGGCGCCGCCCGCAACGCGGTTTCGCGGGCGGTGATGGCGCCATTGCCGTGCGGGTCGGTGTTTTTCGGCCAGCGCGGCAGCACATAGGGCGCGCACAGGCTGCGCGGCATGCGTTCGTGGCTGTAGTACACCGCGCCGAGGTGAAGCGCGCGCGGCAATTCGCGCCACAGCGGGCTGTCTTCGGCGTCCGGGTCCCACTGGCGCATGAATTCCTCGAGGCCGTTGGGCTGGCCGATGCCGTTGCGGACGTTGCGGTCCACGACGCCAAGGACAAATTTTTTATCGCGCTGCTGCACGGCTTCCAGCAGACGGTCGCGGAAGCGTGTCCACGACTGGTCCCCCGCGGCCTCGTCGCGGGGCGCAAACACGCCGTCCGGTGTCCTGGCCGGTGGTTTTTGCTGCGCCAACGCCGGGCTGGTCAGCGCGGCAGCCAGCCACAACGCGCAGCCGATCCGGAACGGGAAAGGCATCAGCGCCCCTTGAACTCGCCCCTGCGTTTTTCGAAAAACGCCTGCAGCGCTTCCTGGTGGTCTTCGGTTTTGTGGCAGATGGCCTGGAATGCCGAGCAGGCATCAAGGTGTTCGGTGAGGTTCTGGCGCTGTGCCAGTTTAAGCAGGCGCTTGGCGTAACGGATGGCCTGCGGCGGTTTGGCGGCAATCTTGCCGGCCATTTTTCTCGCCGCGTTCATCAGCTCTCCCGGCTCGGTGATTTCGAGCAGGATGCCCAGGGCCTTGGCTTCATCCGCCTTCAGCACACGCCCGGTCAGCGTCAGTTCAGCGGCGCGCTGGTAGCCGAGCAGCTGGTTGAGAAACCAGGCACCACCGTCACCGGGAATGATGCCGAGGTTGACGAAGGTTTCGCCGAATTGCGCTTCAGTGGAGCCGATGCGGATGTCGCACATGTTGGCGAGATCAAATCCGGCGCCGATCGCCGGGCCGTTGACTGCTGCGATGACCGGAATGTCGGTGTCCTGCATCGCCAGCGGAATGCGCTGGATGCCGGTGCGATAGTTGCGCTGCAGTTCATGTGGCGGCGCCTTGGAACGCTCACCCATGGTCTTGATGTTGCCGCCGGCGGAAAACGCGCTGCCGGCGCCGGTGATGATCAGCACGGAGGCATCCATGCAGCTGCCCGCCCACTGCAGGGTGTTGACGATGTCGGACACGAGGTCGGTGCTGGTCAGTGCATTGCGCACGTCGTCGCGATTGAAAGTCAGCGTGGCGATGCGGCCATCGAGTTCCAGGGTGGCATCGGTCAGTTTGGGCAGGGCAGTCATCGTGGGGATTTCCGGTATGGGATCAGGCGTGGGGATTGAACGGGATTTGAATCAGGCCGCTATCTTAAGTGGCGGTCCGGGGCGGCACAACCGCGGACTCAGGAATTGGCGAGTGCGCGCAGGTGTTCGACGGCGGCATTGCGTGAATCAATCACGCGCTGTCGCGCGATGCGTTCTGCCGCATCGCCATCGCCGCTGCGGATCGCCTGCAGCAGGCTTTGCCAGTTCTGCACCGATTGCCTGCGGCGTTGCGGGGTGGACAGGCCGAGCCGGGTGTAACGCACGGTCTGCACCGCGAGCGAACCAAGAATGGCCTGCAGCCGGTGATTGCCGGCGGCCTGGGTCAGCAACCGGTTCAGGCGCAGCACGATATCGATGTATTCGTCGCCCGGGCCGGGTGTTGCCGCGGTCTGCGCCAGCCGGGCAATGTCCTGCTCCAGTACCGGGATCAGGGATTCGCGCTGCCGGCTTTCTGCGATCAGGCGGTCGCGCAGCCCGTTCAGCATGGCGCGAATGTCGAAAATCTCGTTTACTTCTTCGATGGTTGGATTGGTGACCTGCGCGCCGCGCCGCGGCAAGATCATCACCAGGCCTTCTTTTTCCAGCAGGCGCAGTGCCTCGCGCACCGGACCGCGGCTGACTTCGAATTCCTCGGCGATGGCCTGTTCCATGATGCGCTGGCCCGGCGTGTAGGCGCCGGAGACGATGCGTTCCGACAATCGCGCTGCAATCTGTTCCGGCAGCGACTGTGTCAAAGGCGCGCCATCACGCAGGCGGGTCAGCACGTCGGGGATGGCTTGGGTGGCAGGCATGTGGGCTTCGCGGAATGGTCGGGGATGGCATTAGATGGAGGTCACAATACGGATATTTTGTATTATTGTCAACAATCTTCTTGACAACAATATGGCCCCAGAATAGCATCCTCCACACCATTCCGAACCACTTTCAGGAGCTCCCGCATGGCCCGCATCGAAGTCAAATCCGAAATTACCGGCACCGTCTGGCAGCTCAAAGCCAAGCCCGGCGACAAGGTCGAAGGTGGCGACACGCTGATCGTCATCGAGTCGATGAAAATGGAAATTCCCGTCATTACCGAGGACGGCGGCACGGTGAAGGAAATTCTGGTCAAGGAAAAAGACCCGGTAGCCGAAGGCCAGGTTGTCGCCATCATCGAAGAATAAGGGGGCAAATAAGTCGACAAAGTAAGCCCCCGCTTACGACTCGATAGTGAGCCCATGCTCACATTATAAATATTTGATTTAATTCATTATTTTATAAACTCTCCGCGATGAACTGGCAGCCCGAAATCGACGAATTGCAGCGCCGGCGCGCGCTGGCGGAAGCCTGCGGCGGGGCGGAGGCCGTGGCCAAGCATCATGCCCAAGGCAAACTCACGGTACGGGAACGCATCGACCAGCTCGCCGACGCTGGCTCTTTCCGTGAAGTCGGCAAGCTCGCCGGCAAGGCCAGTTATGACGCATCCGGGAAGCTGACCGGCTTCGAGCCCGCGCCCTACGTGATGGGTATTGCCCGCATCGGCGGCCGGCCGGTGGCCATCGGCGGCGAGGACTACACCATCCGCGCCGGCACCGGTTTCGGCAGCGACCGGCGCAAGGGCGGGCAGGGAGGGTTTGTCGAAGACCTCGCTTATGAATACCGGATGCCGCTGGTCAACCTGATCGACGGCACCGGCGGCAGCGTCAATACCGCCAAGCGCAAGGGGTATACCGTGGTGCCGGGTTATGGCCAGGACGGCGTCGAACGCTCGGTCGATCTGCTCGGCATCGTGCCCGTGGTATCCGCCGTGATGGGTACCACCGCCGGGGGCCCGTCGATGCGCGCGATCCTGTCGCACTGGTCGATCATGGTCAAAGGCACCGGCCAGATTTTTGCTGCAGGGCCGCCGGTGGTCGAACGCGCCTTCGGCGAAAAGCTGCACAAGGACGAACTCGGTGGCACCGCGGTCGCGGTCGATACCGCCGGCACCATCGACAATGTCGCGGAAAACGAGCAGGACTGTTTTGAGCAGATCCGCCGTTTTCTGTCGTACATGCCGCAGAACGTGTGGGAACTGCCGCCGGTGGTGGACAGTGGCGACCCGGTGGACCGTTGCGAAGACGCGCTGGCCAGCATCGTGCCGCGCTCCAATCGTCAGGCCTACAACATGAAAAAGCTGGTCGGCATGATCGTCGACCGCGACTCGCTGTTTGAAATCCAGCCGACCTTCGGCCGCGCCCTGATCACCGCGCTGGCGCGCATGAACGGCAAGGTCGTCGGCATCATCGCCAGCAACCCGATGGTCGGCGGCATCATGGACTACAAAGCCGCGCGCAAGCAGGGCCATTTCACCGAGCTCTGCGACATGTTCAACATCCCGGTCATCCTGTTCGCCGACATTCCCGGCCTGATGGTCGGCCGTGAATCCGAAGCCGATGCGATCCTGCGCGAAGGCGTGCGCGCACGCTACATCGCGCTGCAGTCGCGGGTGCCGATGTTCTCGGTGATCGTGCGCAAATGTTATGGCGTCGCCGGCGGCAGTTTCATCGATCGTGCCGGACTCAATTTCAAGATTGCCTGGCCTTCCGCGGAATGGGGCTCCTTGCCGGTCGAAGGCGGGGTCAAGGCGGCCTACCGCAAGGAAATCGAAAGCGCTGCGGACCCCGCAGCACGCGAACGCGAAATCGAAGCCGAACTGAAACAGCTCGCATCGCCGTTCCGCACCGCCGAAGCTTTTGCGGTGGAAGACGTCATCGATCCGCGCGAGACGCGGCCTTACCTGTGCCAGTTCATCGACGCATTACAGGGCCGGCTCGCCAGCCAGCTCGGTCCCAAGCTGCGCGCCGGTGTGCGGCCTTAGTAGGCATAAATTAATAACTATTTGATTTTATTGGATATTTTATATGGCATTCGAAGCATTGTTGCAGGAATACGAAGCCCGTCGCGCCAAGGCCCTGGCCGGTGGCGGCGAAGAGAAGTACGCGAAACGGACTGCGAAGGGCATCTGGAACGCGCGCCAGCGCATCGATTACCTGATGGACCAGGGTTCCTTCATCGAGTCCGGGCTGTTTGGTTCTTCCGGCGTGTATGCCGAACAGGAAAACGAAACCCAGACCGACGGCAAGCTCGCCGGCTTCGGCCGCATCGATGGCCGCGATGTCTGCCTGGTGGTCAATGACTTCACAGTGAAGGGGGCATCGACCTCGGCGACCAACAGCAAAAAAATCGGCCACATGAAACGCGCCGCCACCGAGCGCGGCATGCCGCTGGTGCTGATCGGCGAATCAACCGGCGCGCGCCTGCCCGACGCGATGGGTTCGCGCGGCATGGGTTTATTGCTCGGCAACGACAACACGCAGTTCCGCCGCATGCGCGAAGTGCCGATGGCGGC
>CAZSIR010000069.1:11264-15141 GCA_964606765.1 uncultured Bordetella sp. | reverse complement strand
CCGGTGTAATCGGCGACTTCGGTGACTTCCAGCCCGGCATCGCGCAGCATTTTGGCAGTGCCGCCGGTCGACAGCAGGGTCACGCCGAAGCCGGCGAGTCCGCGAGCGAATTCGAGGATGCCGGCCTTGTCGGAGACGCTGATCAGCGCTTGTTTGATGATGGCCATGTGCGGGATAAAAACGCTGTGCGGCGGCAGGCCGGCGCGCGTCAGAACTTGATGTTGTAGGTCTTTATTTTTTTGCGCAGCGTGTTGCGGTTGATGCCCAGCATCGCCGCGGCATGCGACTGGTTGCCGCGCACCTTGTGCAACACCGATTCCAGCAGCGGTTTTTCCACGCTGCCGATGACCATGTCGTATACGCCGCAGGCTTTTTCCCCGTCGAGATCACGGAAATAGCCGTCGATCGCCCGGCGCACCACGCGGGCCATTTCGGTTTCATTCATCATGCTGCCAGTTCCTCCGCTTGCTTATTCATCATGCTGCAAGTTCTGCAGGCTCTTCAGTTTCAACACGGCCGGGTTCTTCCACATAGATCAGGCGTTCGCCCAGATCCAAAAGTTCGGCAAAATAATGATTCACGGCATCAATCTGTTCCGCGCAGGTCTGCAACTGGTTCATGCCATGGCGGAATGCCGCCGAGCCGGCGAGGCCCTTGGTGTACCAGGAGATGTGCTTGCGCGCGACACGCACGCCGCGCTGCTCGCCATAGAAGCCGTAAAGATCATGCAGATGCGCCACCAGCACGCGGTGGATTTCCCCGACGGCAGGCGGCGGCAGATGACGCCCGGTGGCAAGAAAATGGCTGATCTCGCGGAACATCCACGGCCGGCCCTGCGCCGCACGGCCGATCATCACCGCATCGGCCCTGGTGTATTCGAGCACATGCTTGACGCGCTCCGGCGTTGTGATGTCGCCGTTGGCGATGACCGGAATGCCGATCGCCGCTTTCACCGCGGCAATGGTGTCGTATTCGGCTTCCCCGGTATAACCGCAGGCGCGGGTGCGGCCGTGGATCGCCAGCGCCTGGATGCCGGCGCTCTCGGCGATGCGCGCCACCATCAGCGCATTGCGATGATCGCGGTCCCAGCCGGTGCGAATTTTCAGCGTCACCGGCACAGAAACGGCGCCAACCACCGCATCAAGGATGCGCGCCACCAGTGGTTCGTCCTTCAGCAGCGCCGAACCCGCCATTACGTTGCAGACTTTTTTCGCCGGGCAGCCCATGTTGATGTCGATGATCTGCGCGCCTTCATCGACGTTGTAACGGGCGGCGTCGGCCAGCATTTGCGGATCCGCGCCGGCGATCTGCACCGAAATCGGGTCGACTTCACCGTCGTGATTGGCGCGGCGCCTGGTTTTTTCCGAACCCCAGAGCAGGGAATTGCTCGCCACCATCTCCGACACCGCCATGCCGGCACCCATCGTCTTGCACAGCTGACGGAAAGGGCGATCAGTCACGCCCGCCATCGGTGCCACGATGAGGTTGTTTTTCAGTTGATGAGGACCGATGCGCAACGGACTTGTTCTTGTGTGGGTGACAGGGGAAAGGGCGCCATTGTAATCACACTCGCGCGGTGTGCAAAGAGAAATGTGCCTCATTTTTAAGCACCTGACTTTTACGCCACATTTTTCCCGCCTGTTTTGCACAACCGTTTGCACTGTGGTTTGCATGCCGTGCGCGTACAGCGTGCTTCACATCAGGCGCAGACCCCGTCAAAAGCACTGTGTATCAATGCGTTTACCGGAGATTGCTCCAATACCACCTGCAGATTCCACGGCAAGCCGCGACCGCACAACGATTCGACCTTGCGATCAGCCGCGCGCGCCGAAGGTCATGCGTCGTATCAGGAAATTTTTCAGTGGCGGCATGCAACCGAGCAAAGCAAGTCCCGTACCTCGGGCCAGACGCAGCGGCAACAGATCGTTGGAGAACAATTCCACCAGCGCGTGGGTGAATCCGAGGCCCGCGCTGCGATCCACGCGACGATGTTTTTGATAAACGTCCAGCCAGGCACGCGAGCCGAGCGCTGCCGCTGACGGGCCGTTGATCTGCTCAGCGAGTTCCCAGGCATCGCGCAAACCGAGATTGAATCCCTGTCCGGCCACCGGATGCAGTGTCTGCGCCGCATTGCCGATCAACACGATGTGGTCAGCGGTTGCTCGTGCACGACGCCGTTGCAAGGGATACGCGGCTCGCCCGCTTACTGCGGTGAAATCGCCTGCGCGACCGCCAAACGCAGCGCGCAGCTCTGTCAGAAAAACTTCCGGCGCCATCGCGCACAACTGTCGGGCATGCTCCGGCCTTGTGGTCCACACCAGTGCCCAGCCGTCATGTCCATCTTTACTGTCCGGCAGCAGCGCCAGCGGTCCATGCGCGGTGAATCGTTCATAGGCCATGTTGTTATGCGGGCGCTCACTCACCACACGCGCCGTGACTGCGCATTGCTGATAGTCGAGAGATTCCGTGCCATCCTCACCGGCCGCAGCACCATCGGCGAGCACCACCAGCGCTGCAGACAGCTCGCGTTGTTCCCCGCCATATTCATAAACAACGCGCGCCGGATCACCGCCCTGCGTCATCGTTACCCGCGCACCGGTCAGGCATTGCGTGCTTGTTGCCGCCGCGGCCTGCGCCAAGGCCTGCGCGACACGACCATAATCGACGACATAACCGAGTTCGGGAAATCCGGCTTCAGCCGCCGCCAGGCCAACGCGACCAAAACCACCGCGTTGCGACACATGGATGTTACGGATCGGTGTGGCCGTGGCGGCCAATGTCGGCCACAGGCCCAGACGCTCGAGGATCAGCCGGCTGCCGTAGGACAGGGCCAGAGGTCGCGCATCACCGCCGCCCGCCGCCCGCGCTTCGAGCAGCACGATGCGCAAACCGCTGTCGCGCAAGGCCAGCGCCAGCGCACTGCCCACCGGGCCACCGCCGACGATGGCGATATCAAACGATTCAGGCATGGCGATCGCGCATCAGTGCTTCGATGTCAGCAACACTTTTCGGTGCGCTGGCACTGAGGATTTCCGAGCCTTTGGCAGTGACCAGTGCATCGTCCTCAATACGCACGCCGATATCGGCAAAACCCTCCGGCACGCCCGGTGCCGGACGGATATAACAACCGGGCTCGACCGTCAGCACCATGCCCGGCTGCAGTTCGCGCCAGGCACCATTCGTTTTGTATTCGCCGGCATCATGCACATCCAGCCCGAGCCAGTGTCCCGTGCGATGCATGTAAAACTGTTTGTACGTTTCTTGCTCCAGCACCCCGTCGAGGGTGCCGGTGAGCAGTTTCAGGTCGATGAAACCCTGGGCCAGCACTTTCACCGCGACGTCGTGCGGCTCATTCCAGCGCACACCCGGTTTCACCGTGGCAATCGCCGCGGCCTGTGCTGCCAGCACCAGCTCATACACCGCACGCTGCGGTCCGCTGAAACGGCCGTTGACCGGGAAGGTGCGGGTGATGTCCGAGGCATAACCGTCGAGTTCGCAGCCGGCGTCGATCAACAGCAGGTCGCCATCATGCAGCGCTGCATTGTTTTCAACGTAATGCAGTACGCAGGCATTGGCACCGCCGGCGACAATGGGCGTGTAGGCAGGGGCCTGCGCGCCGCTGCGGCGGAATTCATGCTGCAGCACCGCTTCGATTTCATATTCGGTCGCGCCCGGTCGCGTCGCCTGCATCGCCAGGCGATGGGCTGCGCCGGAAATATCACCGGCACGGCGCATCAGCGCCACTTCATGCTCGTCCTTGCGCAAACGCAGGTCGTCGAGCAGCGTACGCACATCGCGGATGTCCTTCGGCGCCGCCACGCCGCTGCGTGATCGGTTGCGCACGGTATTGATCCAGCCCAGCACCCGCGCATCCCAC
>CAZSIR010000069.1:0-11164 GCA_964606765.1 uncultured Bordetella sp. | reverse complement strand
GCTGCGTGATCGGTTGCGCACGGTATTGATCCAGCCCAGCACCCGCGCATCCCACTCTGCATCGGCACCGAGATGGACATGCACGGCGGAGCGATCAGCAAGCAGATCAGGCAGACGTGTATCGAGTTCACTGATGCAGTACGCAGCATCGACGGCAAAGCTTGTTTTTGCCGCGTCAGGCCCGTAGCGATAACCGTCCCAGATTTCGCGTTCGAGATTTTTTTCGCGGCAGAACAAAATGTGCTGCGGCTTTTCACCACCGACCACCACCAGCACGGCTTCAGGTTCGCGAAAACCCGTCAGGTAATAAAAATAACTGTCGTAACGATAGGGATAGTGCGCGTCACGGTTGCGGATCTGCTCGGGCGCCGTGGGCACGATCGCCACGCCGTTGCCGAGCTGCGCCAGCAGCCGCGCGCGGCGGGCCTGGTAAATGGCAGCTTTGATGGCAGGCGGTGTAGACATGCTTTGATTATAGTCGTGCTTTGCGTGCGGCCTGATCCAGAGCAGCCAAACGTTCCGGTGTGCCCACGTCATGCCACTGCCCGCGATACAGTTCGCCGCTGACTTGTCCGCTGGCCATCGCCGCGATCAATAAATCGGCCAGCCGTGCGCGGTCGCCACGTTTCACGCCGGCAAACAGCGCCGGATGATAGGCCCCCATGCCGCTGAAGGTATGGCGTGTCGCCGCTTCCGCCCGTACCTTGCCGTCGGCGAGGCCGAAGTCACCGCGCGGATGCTGCGGCGGATTGTCCACCAGCACCAGATGCGCCAGCGGGCCGGTGGCCGTCAGGCGCTCTGCCGCAGCCTTCAACACGGAAAAATCATAGTCGCTGTAAACATCGGCATTGACCGCGATGAACGGCGCGTCCCCCAGCAGCGGCATCGCATACTGGATGCCGCCCGCCGTTTCCAGCGTCGTGGTCTCGCCGGTTGTTTCCCAGGAGTACTCAATATGTACGCCCAGCGCTGCGCCATCACCCAGCGTGTTCGCAATCTGTTCGCCGAGGTGCGCCAGGTTGATCACCAGGTCACGGATGCCCGCCCGCGCTAATGCAGAAATTATCATTAAAATCAAATACTTATCGCCGATGCGCAGCAGGGCCTTGGGCGTGTGGTCGGTCAACGGCCGCATCCGTTCGCCGCGCCCTGCCGCCAGGATCATGGCCTTCATCGCAGCCAGCTCAGAAGGTGTAACCGACCTGCGGGGCGCGCTGCTCGAGTTCGTCGAGCAGCTGCGCCAGCGGCTTCAGTGCGGCATATCGTGCGCACACCGCGTGCGCATAAGCGAGAAAGCGCGGCGCATCTTCGAGGTACGCCGGTTTGCCGTCGCGATAACAAATACGCGCGAAAATACCCAGCACTTTGAGATGGCGCTGCAGGCCCATCCATTCCAGTGAACGATAGAATTCGCCGAAATCGGCATCGACCGGCAGCTGTGCCCGCTTCGCCTGCTCCCAGTACCGCGCAGCCCAGTCGATGACCCGTTCTTCCGGCCAGCTGATGAAGGCATCGCGAAACAGCGAAGCCAGGTCATAGGTGATCGGCCCGTACACCGCGTCCTGGAAATCGAGCACGCCGGGGTTGGGTTTGGACAGCATCAGGTTGCGCGGCATGTAATCGCGATGCACATACACCGCCGGCTGCGCCAGCGCGCTGTCCGCCAGCAGCTTGTTGATGCCCGACAGCGTCGCAGTCTGCGCATCGGACAGCCTGCGGTCGAGGTGACGACCGACATACCACTCCGGGAACAGGTCCATTTCCCGCTGCAGCAGCGCGCGGTCGTACGGCGGCAATACGCCGGGCCGGCTGGCGCGCTGCCAGGCGACCAGCGCAGTAATCGCATCGCCGAACAGGGCGGCGGCATTGTCTTCGTTCAATGCTTTCAGATAGGTGGTATCGCCAAGATCGGTCAGCAGCAGGAAACCCTGGTCAAGATCCGCCGCCAGCACTTCCGGCACATGCAGCCCGGCATCCTGCATCAGTTGCGCCACCTGGACGAAGGGGCGGCAGTCTTCGCGCTGCGGCGGCGCATCCATCACGATACGCGTGCCGCTGTCCAGCGTGACGCGGAAATAGCGGCGAAAACTCGCATCAGCCGAAGCCGCCGCAAGTGAAAATCCGGCCCCGGACAGCGGGCCGGCGAGCCACATACGGAGCCGTTCAAGACGCTCGTCGCGCCCGGCTGCAGAGGATGGTTTCAAGCGTTGCTTCAGGGAGTGAATTGTGAGATTTTAGCACCTCGCCTGACACCTCCCTCGATGCCTTTTTCCCGAAAAACCCGGATTGCACTCGCCGTGCTGTGTGCGCTGCCCCTGCTGGCCGGCGCGGACGAAGGCCTCAAGCTCAAACCCCAGTCCGGGCTGCTGCTGATTCCGCCGGACAATGATGATGTCGTGCCGCTGTTCATCGAAGCCGATCGCATCCAGGGCACGCAGGACAAGGAACTTGAAGCTTTCGGCAACGCGCGGCTGCGCAAGCGCGGCCATGCCTTTTACGCGGACTGGATGCGGCATGACACGCCCACCGATGTACTGACGGCCAAGGGCAACGTCCACCTTGAGCAGGACCGCGAAGTCATCGATGGCGATGCATTGCGTTATGAACTCGGCACCGAGCGCGGATACATGGATCGGCCGCGCTACAAGCTGATGGTCACGCCCGAAACCGGGCCGATCACCGGCGGCAGGGCCCCCATCGGTCAAACCGACGGCCGCGGAACCGCGGAAAAACTGCTGTTTGAAGGCCCGGGACAGTACCGCGTTGAAACCGCCAGCTATACCACCTGCGAGCCGGGCAACGATGCCTGGTATCTCAATGCCAAACAGCTCGACATCGACCGCAACCGCGATGTCGGCACGGCCCGCGATGCGAGCATCGTGTTTTTTGATGTGCCGATTTTTTATTCCCCCTATCTGTCTTTCTCGTTGCATGAAGAACGCAAAAGCGGACTTCTGACCCCCAGCTACCGCACCTCCAACACCACCGGCTTCGAATTCACGACGCCGTTTTACTGGAATATCGCCCCCGAAATGGACGCCACGCTGTTCCCGCGCTACATGACCAAGCGCGGGCTGCAGCTGGGCGGGGAATTCCGCTATCTCGACAGCCTGTATGCCGGCGGCCGCGGCGAAGTTCGCGCGGAGTTGCTGTCCAACGACCAGCAGATCGGGCGCGACCGCTGGGGACTGTTCACCAAACACCAGCAATCCCTGGGTTATGGCTGGAACAGTACGCTCAACCTCAACCGGGTATCGGACGGCAAGTATTTCACCGACCTGTCAACCCAGGTGGCGGTGACGTCACAGGTTTACCTCAGCAACGACATCACCTTCAGCCGCAGCGGCATCTGGGGTGATGGCGGCACTTACGGCGTCTCCGCATTCGCCCAGCGCTGGCAGACGCTGCAGGCGGATCCGCTGGTGCCGCTGACCGGCCCCTACAACCGCGAGCCGCAGCTGACGCTGACCGCCCAGCGCCTCACCAGCTACGGTGATTTCGACATGCTCGGCAGCTTCACCTCTTTTGCGCACCCGTCGCTGGTCAACGGCAAGCGTACCGTGGTCAATCCGAGCTTTTCGATGCCTTTGCAGAATGCCTACGCCTATGTCACGCCTAAAGTCGGCGCCCATTTTTCGTACTATGCCATCGGCGACAACAACACCACCGGCCTGCCCGATGCCACGCGCAGCCTGCCCACCTTCAGTGTCGACAGCGGCGTTGTATTCGAACGTGAAACACAGGCCCGCGGCCAGGCCCTGATCCAGACGCTGGAGCCGAAAGCCTATTACGTTTACATCCCCTACAAGGACCAGAGCCAGCTGCCGAATTTTGAAAGCGGCCTGCAGGACATCAATTTCGCCACGATTTACACCGAGAACCAGTTCAGCGGACAGGACCGCATCAACGATGCCAACCAGTTGACGCTGGGACTCAGCACCCGTTTCATCGATGCCCAGAGCGGCATCGAACGCCTGCGCGCCGCGGTGGCGCAGCGTTATTACTTCCAGTCGCAGCGGGTCACCGTGCCGGGCGTGGCGCCGCGCGCCAGCGACAGCAATTCTTCCGACCTGCTCGCGGCCATCAGCGGCAACATTGCGAAAAACTGGACCGGCGACGCCGGCTGGCAGTACAACACCGACCTGAAACAGACGCAGAAATTCAACATCGCCGCGCGTTATCAGCCGCAAATCGGCAAAGTGGTGAACTTTGCCTACCGCGAAACCGTCAACAGCGTGCAGCAGGTCGATATCTCAACCCAATGGCCCATCGACGGCCGCTGGACCGCCGTGGGCCGCTGGAACTTCTCGATCCGTGACGACCGCACGCTGGAGGCGCTGGCCGGCTTTGAATACAGCGACCGCTGCTGGGCGCTGCGCATCGCCGGCCACCGTTTTGCCACCACCACGGCCAGCGCCAGCACCTCGATTTTCATCCAGCTGGAGTTGTCCGGCATGTCGCGGATCGGCACCAGCCCGCTGGAAGTCCTGCGTCGCAACATCAGCGGCTACAAACAGCTGGATCCCCGCAGCAATTCCCCGGTCGAATACAATGTACCGGGATTGTTCTAGCCGCCCCCGGGCGCTGTTCCCATTGATCTGATTTCTGGAAAGTCTGGACTTTGATGCAACTCCGCTTATGCCTGTGCCGCCTCGCGCCTTCCCTGCTGCTGGCCTGCCTGCTGTCCGGCGCCGTTCATGCCCAGCAGACCGCAAAACCGCGGCAGATCATCACCCTCGACCGCATCGTCGCCGTCGTCAACGACGAGGTCATCACCCAGCAGGAACTGTCGGCGCGTGTGGATTTCGCGTTCCGCCAGCTGCGCCAGCAGGGCGCCCCGGCGCCGACCCGTGAAGTCATCGAACGCCAGCTGATTGAGCGCCTGATCAACGACCGGGTGCAGATACAGCACGCGCGGGAAATCGGCATGCGCGTGGACGATGCGGAACTGGAACGGGCGCTGCAGCGCATCGCCAGCGACAACAAGTTTTCCCTGGCCCAGCTGCGCGCAACCCTTGAAAAGGACAACGTGCCTTACGACAAATTCCGTGAGGACATCCGCAACGAAATCACGCTGTCGCGGCTGCGTGAACGCGAAGTCGCGCAGAAAATTGTCATCACCGAATCGGAGGTCGACAACTTCCTGCAGGCGCAGAAGGCGCAGACCGGAAGCAACGATGAATTCAATGTGTCGCATATTCTCGTTTCCGTCCCGGAAAACGCCTCGCCGGAGCAGCTGCAGACCCGTCGCGCGCGGGCCGAGCAGGCGCTGGCGCAGTTGAAAGGCGGCACGGATTTCCGCCAGGTGGCCGCCGCATTTTCCGATGCCCCCGAAGGGCTGCAGGGCGGCCTGCTGGGCTGGCGGGAAAGCACCCGTCTGCCGGCGCTGTTTCTCGACGCGCTGCGACCGCTGCAGCCCGGCGCCGTCACCGAACTGCTGCGCAGCCCCAACGGATTTCATATCCTCAAGCTCAACGAAAAGCGCGGCGGCCAGGCGCCGATCATGGTGCAACAGACCCACGCCCGGCACATCCTGATCAAGACCAACGAACTGGTTTCGGAAACCGAGGCGCGCAGCCGCCTGCTGACGCTGAAGGAGCGCCTCGACAACAAGGCCGACTTCGCCGAACTCGCGCGCGCGCGCTCGGAAGACGGCAGCGCGGCACGCGGCGGTGATCTCGGCTGGCTGAATCCAGGCGATACCGTGCCCGAGTTCGAGCAGGCGATGAACGCACTGAAACCCGGCGAAATCAGCCCTCCGGTAAAAAGCCCCTTCGGCTGGCACTTGATCGAAGTGCTGGAACGTCGCACCCAGGACCGGACAACGGAAGGCCAGCGGCTGAATGCGCGCCAGGCGCTGCGCGAGCGCAAAACCGACGAGGCCTACCAGGAGTGGGTGCGGCAGTTGCGTGACCGTGCCTATGTCGAGCAGCGCCTTGAAGAAAAAACATAATAAAATCAATTAATTACATAACATCAACGCGTGTCCACTTCCTCCAGACCGCCTCTGGTCGCCGTTACGGCAGGTGAGCCCGCAGGCATAGGCCCCGACCTTTGCGTACTGCTGGCGCAGCGCCGCTTGCCGGCGCGTGTGGTGGTCATTGCCGACGCCATGCTGCTTCGTGATCGCGCGCGGGCCTTGAATCTGCCTGATGCGTTCCCACTGCACGGCAATGATCCCGCCATCGGCGATTTTTCCGTGCTGCACGTGCCGCTCGTGCAGGCCGCACAGGCCGGGATGCTCAATCCCGCCAACAGCCCTTATGTGCTGCGCACACTGGAAATCGCCGCTGATGGCTGCCGCGACGGCGTCTTTGCGGCAATGGCCACCGCACCCGTGCACAAGGGCGTGATCAACGATGCCGGCATCGCCTTCACCGGCCACACCGAATTTCTCGCCGAGCGTCTCGAAGCACCGCAGGTGGTGATGATGCTCGCCGGCGGCGGTCTGCGCGTGGCGCTGGCCACCACCCATCTGGCGCTGCATGACGTGGCCGCCGCCATCACCGCCGAAACGCTGGAAAAAACGCTGCGCGTACTGCAGCACGACCTGATCACGCGTTTCGCCGTTGCGCGACCGCGCATCATCGTCGCCGGGCTGAATCCGCACGCCGGTGAATCGGGGCACCTCGGCCGCGAGGAAATCGACATCATTGCGCCGGTGCTGGAACGCCTGCGCAAGGAAGGCTTTGATCTCAACGGCCCGCTGCCCGCCGACACGCTGTTCCAGCCCGACCGGCTGGCGCAATGCGACTGCGTGCTGGCGATGTACCACGACCAGGGCCTGCCGGTGCTCAAATACGCCAGCTTCGGCGCCGGCATCAACATCACGCTCGGCCTGCCGATCATCCGCACTTCGGTGGATCACGGCACGGCGCTGGATCTTGCCGGCAGCGGCAAAGCAAAAGTCGAAAGTCTGGTCGCAGCCGTCGAACTGGCCGCCGAACTCGCAGTGCGCAGCAAAAAAACCGCCGCTGCATGACCGGAAAAGGCAGCGCAAAACACATTCCGCGCAAGCGCTTCGGCCAGAACTTCCTGGTCGACGACGGCATCATCGACAGCATCGTCGCTTCGATTGCGCCGCAGCGCAGTGACCATCTGGTCGAAATCGGTCCCGGCCTCGGTGCGCTGACCGCACCGCTGCTGGGCCGGCTCGACCGCCTGCAGGTCGTCGAGATCGACCGCGACCTGATCGCGCTGCTCCGCGAACGGTATGACGCGGAGCAACTGACCATCCACGAAGGTGATGTGCTGGAATTCGATTTCGCCAGCCTGGGCCATGACCTGCGTATCGCCGGCAACCTGCCCTACAACATCTCGACGCCGCTGCTGTTCCGCTTCGCTGAATACGCCGGCCATATCCGCGACATCCATGTGATGCTGCAGAGGGAAGTGGTCGAACGCATGGTCGCCTCGCCCGGCGATTCGGCATTCAGCCGGCTGTCGGTGATGCTGCAGTACCGCTTCGACATGGAAATGCTGTTCGAGGTGCCGCCCGAATCCTTTGACCCCGCGCCCAAGGTGGATTCCGCCGTGGTGCGGCTGATGCCATATGCGGATTTACCGCATCCGGCGCGTGACGAAGCCATCTTCAGCAGCGTGGTGGCGCGTGCGTTCTCGCAGCGACGCAAAACCCTGCGCAACACGCTGAAGGACATCATCACCGACGCGGATTTTGAACAGCTGGCCATCAACCCAGGCGCGCGGGCGCAGGAACTGTCAGTGGCGGACTTTGTGCGGATTGCCGACGCCGTTACGGCACGGATCTAGCATTCTACAAACGCCACTCAGGCAGCAGGCGCGGCCTTTCTCTGCACGAACTCGATCTTGTAGCCGTCGGGGTCTTCGACAAAGGCAATCACCGTGGTGCCGTGTTTCATCGGTCCCGGCTCACGCGAGACCTTGCCACCGCGCTTTTTGACTTCGTCGCAGGCCTTGTAGGCGTCCTCGACTTCAACGGCGACATGACCGAAGCCGCCGCCCATGTCGTAGGATTTCGTGTCCCAGTTGTGTGTCAGCTCCAGCACTGCGGCGCGTGATTCCTCGTCGTAGCCGACAAAGGCGTTGGTGAAACGACCGCTCGGATAATCGGTCCTGCGCAGCAGGCGCATGCCCAGCACCTGGGTGTAGAAATCAATCGAGCGTTGCAGGTCGCCAACCCGGATCATCGTATGCAGCAGTCTCATCGCGCGTTCCTTCCGTGTACGGTCAGATCTGCACCATTTCAAAATCTTCCTTGCGCGCGCCGCACTCGGGACAGGTCCAGTTCATCGGCACGTCTTCCCATTTGGTGCCCGGCGCAATGCCCTCATCGGGCGCCCCCGCCGCTTCGTCATAAATGAAACCGCAAATCAGACACATGTACTTCCTGTACTGCACGTTATCGGTGGTCATCAGGTTTTGCCAGAGTTAAATAAGCTACAATCCACGCGTCATTCTAGCTGATCCCTCCCTCCCGCCCAATCCAATCTGATGACCGATTCGCCACCGATAGTCATGGTTTTCGCCGCCACCGATCCCACCGGCGGCGCCGGACTGCAGGCGGACATCATGACGCTGGCCAGCATGGGCTGTCATCCGGTGTCGGTGGTGACTGCAATCACCATCCAGGACACCACGGGCGTGGACGAGGTGCAGCCCATTGACGGCGAGTGGGTGGCTGACCAGGCGCGCTGCATCCTCGAAGACATGCCTGTCGCCGCTTTCAAGATCGGCGTGCTGGGCAGCCTCGAAGCGATTGCCGCAGTGGCCGAGGTGGTTTCCGACTACCCGGAAATCCCGCTGATCCTCGACCCGGTGCTGGCTTCGGGCCGCGGCGACGAGCTGGCTTCCGAGGAAATGCTCAACGCGATCCGCGAACTGCTGATCCCGCAGACCACCATCGTCACCCCGAACAGCATCGAGGCGCGGCGCCTTGCGGATGATGACAGCGCCGACGGCGACAGCCCGGATCTTGCCGAATGCGCCAAGCGCATACTCGATTCCGGCTGCGAATACGTGCTGATCACCGGCACCCATGAAAATACCGGCGAAGTCGTCAACACCCTGTACAACAACGAGGGCGTGGTGCGCAGCGATTCCTGGCCGCGCCTGCCCGGCAGCTACCACGGTTCAGGCTGCACGCTGGCTTCCGCACTGGCCGCCACCATCGCCAACGGCGTTGATATCCAGGAAGCGGTGCGCGACGCCCAGGAATACACCTGGCAATCACTGAAACTCGCGTTCCGGCCCGGCATGGGCCAGCACATCCCCGACCGCCTGTTCTGGGCACGGGATGAAGAAGGCGCCGCCGGTGCAATTGAAGGCGAAGCCGATGCCGGCGACGACGGCAGCGACCGGCCGGCGTGAATCCCCGGATTGCCGGGCTTTATGCGATCACGCCCGACCTTGCTGATACCGCCCGGCTGCTGCGGCTGACCCGCGCCGCACTCGACGGCGGTGTCCGCGTGCTGCAGTACCGCAACAAAACCGCGTCTCCGGCATTACGCCATGAACAGGCACTGGCGCT
Source organism: uncultured Bordetella sp. (assembly GCA_964606765.1). GTDB lineage: Bacteria > Pseudomonadota > Gammaproteobacteria > Burkholderiales > SG8-41. The sequence continues at coordinate 1,656 of CAZSIR010000069.1, read as the reverse complement.
GCAGCGACTCTGCACGGCATCCGGCGTGCCGCTGATCATCAACGACCACCTGGATCTTGCGCTGGCGGTCGATGCCGCCGGCCTGCACCTCGGGGGAAGCGACGGCGACATTGCTGCCGCACGCGCGAAACTCGGCCCGCACAAACGGCTCGGCGCTTCCTGTTATGACCGCCTGGCGCTGGCCGGCGCCGCCATCGCCGCCGGGGCCGACCACATCGCCTTCGGCAGTTTTTTTGTGTCCAGCGTCAAGCCCGATGCGGTGCGCCCGCCGCTGGACCTGATCAGCCGCGCCAAAGAACAATTCCGCTGCCCGGTGGTCGCCATCGGCGGCATCACCCCGCACAATGCGCCGCAGCTGATTGCCGCCGGCGTCGATGCCATCGCGGTAATATCCGCGGTGTTTGCCGTCCCGGATGCAGCCGCTGCTGCCCGGGAATTCCAGCAGCTGTTTGAAACCCGCGATGAAAAAAAGCCAGAACCTCTTTAAGCACGCCCAGCTGACCATTCCCGGCGGCGTCAATTCACCCGTGCGTGCCTTCAAGTCGGTGGGCGGTACACCGCTGTTTTTCCAGCGCGGCAAGGGCCCGCTGGTGTGGGACGCTGACGGCAACAGCTATATTGATTACGTCGGCTCCTGGGGTCCGCTGATCTGCGGCCACGCCCATCCCGATGTGGTCAAGGCCGTGCAGCAGGCGGCGGAGCGCGGCCTGTCCTTCGGCGCGCCCACCGAAGCTGAAGTCGACATGGCCGATGTGCTGCGCAAGCTGGTGCCGGCTATGGACCAGGTCCGCCTGGTCAGTTCCGGCACCGAAGCGACGATGAGCGCAATCCGCCTCGCCCGCGGTTTTACCGGACGCAGCAAAATCATCAAGTTTGAAGGTTGTTACCACGGCCATGCCGACTCGCTGCTGGTCAAAGCCGGCTCCGGCGCGCTGACCTTCGGCCAGCCGTCCTCTGCGGGTGTACCCGCGGAGACGGCAGCGCACACCCTGGTGCTGGACTACAACGACGAAGCCGGGTTGGAAACGACCTTCGCCCGCGAGGGCGGCGAAATTGCTGCAGTCATCGTCGAACCCGTCGCCGGCAACATGAATCTGGTCGCACCCAAGCCGGGTTTCCTGGAATTGCTGCGCCAGCTGTGCACGCAGCATGGCGCGGTGCTGATATTCGATGAAGTAATGACCGGTTTCCGCGTCGCGCTCGGCGGTGCCCAGGCCCTGTATGGCATCAAGCCCGACCTGACCACGCTGGGCAAGGTCATCGGCGGCGGCCTGCCGGTGGGCGCCTTCGGTGGCCGCCGCGACATCATGCAATGCCTGGCCCCGGTGGGTCCGGTGTACCAGGCCGGCACCTTGTCCGGCAATCCGGTGGCCGTGGCCGCCGGACTGGCGACGCTGAAACTGATCCAGGCCCCGGGCTTTTACGACAGGCTCGCCGCGGCAACCCACCAGTTGTGCAGTGGCCTGAGCGAAGCCGCGCAAGCACGGCGCATTGCGTTTTCAGCGCGCAACATCGGTGGCATGTTCGGCCTGTATTTCCGCGAAGCACCGCCGACCTCGTACGCCGAGGTCATGCAATGCGACAAGGAGGCTTTCAACCGTTTTTTCCACGCCATGCTGGGCGAAGGCATTTATCTGGCGCCGTCCGCTTATGAAG
>CAZSIR010000068.1:0-15259 GCA_964606765.1 uncultured Bordetella sp. | reverse complement strand
GCGAGTTCGTGCAGGGCAAGCACAACCTGCTGCTGTGCTCGACCATCATCGAGACTGGCATCGACGTGCCCAGCGCCAACACCATCATCATGAGCCGCGCCGACAAGTTCGGCCTGGCCCAGCTGCACCAGCTGCGCGGCCGCGTCGGCCGTTCGCACCACCAGGCCTATGCCTACCTGCTGCTGCCCGACGAGGGCAACATCACGGCCAATGCGAAAAAGCGCCTCGAAGCCATCCAGTCGATGGAGGAACTGGGTTCGGGATTTTTCCTCGCCATGCACGACCTCGAAATCCGCGGCGCCGGCGAGGTGCTGGGCGACTCACAATCGGGCGAGATGCAGGAAGTCGGCTTCAACCTCTATTGCGCGATGCTCGATACTGCGGTGAAGTCGCTGAAGGAAGGCAAAGAACCGGACCTCAATGCGCCGCTGGGCGTCACCACCGAAATCAACCTGCACGTGCCCGCCCTGCTGCCCGACGCCTACTGCAGCGACGTGCATGAACGGCTGATGCTCTACAAGCGCCTGGCGAATTGCACGACCGAGGACCAGCTGCAGCTGCTGCAGGAGGAACTGATCGACCGTTTCGGCGATCTGCCGGAAGCCACGCGCACGCTGATCGACAGCCACCGCCTGCGCATCCTCGGCAAACCGCTGGGCATTGCACGCATCGACGCCAGCGAGAGTGTGCTGCAGCTGCAGTTCGTGCCCAATCCGCCGATTGATCCGATGAAGATCATCAAGCTGATCCAGACACGGAAACACTACAAGCTTGCAGGCCAGGACCGGCTGCGCATCGAAGCCAAAACCCCGGACCTGAAAACCCGCGTCGCCGAAATCCGCAAGGTGTTTGCCGAATTGAGCTAATCCCTCCGCACGTCACTCCGGCGGAAGCCGGAGTCCAGAACACTTTCCGCAATGAACCCAACAATCCCTGGATTCCGGCTTGCGCCGGAATGACGATGGGGTAACTAGGCGGCCTTGCGGCGGGGCTGCGGCGGCAGCACTTCACCGGTCGCGGCATTCATCGCAAATCCGGGCTCTGCAATCACCACCTGCGCCGCCGGCAAAGCCTTGCTGACTGCCGCGGCAAACTCCGGCCACGGATGCGAAGTGACCCCCATCATTTCATGGAACTTGTCGTGAGGCGGATACAGCACGACGATTTTCGGATTCAGGGCGACCGCGCCGCGCGCAACATCGGCCATGAAATCAAGCTGCATGCCGGCCAGCAGCACATCGGTGCGGAAACGTTTGCCCAGCGCCGTGATCTCGGCGTCGGTCATCTTGGTGTTGAAACCCTCGTTGTAGTTCAGCATCGTCAGCCCGCCCGGCAGTTCGACGTGATAGCCGGTATAGGGTGAATAAAACGGCGCATTGGTCGCGCTGCTCCAGGCCCAGGCCAGCTGCGTGGCATTGCCGTGGAACACCGCCTTCGACAGCGCCTTCACCAAGTTGATGTCGCGGTGTTTCCAGTGAAATGCGCTGATCTTGAACCCCGGCAGCTGCTGCGCGCCTTCGATGTCCACCGTCACCAGTTTTTCGCGCGGCAGCTTGCTGCGCCAGCTGAGGAAGCCGGTCACCGACTTCGGCCCGATCACCGTGGCACCGGTGCGTTTGGCAATCACCGGCACGTCGAGGAAATGCTCCTCATGGCCGTGGGTCACACAGATGTATTTGGCATGGAGAAAATCCTCCAGCCCGAACCACTGCGCGCCGCAGTAATGGCGGAAAAACGGATCAAAAAACAGCGCGCCGTCCGGCGTCTCGATCGACAGTCCGGACCAGCCAAAATAACGTATGACAGGTGCACTCATGGTCAGCCTCTTTTCAAAAAGGGAATGATCGGATTCAGGCGGCGATCTCGAAGGTGGCGTCCACTTCCACCGCCGCGCCCGCCGGCAGTGTCGCCACGCCCACCGCAAACCGTGCATGGCGGCCGGCATCGCCGAAAATCTCCACCATCAGATCAGAAGCACCATTAACGCATTTCGGCGCATCGACGAATGACGGCGCGACGCAGACAAAACCGCCGAGGCGCAGCACTTTGCCCACCTTGTTCAGACTGCCGCCGCAGGCCGCCTTCAGCTGCGCGATGATGTTCAGCGCGCACAGGCGCCCGGCGCGGTAACCGTCATCGACGCTCAGCGTATCGCCAACCCGCCCCTGCACCGCGACCTTGCCGCCTTCCAGCGGCAGTTGCCCGGACACAAAAACCAGGTTGCCCGAGATCGTGTAACCGACGTAATTGCCCACCGGGGCTGCCGCCGCCGGCAATGTGATGCCCAGTTCCGTCAGTTTCTTGTTGTAATCAGCCATGTCATGCTCCTCTTCAGTGAACCATCGTTATCCATAAATTTTCTGCGGCAGCCACAAGCCGATCTGCGGAAACACATACAGCAGGATGATCGCCAGCACCTGGATCGCCATGAACGGCAGCATGCCGGCGAAGATCTGGTTCAGCGTCACCCCCGGCGGCGCGACGCCACGCAAGTAAAACGCCGCCATCGCGACCGGCGGCGACAGGAAGGCGGTCTGCAGATTCAGCGCCACCAGCAATCCGAAAAACAGCGGATCGATGTTGAAGTGCGCCAGCAGCGGCACAAAAATCGGCACGAAGATCACGATGATCTCGGCCCAGTCGAGCGGCCAGCCGAGCAGGAAAATGATGATCTGCGCCAGCACCATGAACTGCAGCGGCGTCAGGTCCATCGACAGCACCCACTTTTCGATCAGTTCCTGGCCGCCGAGCAGCGCGAAGGACGCGGAGAATATGCTCGAGCCGACAAACAGCCAGCACACCATCGCGCTGGTCTTGGCCGTCAGCGCGACCGCTTCCTTCATCACGCTGAAATTGAGCTGGCGATAAATGATGGCCAGCAGCATGCCGCCGAGGGAACCGACCGCGGCGGCCTCCGTCGGCGTGGCGAGGCCGAAAATGATGGTGCCCAGCACCGCAAAAATCAGCGACGCCAGCGGAAAAAAAGAGGCGAACAGCATTTTCAGCATTTCCAGCCGGTTCAGCGTGAACCAGCCGTAAAACACTGCGAGTGCCCCGGCACCGATGGCGGCAGCGCCCCAGAACGCTGCCGGCACCGCCACTGCGGCTGCAGCGGCCGGCTCGACCAGGCCCTCCTCCGGCGGCGCGACATTGGCCGGCATCCAGCCCTGCCAGGCCAGGCCGAGGAGCATCAGATAGGCCAGCAGCGGCGCCAGTCCGACGGCAAGGTATTTGCACAGGGTGATTGCCGGCACGGCGGAATTGCGCCGCCCTTTCACCGCCGCGATCATGGCCGGCAACGCCCTGTCGGCGCCGCGCGCGACCGCCGCGTCGACGATCGGCGGCACGGCCACGCCGCGCTGGTCCAGCGGCAGCGGCGGCGCAAGATCGGGCCGCAGCTTGCCGACGCCGATCACGAACGCGACATAAAGGCCCGCCAGCATCAGGCCCGGCAGCATCGCGCCGGCATACAGCTGGACCACGGATACGCCGGCCGTCGCGCTGTAGACAATCAGCATGATCGACGGCGGGATCAGGATGCCGAGGCAGCCGCCCGCGGTGATCACGCCGGCGGTCAGCTTGACGTTGTATCCGGCGCGCATCATCACCGGCATGGCCAGCAATCCCATCACCGTGACCACCGCGCCGATGATGCCGGTGGCCGTGGCAAACAGCGCGCAGGTGGCCAGCGTCGCCACGGCCAGCGCGCCCGGCACGCGCGCCAGCGCGAGGTGCAGCGCGCGGAACAGCTTGTCGATCAGGTTCGCGCGTTCGACCAGGTACCCCATGAACACGAACAGCGGAATGGAAATCAGCACGTCGTTGGTCATCACCGCATAGGCGCGCTGCACAACCAGGTCCAGTGTCGGCACCAGGTTGCCCTTGAAGGCATACAGGGCAAACAGCACACCCATGCCCATCAGCGTGAATGCAGCCGGGAAACCGATCATGATCGCGAACACCACCAGCGCCAGCATCAGCAGTCCGACATGGCCGTTGGTCATATCGGCCGGTGACGGGAACAGCACGGCGCAGGCGACGAGGATCGCCGCCATCAGGAACAGGCCGAAACGCACTTCGAATTTCATGCGCCCTGTCCGTTGTCTGCCGTGACCGGCAGCTTGGCGCGCAGGCTCTCGACATCGACTTCCTTGACGTCGGACAGCCGCTGCGGCCAGGCCCCGCGCCGCAAACACAATATGCAACGCAGGATTTCCGCGCCGCCCTGCAGCAGCAGCAACGCGCCCGCAACCGGAATCACGGTTTTGAACGGATACTGCGGCGGACCGTCCGGCGTCAGCGGGGAGCCTTCACGGATCGCCCAGGAATCGGCGGCGAAGGTATATCCCGCCCACACCAGCGCGATGACGCCGGGAATGAAAAACAGCAGATACAGCGCGAGGTCGATGCCGGCCTGCACCCGCGGCGGGAAGGCGCCGTACATGAAATCACCGCGCACATGCGCATCCTGCGCCAGCGCATAGGCGCCGGTCAGCATGAACAGCGCACCGTAGAGCATGTAGCTGGCGTCGAACACCCAGTCATGCGGGCTCGCCAGCACATAGCGCGAAAACACTTCCCAGGAAATGACGGCCGTGAGCACGACGATCAGCCAGGCCGCGACCCGGCCAACCCTCGTGCTCAAGCCATCAATGAACCGGATGGCCGCTTCGATACGCCGCATCAGGCCGCGGGCCCCTTGCCGAAATAATGCGCATAGGCCGCGGACTGGCTGACCTGGACTTCGTTGTGCCAGTACACGACCCGCTTGGCCCAGGCCATCTGCGAGGCAATGACCTTGGTAAACAGCGGATTTTCCGCACCGCGTTTCTTGATCACCGCATTCCAGGCTTTCAGCTGCGCATCAAGGATGGGCTTGGGCGTCTTGTAGGCCTTCACCTTCTGGTTTTTCTGCAGCTCGAGGTAATCCTGCGACATGCGGTGCATCGCCTTCCAGGTCATGTCGGCACTGGCAGCCTGTGACGCCAGCTTGAGCACGATTTTCAGTTCCTCGGGCAGGGCCTCGTATTTCTTGCGGTTGATCATCACTTCGCAGAAATTGTTGGCCATGTGGTAACTCTGCTGCAGGTAGAACTTGGCCACATCGGGGAATCCCATGATGCGGTCATCGGTGGCGCTGGCGAACTCGGCACCGTCGAGCAGGCCGCGGTCTATGGCCGGCACGATGTCCGGCGGGGCCATCTGCACCGCGGCCACGCCGAGCTCCTTGAACATGTCGACCGCGAGACCCGCCGTGCGGAATTTCAGGCCTTTGAGGTCGCCCGGCCCCTTGATCTCTTTCTTGAACCAGCCCATCGGCTCGCAGGGCACCGGCGCAAACAGGAAACTCACCAGGTCCAGCTGCGCTGCCGCCTGGATTTCGCTGTAGAGCTCCTTGCCGCCGCCATATTCAATCCAGCCCAGCATCTGGTTGCCGTCCATGCCGAAATCGGGACCGGCACCATACAAACCAAACGCAGTGTTTTTGCCGAACCAGAAACCCGGCAGGCCGTGCCCGCCGTCCAGCACACCCTTGCTGGCCGCATCGATGATCTGCAGCGCGGGCACCACGGCGCCCGCCGGCAGCATGTCGATCTTCAGTTTGCCGCCGGAGAGTTCGGAAACTTTTTTCGTCCAGTCCACGGCAAATTCCTGGTACAGGAACTTTGCCGGCCAGGTACTCTGGAAACGCCAGTTGATGACGGTTTGCGCCCGCGCGATTGCGGGAAACCCCAGGGCTGCCGTACCCGTTGCGGCTGCGGCGCCGAGGAACCGGCGACGCGCAGGCTGCGCCTCGGTTGCCGTTTTTTTCTGCTTCGTATCGTGCTGTGTCATGGATCTGCTCTCCGTATTAAAAGGGCCACCACTCCTCCATTAAACAGCTCGGGTTGTATTGTTTTGTCAGGGAACAACCTGTCCCGTATGAAGATGAAGTATCCTGTCAGGAAACTATTGAGTCAACACTTTTCCTGTATTATTGTTTCGCAACATTGAAATTTCTCTCTACAGATGAATAGATTGAGCGCATCGCACAAAATGCGATGCACCAAAAAGTTTCTTTTAAGGAAACATTCGCCCCAATAAGGTGCGTTACTGCGGAGAACCGGCATGCACTTTGGCATCTTCATTTATGACGGCGTTGAGCCCATTGACCTTGCCACTTTCGGCGTACTGTCAATGGCAAGACGCATTGCCCCGCAGCTGCGGATATCCACCGTGGCGCCACAAGCCGGAACCGTGACACTCGCCAATGCACTCACGGTAGGCGCTGATTACGGCGTCAGTGATGCGCCGGATTTTGATGCCTTGATTGTGACCGGCGGCCCGGGCTGGGAAGCACAGTGCAGCCATGCACCGACGCTGGACTACCTGCGCAACATTGCGCGTAGTGATGCCCTGCTCGCCTCGGTCTGTACCGGCGGCATGATCCTCGCGGCCAGTGGCGTGCTCGACGGGCACACGGCCACCACCAAAAAGGAAGTCGTCGAAGGCAAGGAAGTGCCGCCGCTGCTGCGGATGCAACGCGATTATCCGCAGATCGATGCACAGGCCGCGCTGCTGGCCGACACCGGCAAGCTGGTCACCGGCGGCGGCGTTACACTGTGCATCGACCTCACGCTCCACCTGCTCGAACGCCTGCTGGGCGCGGATGTGGCCGCCCAGACGGCGCGCATCATGGAATACACCGCTGCCCGAGCTGCCAACCGCAAACATCTGCCCACCCTCGTCCACTGAACCGCATGGCCACCACACCCGCCACCACCGTTTCCGCCACGGACATCGAGCGTTATATCGGCACCCGCATCGCCGCCCTGCGCGGCGGCCACAGCCTGACCCAGGAACAGCTCGCCGAAGCCATCGGCGTGACCAAAGGCTATGTGTCGAAAATCGAGAACGGACACATCGTGCCGCCGATCGGCACGCTGGTGAAGATCGCCCATGCACTGAAGGTCGAAGTCACCGAGTTCCTCAAGGCCGGCGGGGATGGCTACGAAGACGCGGCCAGCATCGTGCGCGTCAATGAACGTCAGCCGGCAGTGCGCGGGGCCAGCGCCTTCGGTTATGACTACATCAGCCTTGCCCACAAAAAACGGCACAAGCACATGGAGCCCTTCCTGTTCTCGTTCCCGACGGACATCAGCAAGGACGTGCACTTCGAACACGAAGGCGAGGAATTCCTCTTCATCCTCAGCGGCCGGGTCGAATGGGAAATGACCATCGACGGCGAATCAAAAAAATGGGTGCTCGAGACCGGCGACAGCCTGTATTTCGAATCCCGCATCCCCCACCGCGGCCGCGGACTCGGTGCCGATGCGCGTGCCCTGATCGTGATCTACACGCCCGCGTAAAAAAACGGCCTCACCGCCCGGCCGTGCACTTGCGCTAGACTGGAATCCCCCGGGAGGACTGTCATGCGACTGTTGATCATGCGCTTTCTGCGATCCGCTCTGCTTGTTGCAGCTGCCGCGCTGCCATGGGCCGCGCCGGCCCAGCCTGCAGCGCCTGCCATCGGCATCGTCATCATGCACGGCAAGGGTGGAATGCCGGATGGCCTGGTGCGACCGCTGGCCGATGGCCTCACACAAAAAGGTTTTCTGGTCGCCAACCTGCAGATGCCGTGGTCACGCGACCGCAAGTACGATGTCGAGGTCGCGGCTGCCGTCAATGAAGTCTCGGCTGCGATCAAGGATCTGCGCGGTAAAGGCGCGAAAAAGATTTTTGTCGCAGGCCACAGCCAGGGCGCGGTGTTCGCCCTCCATTACGCTGTCAAACAGGCACCGGACGGCCTGATCATCATCGCCCCGGGCGGCGATGTCTCCACGCGTTTCTACCGGCAGCAGGTCGGCAGCTCGGTCTCCCGGGCGCGCAGCCTGGTCAGCGATGGCAAGGGCAATGAAATGGGGGAATTCGACGAATTCGAAGGCGGCCGCGGGAACTGGAGCGTTCGCACCACCGCCGCGGTTTATTTCAGCTGGTTTGATCCGGACGGCGCAATGAACCAGGAAAAATCATCGACGGCGCTGCCGAAAACGCTGCCCGTGCTGCACGTGGCGCCGACCAGTGATTACCCGGCGCTGCTGCGCGCAAAGCAATCCATGTTCAACGCCCTGCCCGACCATCCGCAGAAGCGCCTGTACGAGCCCGACTCCGACCACCGCAATGCGCCGCGGGATTCCGTTGACGAAATCGCGCGCTGGGCCGCTGAAGTCAGCCGCAACTGATTCAGACTGCCGCGTTGGAATGGAAAATCAGACCGGCGTGCTCGCGCAGCGCATGGAACCTGATTTTCGGCCACTGCTCGGCAGCCACGTCGATTTCAATCGAGTTTGATGCCAGGAATGCCGGCGCGCCCACTGCATCGTGTGCGACGCGGTGCGAATTGGCGTCGATGAAGCGCTGCAGTTCGCGATCCTCATCGCAGGTCACCCAGCGCGCCGCGACATAACGCGCCGGTGCCAACCGCGCTTCGCAGCCGTATTCGTGCTTCAGGCGGTGCGCAACCACCTCGAACTGCAGCTGGCCGACGGCGCCGAGCAACAGCAGCGTACCCGCCACCGGCTTGAACACCTGGATCGCGCCCTCTTCGCCCAGCTGTGCCAGCCCGGTGCGCAGTTGCTTGCTGCGCAGCGGATCCGCGACCTCGACGGTCTGGAACAGTTCCGGCGCAAAAAACGGCAGCCCGGTGAACTGCAGGTCTTCGCCTTCGGTCAGCGTGTCGCCCAGCTGCAGAACGCCGTGGTTGGGAATGCCGATGATGTCGCCGGCATAGGCGTCCTCGACCTGGTCGCGGCGCTGCGATAGGAAGGACACCACGCTGCTCGGCCGGAAAAATTTGTCGGTACGGCAGTTTTTCAGCCGCATGCTGCGCTCGAAGCGGCCGGAACAGACGCGAATGAAGGCGACGCGGTCGCGATGGCCCGGGTCCATGTTGGCCTGGATCTTGAACACGACGCCGGAAAATTTCGGCTCCACCGGCTCCACCGCGCGCTGCAGCGCCTGGTGCGGCCGCGGCGGCGAAGCGAAATCGATCACGGCGTCCAGCACTTCCTGCACGCCAAAGTTGTTGATCGCCGAACCGAAGAACAGCGGGGTCTGTTTGCCAGCGAGAAATTCCCCGCGGTCATACACCGGTGACACCCCCTGCACCAGTTCGATTTCCTGGCGCGCATGGGCGAAGGTATCGCCGTAACGTGCGGTGATTTCCGGATTGTCGATGCCGGCGATGATTTCATCATCGTTGTCGCCGACGCGGTCTTCACCGGCCGTGAACACCCGCATGCGATCATTGCGCAGGTCGAACACGCCCTTGAACTGCTTGCCCATGCCCACCGGCCAGGTGCAGGGCACAACGGGCATGCCCAGCGTGCGTTCGATTTCATCGACGAGATCGGTCGGCTCGCGCACCTCGCGGTCCATCTTGTTGATGAAGGTGATGACCGGCGTATTCTGCGCGCGGCAGACTTGCAGCAGGCGCAGCGTCTGCGGCTCGATGCCGTTGGCGGCATCGATCACCATCAGCGCGGCATCAACGGCCGTCAGCACGCGGTAGGTATCTTCGGAGAAATCGCGGTGGCCGGGCGTATCCAGCAGATTGATCACGCAGTCACGGTATTCCATCTGCATCACCGAGCTCGCCACCGAAATGCCGCGCTGCTTTTCGATTTCCATCCAGTCCGAGGTCGCGTAGCGCGAAGCCTTGCGCGACTTCACGCTGCCGGCGATGTGGATCGCGCCGGCGAACAGCAGCAGCTTTTCAGTCAGCGTGGTCTTGCCCGCGTCCGGATGCGAAATGATGGCGAAGGTGCGTCGCCGCTGGACTTCTTTGTCGATGCTCATCGGAAACCTGTTGCGTCGCCCACGCAGGATGCAGCGAGCGTTTTGAGGCGCGCATTATAAGCGATATTTTTTATCAATAAAATCAAATAGATATGATGCGACTTCCGGGCGTCTTCGCTGCGACTACAATGCCGTCATGATCAATCCCGCACCCCGCTCCGTCGCCGACATCGAGGGTTTTGTCGGCCTGCTCAAGGCCGCCTGCGATGATCCGCAGATCAATGCCACGCTGCAGCGCCTGCTGGCGATGCCCGATGCGCAGCGCCAGGGCGTGGTGCATGCCTGGGTCACCGACCTGCTGATTGCCGAGGCGCCGCGCGATTTCGTCGAGGCCGTCGGCTGCCTGATGGACGACGGCGTGGCGGAAAAAGCCTATGAAGTCATCTATCAATGCCGTCGCGAGCCATCCGATGTTTGAACTCAAGACGCTGACGCTGTTCGTTGTCACCGCCCTCGCCGAAATTGTCGGCTGTTACCTGCCCTGGTTATGGCTCAACAAGAGCGCACCGCTGTGGGTGCTGGCGCCCGCCGCAGCGTCGCTGGCTTTGTTTGTCTGGCTGCTGTCCCTGCACCCCGCAGCAGCCGGCCGGGTCTATGCCGCGTACGGCGGCGTCTATGTTGCCGTCGCCATCCTCTGGCTGTGGGCGGTCGACGGCATCCGCCCGACCCTGTGGGACCTGACCGGCGCCGCCGTCGCAATAGGCGGCATGGCCATCATCGCGTTTGCGCCGCGCCCGGCATGAGATCCGCCGTGACAGGGTTCGCGCTGCTGTTGATCGCCGCATCAGCCGTACACGCGCAATCGCCGCAGGTGCTTGATGTGCCCTCGCGCCCCGGCGTCACCCAGCGCATCCTCGTCATCACGCCGGAGAAACCGAAGGCTGCGGTGATCCTCTTCGCCGGCGGCGACGGCGGCCTGACGCTGGAAGCGGATGGCCGCATTCCGAAACTCGCGGGTAATTTTCTGGTGCGGACGCGGCAGCAGTTTGTCGAGCAGGGACTGACCACGGTGGTCATCGATGCGCCCTCCGACAAACAGTCGCATCCCTATTTGTCCGGTTCCCGCCAGACCGATGAGCATGTCAGCGACGTCAGGGCGGTGATCGCCTGGCTGCGCCAGCAATCAAAAATCCCCGTCTGGCTCGTAGGCACCAGCCGCGGCACTCAGTCCGTCGCCCATGTCGCGACGCGCCTGCCGCCGGCAGACGGCGGTCCTGACGGCATCGTGCTCACCTCCACCGTGGTCAGCGACCCGCGCAGCCGCGCCGTGCCGGAAATGGCGCTGGACCGCATCCGCATTCCCGTACTGGTCGCACACCATCGCGAAGACGGCTGCCGTGTCTGCCTCTACAGCGATGTGCCGCGGCTGATGGAGCGCCTCAGTGCCAGCGCGCGCAAGGAACTCCTGACCTTCGATGGCGGCACCAGCATCGGCGATCCCTGCCAGGCGCGCGCCTATCACGGCTTCAACGGCATTGAAGGCGATGTCGTGCGCAAAATCGCCGCCTGGATCATCAATCCCTGAACCGGTTGCGCGGGCAGCCTCCGCTATAATCGCGGCTCTTTTCCGGAAGCCGCCATGCATCTCGTGATTCAGGGCGCGGACATCGAAACCCGCGACCTCAAGGAACTCGCCAAACTCTCCGGCGCCGGCGCCATCGAACGTCTCGCCGATACCGCATTCCGCCTGTGCAATGCCCGGCCCGCGCCGGGCATCAGCGAACACTGTGCCGCATCGAAACTCGACCACGGCTTCGTGCCCGAAGGCCGTCGGCTCACCGACTTCCGGCTGCTGGTGATGGACATGGACTCGACGCTGATCACCATGGAAACCATCGACGAACTGGCCGACATGACCGGCATCAAGTCCGAGGTGGCGAAAATCACCGAACGCGCGATGCGCGGTGAAATCGAATACGACCAGAGCCTGCGCGAACGGCTGGGGCTGCTGAAAGGCCTGGATGAGAGCGCTTTGCAGCGCGTCTACGACGAGCGGCTCCGGTTCTCGCCGGGCGCTGAAACCATGCTGGAACGAATACGCGCGGCCGGCATCAGGACGCTGCTGGTTTCCGGCGGCTTCACTTACATGACGGACCGGCTCAAGCCGCGCATCAAGCTTGATTACACGCACGCCAACGTGCTGGAGATCATTGACGGCAAGCTTAGCGGCAAGGTCATCGGCGACATCGTCAACGCCGACATGAAACGCAGCACGCTGCTGCGCGTCGCCGGGGAACTCGGCATTGGACGCGATCAGATTGCCGGCATCGGCGACGGTGCGAACGATCTGAAATTCATGGCGGCGTGCGGCGTCAGCGTGGCCTACCGCGCCAAACCGGTGGTGCGTGAAAAAACCACCTATGCCCTGAATCACTCGGGGCTGGACGGGCTGCTGTTCCTGCTCTCGGCAGAACTAAATTAATTAATAAAATCAAATACTTATATTGATTTTACCGCCCAGCCTCATTGACCGACGGTATTCAGCGGCAGTTCCGCCTCCGCCGTATCCCCGGCTTCCGCCTTTTCCTCCGGTTTGACTTCCTGCTGGTACATGCTGATCAGGCAGGCCGCCACCAGCAGCGGAATGAACAGCAGCAACGCAGGGCCGATATAGCCGGTGAACAAAAGGATCTGGGGCAGGATGGCGGCACCTGTAAAGAGGAAGTCGACAAATCCGGCATTGATCATGGTCTGCATCTCCTTGAAAGATGAGTCAGACCTTCATGCCCCTCCCCATGAAGGCGCTACGGGATTACGCAGCAACAACTAGCAAATTGAATGCCACCCGCAGATCCGGCGCAGCAGGACTGTTCAACCGGAAAACTGCATCGCCGCTGTGCGCGGGCCATTCCACCGCACCGGAAACGTGCGTTCAGTAGACCGGGAAGCGCTGGTCGCCGTTGAGGCCGAAAGGATGCATTGCAGCCGGGCCCTCGCTGCACATGCCGTAGATGAAAGGGAATCCGTCACGACCCGGCGTCAGGAACCGCAGGTCCTTGAACCAGATGCACAGGGAGGCAGCTTCGCTGTCGATGCGATGCAGCGCAGGATAGGCCGCGAACCAGCGGAAAAATGCAAACTGCGGGTCATCGAATGCGGCACGCACCGCGGCACTCTGCCCGGCATCGCCGAAGCGCAGATCGATTTCCCAGATCGCCTGGTCCAGCGGACGATACACGGCATCGAGCTTCGCGATGAATCCGGCATTGTCCGCTGCCTGCAGCACCTGGCTGCGGATCAGGTTGATATGGCTGTAGTGGTAACCGCGCTCGTTCTCGACCACGACCATCCAGTTGAAGGGCGACACCGGCCGCGGCATCGCGGTGACCCTTGCCTTTTCGATGTGCTCCGAAGCCGCATAGCGCTCGCCGAAATCGACGGCCCGCTGCAGCAGTACGGATTGCAGCACCACATACCCCACCAGCACAACCAGTCCCGCCACCGCCGGCAGGCGCGAACGCCTCCACACCAATGACAGCAGCAGCCCCGCGATGATGATGCCGGAGAACCACAGGTCGATGATGAAGGTGGTGCCGATGCCGTAGCGGTCGTCCGAGAACGGCGCGAAGATCATGGTGCCGAAAGTGGTGATCCAGTCGCCGGCGATATGCGCCGCCAGTGACATCGCAACGACCGGGACGTAGGTTTTCCAGCCGGGGCCGCCGCGCCAGATCAAGGCCAGAATCCACGCCAGCAGCACGGTCCACAGGGGCAGCATCGCCAGCGAATGGGTGACGCCGCGATGATGGTACAGATAGGACAGCGGGGAAATCCACGACGCGACCACATCGATGTCGGGAAATGCCGCGACCAGTGCGCCGATGGCCATGCGGCGGCCGAGCGGCAGTGCGGGCTTTTCAATGCCCGCGGTGGCTCGCGCCAGCAGCGCGCCGGACAGCGCGTGGGTCAGGGTATCCACTACAAGGGCCGTGCCGAAGGATGCGTGATGAGCGCGGAGAAAAAAGCCCGCGGCGTGATTCCGTTGTTCAGTTCCGCACTCATCGCTCCGCGCCCATCACTGTCTTTTCAGTCCCAGCGGTCATCCTTGACCTGCACCGCACCATTTTCGATGCGGACCGGAAATTTTGCCGTCGGCTCGTAGGCCGGCGCCGACAAGGCGTCGCCGGTGCGCACGCAGAAGCGCGCGCCGTGGCGAGGACAGACGATCTGGTCCCCTTCGAGCACGCCGCTGGCGAGTTCGCCGCCGTCGTGGGTGCAGACATCCTCGATCGCAAAAAACTCACCGTCAATATTGAAAACCGCGACCGCGGTGCCGTCGACATCCGCCACCTTGCATGTGCCGGGCGCAATTTCCCCGGCTGCGGCCACCCTGCACCAGTCCGCCATTAAACAGCCACCACTTCCATGTCGGGCTCGATCTGGCGCACCAGGTTTTCAATGCCGGCCAGCGTGCCAGACAGCGAACTGGGACAGCTGCCGCAGGCGCCCTGGTAATGAACCGAGAGTTTGTTGCCTTCCAGTCCCACCACATAGAGATCCCCGCCGTCGTTCTGCAGATAGGGACGGATCTGCTCATCCAGAATGTCGTTGATCCTGTCGAGACGCTCGCGGTCTGCCGGGCCCAGTTTTTCAAGATCCATGGCCTCGCCGGACTGCGCCGCGAATTTTTCCGAATTGGCGTCGGCGGAAGGGGCTTCGCGGATCGGCACCGCCAGTTCGCGCTTGAGCTCGTCCCAGTCGGCGCCGCCGTCCTGGGTCACGGTGATCCAGTGGTCGACGTAGAACACATTGGTCACATGCCCGATGTCGAACAACTTCATCGCCAGCACATCCCCCACCGCCTGGGCCGCGCTGTCGAAGGAACGCGTGATGCCCCAGGTCAGCGGCTCGCGCAGGATGAACTTCATCGCGTTCGGATTCGGCGTGGGCTCTATTTCGGCGATCTTCGGCATGGTGTCCGGCGCCGCACACACCACCGCGCACACCGTGCGTCCCGCCTTCGAGATCATCAAGACCCAACCGGGGGTTTCCACGGTGTCGAGCATCTTTTTCATGTGCCTGGCGGACAGGGTCCTGGCCTACGGAGACTGTGCGATCGTGCCGGATCCGACGGCTGAGCAGCTCGCCGATATCGCGATCAGCTCGGCCCAGACGGCCGCGCAGTTCGGGATCGAGCCGCGAGTGGCCATGCTGTCCTACTCCACCGGCGAGTCGGGCAGCGGCGCGGGTGTCGACAAGGTCAGGGCGGCGACCGAGTTGGTTCGTGATCGCGCACCCGAGCTGCTGGTGGAAGGACCGATTCAATATGACGCCGCGGTCGACCCGACCGTGGCGGCAGCGAAGATGCCGGACTCTCCGGTGGCAGGCAAGGCGACCGTGCTGATTTTCCCGGACCTGAACACGGGCAACAACACCTACAAGGCCGTGCAGCGCAGCGCCGGGGCGATTGCCATCGGACCGG
>CAZSIR010000067.1:0-15325 GCA_964606765.1 uncultured Bordetella sp. | reverse complement strand
CATTCGGGTTCGCAGACGTCGCAGTTGATGCACTCGTCGGTGATCATCAGCGCCACATCAGCCTCCGAGCGTCTTGATCTTGGCTTTGAGGCGGCCGGCGACCACCGGTGACACGAACTTGGACACGTCACCGCCCATCACCGAAATCTCGCGCACCAGCGTCGCCGACAAGAACATGTATTCCTCGCCCGGGGTCATGAACACGGTCTCGACTTCAGGATGCATTTTGCGGTTCATGCCCGCGAGCTGGAATTCGTAGTCAAAATCGGACACCGCACGCACGCCGCGCAGCACGACCCGCGCGTCCTGTTCGCGTACGAACTGCATCAGCAGTCCGGAAAATCCTTCGATGGTGACGTTCTTGACATCACTCAGGGCTTCACGCGCCATGTCGAGGCGTTCCGCCAGCGTGAACAGCGGCTTTTTGGTCTTGCTGTCGGCTACCGCCAGCACGACATGATCGAACAGCCCGGCGGCGCGGCGCACAAGGTCCTCATGACCGCGTGTCATCGGATCAAAGGTTCCGGGGTACACCGCTTTTTTATTCATGTCCTGCCCGTTTCAACAGTTGATGGCTGACCTGTCCGGCGCGCCCGCTTTTGACCACCTGCCACCCGTCCGCTGCCGCCAATGCCCGTGCGCTTTCACAATAAACCAGGCCCCCGGCATGCATAAGGCGCGACAACCCGGCCAGCAGCTGCGTCCAGTGATCAGAGGCAAACGGCGGATCCAGAAACACCACGTGATAACAATCCTGATGGTGCCTGAGGAATTCTAGCGCATCGGCGTGCATCACGGTCACGGCCGTCGCTGCCAGTGTTTCGCGATTGGCCTGCAGGGCCTGCCACGCGGCCCTGTCGCTCTCGACCATCGTGACCCGCCGCGCGCCGCGTGATGCCGCCTCGAAACCCAGCGCGCCGCTGCCGGCAAACAGATCCAGGCAGTCGCGCCCGGTGAGATCCTGGCCCAGCCAGTTGAAGAGCGTTTCGCGCACCCGGTCAGGCGTCGGACGCAGATCCGGGCGGCCGGCAAAACGGATGCGGCGGCTGCGCCAGGCGCCGCCGATGATGCGCACTTCACCGCTCCTGCCGGCTGCACCGCGGCTCATGGCCATTGCGGCGGCCGCGCTCAGCGCGCGGCGGCCGTCACCGTCTGGTCCTTGTCGGCCCCCACCACCACGGTCACCAGTTTGCCGGGATCGACATGGCGCGCGAATGCCGCCCTGATGTCGGCGACCGTGACCCGTTCGACGTTGCCGATGAATTCCTCCAGATAGTTCACGGGAAGACCGTAAAAGCCGATCACCGCGAGGTATTCATGAATCTTGCGATTGCTGTCAATGCGCATCGGAAAACCGCCGACGATGTTCTGCTTCGCCGCCTCCAGTTCTTTTGCGGTCGGCCCGTTGCTGATGAATTCGCCCAGCGTTTTGCGCACCACGGCGAGCGCCTCTTCCGCCTGGTCACGGCGCGTCTGCATGCCGATGACGAACGGCCCGGCAGCCTGCTGCGGCGAAAAATAACTATATGCCGAATAGGCGAGGCCGCGTTTCTGCCGGACCTCCTCGTTGATGCGCGACACAAAACCGCCGCCGCCGAGGATGTGATTGCCGACGAAGAGGGGGAAATAATCCGGATCACCGCGGCGGATCCCGGGCGCGCCGATCAGGATGTGGCTCTGGGTCGCCGGATGCGCAACCACGCGCGTGACGGCCGCCTGCAGCGGCGGCACCGGCGGCAATGTTGCCGCGGCCCCGCTGGCGCGCGGCAGTCCGCTCGTCAGCCGCTCGGCGATCGCCTCGGCTTCGGCGCGCGAAACATCGCCCATGATGGCCACCACTGCGCGCCCGGCGACATAATGCCGCTGATAAAACCCGCGCAAATCTTCACGCGTGATGGTGGCCACGGTGTCCGGATCACCGACGGAACGCAGCGCATAGGGATGCGCGCGGAACACCAGCCGCGAAAAAATCCGCGCCGCCTGGCTGTCCGGCTTGAGGTCAGCCTCCTTGAGGGCGCCGATCTGGCGGATTTTTTCACGCTCGACCACTGCCGCGGGAAATTCAGGCGCGCGCAGTATGCCGGTCAGCAAAGCAAGCGCCGGTTCGCGCTGGCGCGGATCCGACAGCGTGCGCAGCGACAAACCGGCACGGTCGGCGTCAAAACGCCCGTTCAGGGCGGCCCCGACATCGGCGAAGCGGCGGGCAATATCGTCCTCACCCAGCCCGTCGGCACCGAGGCGCAGCAGTCCGTTGGCCATCGCAGCCACACCGGATTTTTCCGCGCTGTCGTATGCGGATCCCGCCGGAAAATCGACGGAAACATCGAGCATCGGCAGGCTGCGGTTGGCGACAAAATAGACCCTGGCCCCCATCGTCGTCTGCCACTGCTCGATCGGCAATATCGCAAACGCCTGCTGGGCCCCGCACAGCAAAACTGCGATGACGAAACGCAGCAGATTATTCCGCAATTCAGTTGGCATGACGTGCTCCCGTGGGCGCGGTGCGGCGCGGCGCGCCTTCCAGCGGCTGCGGATCAAGGTAGGCAATGGTGAGGCTGTCATCCACCAGGTATTTCCCCGCCACCGCCTTCACCTGCTCCGCTGTCACCTGCTTCAGTTTTTCGATGTACAGATCCAGGTCACGGTAGGAAAACCCGATCGTTTCCATGGAACCGATCTGACGCGCCTGGAAAAACATTGAATCGCGCTGGTACACCTGGGCGGCAATCACCTGCGCCTTGACCCGGTTCAGTTCCTCCTCGGTCACGCCCTCTTCAATCACGCGCTTCAGTTCGCGGCGCAGGCCCTGCTCGATCTGCTCCGCGCTGTGGCCCGCCGTCGGCGTGCCGCTGAGCAGGAAAAAGGACGGCCCGCGGCCAACGCCGTCATAATTCGCGCCGGCGCTCGCGGCAATACGTTCCGTTTTCACCAGCTGCCGGGGCAGGCGCGCGGCATCATTGCCGCTGAGTATGCTTTCCAGCATGTCGAAGGCATAGGGCTCCCAGTCTGTGGCCGGCTTTTCCAGCCCCGGCACGCGGTATGCCATCAACACCTGCGGCTGTTCCGCCGGCACCTTGACCGTGAGCCTTTTCAGTCCCAGCTGCGGCGGTTCCATCTGGGGCTTGCGCGGCGGCAGCGTCTTGCGCGGGATCGCGCCGAAATGCTGTTGTGCCAGCTTGAAGACCTCCTCCGGCACCACATCCCCGACCACCACGACCGTGGCATTGTTCGGGGCATACCAGGCATCGTAGAAAGCGCGGGTGTCGGCAAGGGTCAGGTTTTCAAGGTCGCTCATCCAGCCGATGACGGGTTTGCGGTAGGGATGCGCGGTCAGCGCGGTGGCCATCAAGCGCTCGTACAGCACGGATTGCGGTTGATCATCGGTACGCAGGCGCCGCTCCTCCATCACCACCTTGAGCTCCTTGGCGAATTCCTCGGGTGACAGCACCAGGTTGGCCATGCGGTCGGCCTCGAGCCTGAACGACAGCGGCAGCGCCGATTTTTGCAGCGTCTGGAAATAACCGGTGTAATCGCGGCTGGTAAAGGCATTTTCGCGGCCGCCGGCCGCCGCAATCAGCCGGGAAAAATCACCCGGCGCCACGGTCTTGGTGCCCTTGAACATCATGTGTTCCAGCACATGTGCGATGCCGGTGTAGCCGTTCTTTTCATCCACGCTGCCAATGCGGTACCACACCATGCTGACCACCACCGGTGCACGCCGGTCGGGTTTCACGATCACGCGCAGCCCGTTCGCCAGTTCTCGCACCGCAACCTCGTCGGCGGGCTGGGCGGCCTGGGTCGCACCGCTCAGCAACATGCAGCTGCAGATGAGGGTGCCGGCAAATCCGGACCATGCGCGTATCAGTGGGTTCATCATCTCTCTTCAGTTTTCAGTGGAATCGATGGAACGGCGCGACATTTCCCGCAGTCCGGCCGGGCCGTCCCCGGCCCTGCCCCCGCGAACAGCCTGGATATCGGGGAAACCCGTCTGGGATTTTTGCTGCCCTGTTAGAATTGTAACCAATCCAACCCTTGCTTCCCGCCCTTAACTTACTCTTGATCTTCGTGCGGCGTGACAGACGCGTTGCCCGGGTCAGACCACCGCTTTCATGTTTGGTTTCCGCAAAGACCGCGACCCCGCCGATTCTCCCGCCGCTGCCACGGGCTGGTTTGCCCGCCTGCAGCAGGGGCTCAGCAAGAGCCGCGCCCAGCTCGGCGGGCGTCTCGGCGGCCTGTTCAGGACAGGCCGCAAGCTGGATGAAACATTTTATGAGGAACTGGAAACCGTGCTGCTGACCGCCGATGTCGGCGTCCCGGCCACGGCGCAGCTGCTGGACGCGCTGCGCGCCCGCGCGCGGCGGGAACGTTACAGTGAAGCGGAACAACTGCGCGCGGCATTGCGCGAAACGCTGGCCGGCCTGCTGCAAAATGCCGCGCAGCCGCTGGACACCGGCAGCCACAAACCCTTCGTCATCATGCTGGCGGGGGTCAATGGCGCCGGAAAAACCACTTCCATCGGCAAACTCGCGCATTTTTTCCAGGCCCAGGGCAAATCGGTCCTGCTCGCCGCCGGCGACACCTTCCGCGCTGCCGCGCGCGAGCAGCTCGTCGCCTGGGGTGATCGCAACAACGTGACGGTCATTTCACAGGCTTCCGGAGATGCCGCAGCGGTGATTTTCGACGCCATCAACGCCGCAAAGGCGCGCAATATCGACATTGTGCTGGCCGACACCGCAGGCCGCCTGCCGACCCAGCTGCACCTGATGGAGGAAATCAGCAAGGTCAAACGCGTGATTGCCAAGGCCATGCCCGGCGCACCGCACGAAGTGATGCTGGTGCTGGACGCCAATACCGGTCAGAACGCGCTGGCGCAGCTCGCCGCGTTTGATGCCGCCATCGGCGTCACCGGACTGACCCTGACCAAGCTCGACGGCACCGCCCGCGGCGGCGTCATCGCCGCGATTGCGCACAGCCGCGGCGGCGCCAGGCCGGTTCCCGTGCGCTTTGTCGGCGTCGGTGAAGGGCTGGATGACCTGCGGCCGTTCGTGGCGGAAGAGTTCGCCTCCGCACTGCTTGATCAGTAACCGGCGTCGCGTGACCGACATCGTCCTCAGCAAGGTTTTCAAGCGATACGCCGGCGGGCACGAGGCGCTGGCGGACATCACGATGAACATCGCCGCCGGTGAAATGGTGTTCATCACCGGCCACTCCGGCGCCGGAAAAAGCACGCTGCTGAAACTGATGGCGGCCATCGAGCGGCCGACTTCCGGCTCCGTCATCGTCAACGGCCAGAACATCGGCGCGCTGCGCTCCCGGGGCATACCCTTTCTGCGGCGCAATTTCGGCCTGGTATTCCAGGACCACAAGCTGCTGTTCGACCGCAGCGTGTTCGACAACGTGATGCTGCCGCTGGACATCACCGGCTTCGACCGCCGTGAAGGCGCCGGCCGTGCACGTGCTGCGCTGGACAAGGTCGGGCTGCTGCACAAGGAGAAGGCGCGTCCGATCACGCTCTCCGGCGGCGAGCAGCAGCGGCTGTGCATCGCGCGCGCCATCGTGCACCGTCCGTCGATCCTGCTCGCCGATGAACCCACCGGCAACCTCGATGCCGATTATGCGGCCGGCATCGGCGACCTGTTCCGTGATTTCAACCAGGTCGGCGTGACCGTGGTGCTGGCCACCCACGACATGCAGCTTGCAGCCCGGTTGCAGCCGCGTTCGATCGAAATCCGCGGCGGCAGGATCGTGTCATGAAAACCTGGTTCGCCGCCCATCGCCGCGCCTGTGCAATCACGCTGTCGCGGCTCGCCGGCACTCCGCTGGCCAGCCTGTTCAACATCCTGGTCATCGGCACGGCGCTGGCATTGCCGCTGGGTTTGTACATCGTGCTGGCCAATCTGCAGGGACTGGCCCGCGATTACTCGCCGCAGCCGCAACTCAGCCTGTTCCTGGCCCAGGACGCCGCGGCCGGCGATGCGCGCGCGATCGAGCAGCGGCTGAAAGCCCGGCCCGACATCGCGGATTTCCGTTTTGTGCCGCGCGCCCAGGCACTGGAAACCCTGAAGTCGCGTGCCGGACTGGGCGATGTGATGGCCGGGCTGACCGGCAATCCCCTGCCCGATGCCTTCGTTGTCACCGCCAGGGCGCACGACGCCACGGCCCTGGAAACCATGCGCAGTGATTTTGCCCGCTGGCCCAAGGTGGCCGAAGTGCATGTCGATTCCGACTGGGCGCGACGCCTCGACAGCCTGCTGGCACTCGGCCGTTACGCCGTGCTGATGCTGGCGGCGGCGCTGGCGCTGGCGCTGGTGGCCATCACCTTCAACACCATCCGTCTGCAGATCCTCACCCAGCGCGAAGAAATCGAAGTTGCCAAACTGATCGGCGCGACCGATGGCTGGATCCGCCGGCCATTTCTGTACTTCGGCGGCATCCTCGGCGCCCTTGGCGGCGTTGCCGCCTGGCTGATGATCTGGATCGCCCTGCTGGTATTCAATCAGCAGTTGCAGCCCCTGTCTGCGCTGTATGGAATTCCTCTGCAGCTGGCGCATCTGGCCGGCGGCGACAGTCTGGCCGCCTTGCTGTTTGCCGCCGTCCTTGGCTGGTTCGGCGCCTGGCTCTCGGTACGGCGCCACCTCCACGCCTACAATCCATCATAAATACTTGATTTTACTGATTTTTTTGTGTGCCTTCGCGGGGAACTCCCGCCTTCATTGGCACTCTTAAACCTAGAGTGCTAAACTTCTGCCATGAGGGATAACACCATGAACACCATTGCCTTACCGATGATTTCGGCGACCGGCAGCCTGGACAGTTATATCCAGACCGTGAACCGCTTTCCCCTGCTCACCCAGGAGCAGGAGACCGAGTACGCCCGTCGCCTGCGCGACCATGACGATCTCGAGGCCGCCCGCCAGCTGGTGCTCTCGCACCTGCGCCTGGTGGTGTCGATTGCACGCGGTTATGTCGGCTACGGTCTGCCGCAGGCCGACCTGATCCAGGAAGGCAACATCGGTCTGATGAAAGCCGTCAAACGCTTTGATCCGGAGCGCGGCGTACGCCTGGTTTCGTTCGCAATGCACTGGATCCGCGCCGAAATCCATGAATTCGTGCTGCGCAACTGGCGGCTGGTGAAAATCGCCACCACCAAAGCGCAGCGCAAGCTGTTTTTCAACCTGCGCAGCATGAAATCTGGCCTCGGCACACTGGGCGCGGAGGAAGTGCGGGACGTAGCGCGCAAACTCGGCGTCAAACCCGAGGAAGTCATCGAAATGGAAACCCGTCTCGGCGGCCAGGACATGGCGCTGGAGCCGGCCGGTGACGACGAACACGAGCAGTACGCGCCCATTGCCTATCTTGCGGCGGATGATGCCGAACCGGGCAAGCTGCTGGAAACCGAACAGACGGCGCGGCTGCGCGGCGAGGGACTGGAAAAAGCCCTCTCCAGCCTTGACCCACGCAGCCGGCGCATCATCGAAGCCCGCTGGCTGAACGAGAAGCAGGCACTGACTCTGCACGATCTGGCGGCGGAATTCGGCGTTTCTGCCGAACGCATCCGGCAGATTGAAGCCAAGGCGCTGGGGAAGATGAAGGCGATGATGGCCGCCGCCTGAGCCTGGCTTTTTGCCTGGCTTTTTACCTGACTTTGTTACAGAACAAAGCCCCGGCGATGCCGGGGCTTTTTATTGGCCGGACACTTTCCCGGCGCCACCCTGCCAGCGGCTGCTATTTCAGCAGCAGGCGTATGTCGTGCAGCAAGGCCGGCGCACCGACGCCATATTGCGCAAAAAGACGCAGACGCCCTTCGGCATCCATGATGTATGTTCCGGCCGAATGATCCATGCTGTAACTGCCGCCGGGCAAATCCTGGCGCTGGTAAATGATCTTGAATTCCTTTGCCGTACGCGCGATGTCTTCCGCGCTGCCGGTCATGCCGAGAAATGACGGATTGAAAGCGGGCACATAACGTTTCAGCACCTCGGCCGTATCCCGCGCCGGATCCACGGTCACGAACAGCACCTGCAGGCGGTCAGCGTCCCTGCCCAGCTCTTTCATCACCGTCGCCATCTCGCCCAGCGTGGTCGGGCAGACGTCGGGACAATGCGTAAAGCCGAAAAACAGCGTGACCACCTTGCCCCTGAAATCGGCCAGCGTACGGCGCTGCCCGTTGTGGTCGGTCAGCGTGAAGTCCCTGCCGAAAGACGCGCCGGTGACATCGGTCAGCTTGAAACGCGGCGCTTCCGGCTGTTCCGTGCAGGCCGCCGTGAACATCAGGCCGGCGATGACGGCGATCACTGCGGACAGGCGCTGCAGACGGGGCATCAGGCGGGGCTCAGATAAAAAGCTGCAGGTAATGATCGATCAGCAGCGCGGCAAAAATCAGTGTCAGATACAGGATCGAAAAGCGGAAGGTGCGCCGCGCCAGTTCATCGCTGTAATCGGTGTAGATTTTCACCGCGTAGGCCATGAATACCGCCCCCAGCGCCAGTGCCGACACGAGGTAGGGCATGCCGCTCAGGCGCGTCACGAAGGGCAGCGTCGAGCAGGCAAGCAGGATGATGGTGTAGAGCAGCACATGCAGCCGCGTAAACTTGTCGCCATGCGTCACCGGCAGCATCGGCACGCCGGCCTTGGCGTATTCGTTCTTGCGGTACAGCGCCAGCGCCCAGAAATGCGGCGGCGTCCAGGCGAAGATGATCAGGAACAGCGTCAGCGCCTGCGGCGTCACGTCTCCCGTCACCGCGGCCCAGCCGAGCACCGGCGGCATCGCACCCGAGGCGCCGCCGATCACGATGTTCTGCGGCGTCATCGGCTTGAGGATCACGGTGTAAATCACGGCATAACCGACAAAGGTCGCCAGCGTCAGCCACATGGTCAGCGCGTTGACCCACTGATACAGCAGCACCAGGCCGATGCCGCCGACCACGCCGGAAAAAATCAGGGTTTCCAGCGAAGTGATCTGGCCACGCGGCAGGGGCCGCGCCTGGGTGCGCATCATCAGCGCGTCGATTTTCTGCTCGACCAGGCAGTTCACCGCGGCAGCCGCCCCCGCCACCAGCGCGATGCCCAGCGTCGCCGCAAACAGGATGGTCACCGGCACCATGCCGGGTGTGGCGAGGAACATGCCGATCACCGCGGTAAACACGATCAGCGACACCACGCGCGGCTTGGTCAGCGCGTAGAACTGCTGGATGCGGGAATTCAGCGTGGTCGGTGCAATGGTGGATGACATCGGAAAAGCCGGCAATCTCTGGAAATTCGCTCAGGAAATTCGTCGCGGATGGAGGGCGGAGTTTATCACCACCATGGTCACCAATAAAATTGCCGCGCCGGCATTGTGCCCGGCGGCCACCAGCAAGGGCAGCCCGCCGAGGATGTTGGCGATGCCCAGCGTCACCTGCGCCAGCAGCACGCACAGCAGCGCCATGCCGTAACGGCGCAAATCCGCACTGCGCGCCAGCACCAGCGCAAAGCCGCCGACATAAAGCAGCGTCACCAGCGCGCCGACACGATGCGTCCAGTGGATCGCCGTAATCGCGTCATAACTGAGATGCGTTCCCGCCGCGGTCATTCCCAGCTCGCGAATCAGCTGAAAGCCGTGGCGGAAATCCATCTGGGGAAACCACTCGCTGTGGCAGGTCGGGAAATCGACACAGGCCAGGGCCGCATAGTTGGTCGACACCCAGCCGCCCAGCGCAATCTGTGCGATGACCACCAGCAGCGCCAGCAAGGCCCATGGCCGCAAGCGCCCTGCTGTTACCGGCGTGATGGCGGGCGGCGCCTGCTGGCGCAGGGCCAGCAGCACCAGCAGGGCCAGCGTCGCCAGTCCGCCGAGCAGGTGCAGCGTGACGATCACCGGCTTCAGCAGCAGCGTCACCGTCCACATGCCCAGTGCCGCCTGCAGCATGATCAGCAACAGCAGCCCCGTGGCCAGAAGCGGCGACTGCCGCAGCGCATGGCGTTTCACCCACGCAGTGACGGTGATTGCGAGGATCAGCAGGCCGAGTCCGCCGGCGATGTAGCGATGGAACATTTCCTTCCACGCCTTGCCCAGCGACACCGGACCATGCGTGCCGCCCTGCTCCGCCACGGCGCGCGCGATGTCGTCCTGCGCATGATGCGGCGTCAGTTCGCCGTAACAGCCGGGCCAGTCGGGACAACCCAGTCCGGCATCGGCCAAGCGCACATAGGCGCCGACGACGACGACGACGAAGGTGTAAATCACTGCAAACCAGACCAGCTTTCGGAACATGATTAAAATTTCAATAAAATCAAATAGTTACGTATTTCAGCCGATGCGGGACACCTTGAGCAGGCGGTCGAGGTCCTTTTTCATGCGACTGGGATCGGCATCGCGCGGATAACGCAGCACCAGATTGCCCAGCGGGTCCACCAGATAAATATGGTCCCGGAGTGCGCCGGCGTGCGGCAAGGCCCCAAGCACCGCACTGCCCTCCGCATTGACCATCCAGGTGCCCTCGTACTCGGTGCTTAACCGTGCCGCAGGCCGGCCTTTGCCGGTGACCAGCCACAGCCGTTCAATGCGTTCCGGATATTTGCCCTGCGTCTTGCGCACCTGGCGGATTTGCCAGAGCTTTTTCTCGCAATAAGCATCACAGCTTGCGTCATCCACCGTGACAAACAGCCACTTGCCGCGCAACTGTGAAAGGGAAAACACCTTGCCGTCATCCAGCTTCAGCGCGACATCCGGCAGTTGTTTATCAGCCATCAGCTCACCGTAATTCACCCTGCCCTCAGGCTGGTAAAAATAATAGGCGGCGAAGGAGGCCACGAACGGCGCAATGCAGACCGCGGCCACCAGCCACAGGGTTTTACGGCTTTGGGTCGGAACGTCGCTTGACATGGGTCACCAGGTAATAGATCAGAATGGCGAAGCTCAGGGCATACCACTGAAAAGCATAGGCCAGGTGCGTGTTGCGGCCGAGATCAGGCCGGCTCCAGACACGTACCAGGCCGTCGTCCGCCGCCTTGTTCGAAGCGCCGTCCTGCTGGATCACAAACGGCAGCAAATCCAGTCCGCTGTCCTTCCGGTAACGATCCAGCACCAGGTTCTGGCGGATGCGGCCTTCGGCGACCTCCGTCGAGAGTTCGAGATAACGTTCACTCCAGGGCACGGCAATCCCCTGCAGCAGCTGCTCACCGGCCGGCGTATTCACCTGCGGCAGGCTGCGGTCGCGCTTGCCGGCAATCCAGCCGCGATTGACCAGCACATAACGCTGCGATCCGGCGATGCGCAGGGGCGTGGCCACGTGATAGCCGGGACGATGGTCATGAATGCGGTTGTCGACGTACACCGTGTGCTGCGGCAGGAATTCACCACGCACTTCGACGCGGCGGTAGAGCATGTCGTCACCCCCGACGACATCCCCGCTGATGCGCAGCGCCGGGGCGCGCGCCTGCTCGTCATGGCGTTGCTGCAGGTTTTCCTTGTAGCGCGCGCGACCGGTCTGCCACTGCCCGAGCGCCAGCGTCAGCGCAATACCGGCCACCGCGGCAATGCTGCCCCAGCGCCGCGGGCGGAATTCATAAGCTCCAAAGCTGATCGCCGCCACTGCCGTTGAAAACCCCATTAATAATGAAAAAGGCCCCGCTCAGGCCGCCCTGTTTCCGGAAAACATCCACGCGGCCCTTGGGTTAAACTGAAACCCTCATGCGCATCATCGTCATACTGTTCATCATCGTCATCCTCGGCAGCCTGGGTTCCGCGCTGTATTACCTGATCAAGGATCGCGGCACCACCCAGCGCACGGCAAAGGCGCTGACCGTCCGCATCGCCCTGTCGATCACCCTGTTCCTGCTGTTGATGATCGGTTTTTACACGGGCCTGATCACGACCAGGCTTTGACTGCGTTTGCGCCGCGCTTGTTCCACTGCCGGCGCAGAACAGAACAGGGGCCAAAAAAAACGCCGCGATCACGCGGCGCCCAATCCCCAGCAGGGGAACCCCCTCCCCGTGCAAATCACGCTTTCCGGTGTAGTGTCCCGATTGCGTGATCCGCCGCCTTGATTCTTACAGCCAGTAGACCACCACAAACAGCAGCAGCCAGACCACGTCGACGAAGTGCCAGTACCAGGCCACGCCCTCGAAGCCGAAATGGTTCTCGGCATTGAAATGTCCGGCGACGCTGCGGAACAGGATCACCCACAGCATGATCGTTCCGACCGTCACGTGGAAACCATGGAAACCCGTCAGCATGAAGAAGGTGGCGCCATACGCCCCCATGGTCAGCTTCAGGTTGAGCTCGGAGTAGGCATGCGAATACTCGTAAATCTGGAAACCGAGAAAAGTCATGCCGAGGGCGATGGTCAGCACCAGGCCCCAGATCAGGTGGGTGCGGTTGTTTTTCAGAAGCCCCCAGTGCGCCCAGGTCAGGGTCGCGCCGGAAGTCAGCAACAGCGCCGTATTCAGCGCCGGAATGCCCCAGGCGCCCATCGGCGAAAAGGTTTCCTTGATGCCCGGACCGGTCACCGGCCACTCCGCCTTGAATCCGGGCCACAGCAGCTCCTGGTGAATCAGCGAACCGAGATCAGGGACTGAAATCACGCGCATGTAAAACAGCACGCCGAAAAACGCGGCGAAAAACATGACTTCGGAAAAAATGAAAAACCCCATGCCCCAGCGGAAAGAGACGTCAACCTGCTTGTTGTATTTGCCGCCTTCGGATTCGTGGGCCACGGTGGT
This sequence comes from uncultured Bordetella sp., assembly GCA_964606765.1. Classification (GTDB taxonomy): domain Bacteria; phylum Pseudomonadota; class Gammaproteobacteria; order Burkholderiales; family SG8-41. The sequence continues at coordinate 2,622 of CAZSIR010000067.1, read as the reverse complement.
GAACCAGCCGGCAAACATGAAAAACAGGATCAGGAAACCAACGCCAAGCAAGGCATAACCCAGCGGCATGTGGTTGACGGTCAGCGATGCGCCGAAGCCGAGGAAGGCCATGGCAATCGAGGCAACGATCGGCCAGTTGGACGGTTGCGGCAGGTAGTAATTGCCGGACGCTTGAGTGGACATGCTGGTTTCTCCCTGAATCCCTGCGTTTATTCTGTCATTTCCCGATCAGCATCCGTCAAAGGATGATGAAGCGCACCACAGATACGATGGTTCCCACAAAAATCGCGCCGGCCATGAGTCCGACAATGATCACCTGGCCCGGCGTTACCTCAATCTTCTCATGCTCTCCGCGCTTGCGGATGCCGACAAAAGCCGAAAGCACCATGCGCACCACTTCCGCCAGGGTGGCCTTTCGCGGCTTGCCGCCCATCACGCTTTCCATCAGCTCCGGACTCCGTTTTTTAGCGGAGCCGTCGACGCGCCCTGCACTTCGAAAAACGTGTATGACAGCGTAATGGTGTTGACGCTGTCGGGCAGCGTCGAATCAATGACAAACTGCACCGGCATGCGCTTGCTTTCACCCGCCTGCAGCGGCTGCTGCTTGAAACAGAAACACTCCAGCTTCTTCACGTGCGGCCCGGCATACGTCGGGCCGTAACTCACGATGGCCTGGCCCACCATCGCGCGCTGGCTGTTGTTGCGCACATCGTATTCGATCTGGATCATTTCGCCCGGATGCACCTTGACGCTGCGCTGCACCGGCTCGAAATTCCAGTCCATGCCGCGCGTGTTGGCGTCAAACTCCAGCGTGACCCAGCGCGACTTGTCGACCTGGGTATTCTCGACAGCCGCCGCCGGCTTGATCAGGTCGTTGATCCCGGTGACCTGGCAGATCTTTTCGTAAAACGGCACCAGCGCAAAACCGAAACCGAACATCGCGACGGCAAAAATCGAAAGCCGCGTCATCATGCGGCGATTGGCGCGTTCGCTTTTCATAAGGCCAGCAGGTAGTACTTGACCATGATGCCGAAGAAAAACAGCGCGACAATCCCCCACAGCAGGGCCGCCGTGCGCCGGTTGTTGCGCTTGATTTCGGCCTGCACCATCAATTTATTTCACCACCGGCGGGGTTTCGAAGCTGTGCCAGGGCGCCGGTGACGGCAGATGCGTCCATTCCAGACTGTCGGCGCCGTCCCACTGGCGGTCTGCCGCTTTTTCGCCGCTGGTGATGCACTTGATCACGATGTAGAGGAACAGCAGCTGCGACAGGCCGAAACCGAAGGCGCCGATCGACGAGATCATGTTGAACTCGGCAAACTGCAGCGCGTAGTCGGGAATGCGGCGCGGCATGCCGGCCAGGCCGAGGAAATGCTGCACGAAGAAGGTGACGTTGAAAAACACCAGCGACAGCCAGAAGTGCCATTTGCCCAGCGTCTCGTTGTACATGCGGCCGGTCCATTTCGGCAGCCAGAAATAGATGCCGGCAAAAGCCGAGAACAAGGCGCCGGCGACCATCACGTAATGGAAATGCGCCACCACGTAATAGGTGTCATGCAGCTGGATGTCGACCGGAACAATCGACAGCACCAGACCGGTGAAGCCGCCCAGCGTGAACAGGAAGAGGAAACCCAGCGCGAACAGCATCGGGGTTTCAAAGGACAGCGCGCCCTTCCACATCGTCGCCACCCAGTTGAACACCTTGACGCCCGTGGGTACGGCGATCAGCACCGTTGCATACATGAAGTAGAGCTGCGCCTCCACCGGCATGCCGGCGGTGTACATGTGGTGCGCCCAGACCATGAACGACAGGATGGCGATCGACGCCGTGGCGTAGACCATCGAGGCATAACCGAACAGCGGCTTGCGCGAAAACGCCGGGATCACCTGTGACACCACGCCGAAGGCGGGAATCGCGATGATGTAAACCTCGGGATGGCCGAAGAACCAGAAAATATGCTGGTAGAGCACCGGGTCGCCGCCGCCGGCGGCATTGAAGAAGTGGGTGCCGAAGTGGCGGTCGGTCAGCGTCATCGTCACCGCGCCGGCCAGCACCGGCATCACCGCGACCAGCAGGTAGGCGGTGATCAGCCAGGTCCAGCAGAACAGCGGCATTTTCATCAGCGTCATCCCCGGCGCGCGCATGTTGAGGATGGTGGTGATGATGTTGATCGACCCCATGATCGACGACATGCCGAGGATGTGGATCGCAAAAATCGTCAGGTCCATGGCGGGACCGGCCTGTGTCGACAGCGGGGCATACAGCGTCCAGCCCACGCCGGCGCCGCCGCCCGGCGCGAATTGCGCGGCGATTAACAACAAAGCGGCAGGAGGAAGCAGCCAGAACGACAGGTTGTTCATCCGCGGAAAGGCCATGTCCGGTGCGCCGATCTGCATCGGGATCAGCCAGTTCGCGAAACCGACGAAGGCCGGCATGATCGCGCCGAACACCATGATCAGGCCGTGGTAGGTGGTCATCGAGTTGAAAAACTCGGGCTTGACGATCTGCAGGCCCGGCTGGAACAGCTCGGAGCGGATGATCAGCGCCATCACGCCGCCGACGAGGAACATCGTGAAGCTGAACCACAGGTACATCGTGCCGATGTCCTTGTGGTTGGTCGA
>CAZSIR010000066.1:0-15358 GCA_964606765.1 uncultured Bordetella sp. | reverse complement strand
ATGGTGGAGGCGGCGGGAATCGAACCCGCGTCCGCAAGTCCTCCACAGTCAGGACTACATGCTTAGCCTGGTTGTTTGGGTCTCGCCTCGCACCCGCCAACCGGCAGGCTGGTGCTTGGCCAGTCGCTTCGACGGATCCACGCGGTCAAGCGACCAGACCGCGCAGAGAGGCTGATGTAAATGACACTGCACTCCCAGGCAAGGTTACCCTTGTCCGGGAGCCTGACCCATCAGCAGGTCAGTGCAGCGTCTCGCCGGTATTAGGCGGCGAGAGAATAACGCTCGTCGTTGGCGTGTATAGAATTTCCAGCGGATTTACAAGGTGACTGGACCTTGGCATGCCCTGTGCTGCTTTGTAACCCACGTCGAAACCGGGTCGCCCCCAGTATTCTTCAGATTGCGCCGCATTGGCGGAGTTCAAGCCGGCCATGCGGTGCGCGATTATCGCATGGGGCCGCAACATTAAGGGTAATATATAAGTATTTGATTTTAAATGAAATTTTCTATTTCACCGGGAGTGGCGACCAGGCGGTCTGCGCCCCATTCCTCCGGACTGCTGCCGTTCAGATAGCCATAACGCACGGCCACGGTGCGCATGCCGGCTGCGCGGCCGGCACGGATGTCGCGTTCATCATCTCCGACATAAATGCACTGCTGCGGCGGGGTGTCGATGAGCCGGGCTGCGGCGAGCAAGGGTGCCGGATGCGGTTTCATGTGCGGGGTCGTATCGCCGCCGATGATGCATGCCGCCCGGCTGGCGTAACCCAGCTGCTGCATCAGCGGTTTGGCGAAACGTTCCGCCTTGTTGGTGACGATGCCCCAGATTATTTTGCGCTGCTCGAGCCGCTGCAGCAGCCCGGCCATTCCGGGAAAAAGCACGGTGTCCTGGCAGAGGTTGTTTTCGTAAATGCGCAGGAACTCGTCGCGCATGGCGGGGTAATCCGCATGGTCCGGGCCGATGCCGAAAGCCGCGCCAAGCATGCCGCGCGCGCCCAGCGAGGTCACCCGCCGGGTATCCGCCAGCGGCACCGGCGGCAGGCCGCGGGCCGCGCGCATGGCATTCACTGCGCGACCGAGGTCCGGAGCGGTGTCGGCAAAGGTGCCGTCGAGGTCGAACAGGACGGCGGCGGTCATGGCTGCGCTGCGCGTGCGCTGAGTATGTAGTTGACGCCGGTGTCCGCTTCAAGCGCGTAGATTTTGCTGAAGGGGTTGTAGGTCATGCCGGTGATGCCGCTGATTTCCAGACCCGCACTGCGGCAGGCGGCCGAGAGCTCGGAGGGTTTGATGAACCGCGCGTAGTCATGGGTGCCGCGTGGCAGAAGATTCAGTACATATTCCGCGCCGATGATGGCATACAGGTAGGACTTCGGATTGCGGTTCAGCGTTGCAAAAAAAGCATGGCCGCCGGGTTTCAGCAGTTTTGCGCAGGCGCGCACCACCGATGAAGGATCGGGTACATGCTCGAGCATCTCCATGCAGGTGACGACATCAAAGCTCTGCGGCGCCTCCTGCGCAAGGGCCTCGACGGCGACATTGCGGTATTTCACATCCAGTTTTGATTCCAGCAAATGCAGCTGCGCGACTTTCAGCGGCTTGTCGGCAAGATCGATGCCGGTGACCTGCGCGCCGCGTGCTGCCATGCCTTCGGCCAGTATGCCGCCGCCGCAACCGACATCAAGCACGGCCTTGCCGCGCAGCTTCGCAATGCCGTCAATGTAATCGAGGCGCAGCGGATTGATTTCGTGCAGGGGGCGGAATTCGCTCAGGGGATCCCACCAGCGGTGGGCGAGTTCGCTGAATTTTTCCAGCTCTGCGGGATCGACGTTGGTGTTCATGAGGGGCGTATCCTGGCCTGCCATTGCCGCGCTTTGGCGCGGAGCGCGGTTTCGTCGAGTCCGGTGAGTGCGCCGTTCGCCACGCGCCTTTCGCCGGCCACCCAGACATCGCTGACATGCTCGCGACCGGCGGCATAGACCAGATGTGAAACCGGATCGTAGCAGGGGGACAGCGCGCTGTCGGACAGCCTGACTGCGGTCAGGTCAGCCAGTTTTCCCGGCACGATGGAGCCGGTGCGATCCTGCAGGCCCAGCGCCCGCGCGCCGTTCAGCGTGGCGCATTCCAGCGCCTTGTGTGCCGGCAGGGTGGTGGCATCGCCGCTGCTGCCTTTGGCGAGCAGCGCGGCGAGCCGCATTTCGCTGAACAGGTCGAGACGGTTGTTGCTGGCGGCGCCGTCGGTGCCGAGGCCGACATTGACCCCGGCCTGCAGCAATCCGGCAATGGGGGCGATGCCGCTGGCCAGCTTGAGGTTCGATGACGGGCAGTGCGCCACCGAACAGCCATGACGGGCGAGCAGTGCAATTTCCCGCTCATCCAGGTGGACGCCGTGCACGGCAATCAGTCCCGGGCCCAGCAGGCCAGCCTTTTCCAGCCGGGACAGCGGCCTTACGCCGTGCTGCGCCAGGCTGTCGGCGACTTCCTGCGCGGTTTCGTGGATGTGGATGTGCACGGGGATGTCCAGTTCACCGGCATAGATTGCGACCTGCGCGAAGGTCTGGTCCGACACCGTGAACGGCGCATGGGGCGCGAGACAGAACGAGAGCAGCGGTTCTTCACGCAGGGTGTCCCGCAGCGCCATGCCCTTGGCCAGATAGTCCTGGGCGTCGCTGGCGTAGGCGGAACGGAACTCAATCGCGATGATGCCGAGGGCGGCGCGCATGCCGGCCTGCAGTGCCGCCCGGGCGGTCGCTTCCGGGAAAAAATACATGTCGTTGAAGCAGGTAATGCCGCCGCGCAGCATCTCGGCGCAGGCCAGCAGCGTGCCGTCGTAAACAAATTCGTCCGAGACCTGCTGCGCCTCCACCGGCCAGATGTGATTCTGCAGCCAGTCCATCAGGGTCAGGTCGTCGGCCATGCCGCGCATCAGCGTCATCGCCGCATGGGTGTGGAGGTTGATCAGGCCCGGGATCAGCGCATGGTCGGGCAGCGGAATGCGCGCTGCGCCGGCATAGGCGGCCGCTGCGGCGGGCGCAGGCAGCACGTCAACGATGCGGTCGCCATCAATGACCACGGCATGGGCTTCCAGCACCGTTGACGCAGGTTCCACCGGGATGACCCAGCGCGGTTCGATGACAGTGGCGGATGGCATGGCGGGCAAAAAAATCAAAAAGAGATTGTAGAGCAAAAAAAAAGCCCTGCCGAAGCAGGGCTTTTAGTGAGGTGCTGACTGTTAGCGCTTGGCTGCCGGCTTTTTCGCGGCGGCTTTCGGCTTGGCCAGGCTCTGTGCGCGGCCAACCACTTCCACCGTGACGCGGCGGTTCGGGGCCAGACACTCGATGAGTTGCTTGCGCTTCATCTTGTTGTCGCAGAACTTGGTTACCGGGATCGGCTGTTTCGGGCCTTTGCCTTCCCAGAAGATCAGTTTCTGGTCGATGCCTTTGGACACGATGTAATCCTTCACCGTGATCGCGCGCTTCTCGGACAGCTTCATGTTGTATTTCATGCTGCCGATGCGATCGGTGTGGCCGGTGACGATCACTGCGCCGAACTGGACCGGTGCGCGAGCCTTGGTGGCTTTTTGCAGGTCTGCAATGAACTTGTCGAGATCGGCCTTGTTGTCCGCGGTCATTTCAGCCTTGTTGAACTCCATGCCCTGCAGCTCGATTTTCTCTTCGATGTTGAGCATCTCGGGCTTTTTGGGCTTCGCTGCCGGCTTGGCTTTCTGCGGCGCGGCTTTCTGGGGCGCAACAGCAGCTTTTTGCGGGGCCGGTTTTTTCACCAGATCCGGATCGCATTCCGCGATGGCCAGAGCAGGGGTCCATTGGCTGGTGCGGACGCAGACGCCGGCGCCGGGGGCTTTGACGACACCGCCAGCGGTATCCGTCAGATAGCCGTCCTTGGCCTGCGCCGATACGAGGGCAGGTGCAAGCGCTGCTGCAACGATGGCGCTTGCAAAGGTAATCCTGAGTGCTGAACGCATGTTTTTGATCCTCCTGTTTTGCGAAAAATAGGGACGTGCCGGATATTCGGTAAATAAATGGAAAATTTGAAGCTCCCCGAGGCCACTAGATACCACATCCCCGATATCCGAGTAAACCTTGACGCGAATAGTAGCATGTTTTTAAAAAATAAAGCATAGGACTGTTGTGTAAATGCCTCAGCGCCCGACGGGCGGCATTTCACTTTGTGGAACACGGAATTAGGTCCTGTCGAGGCGGCAATTCATTCATTCCAGGCCCCGGGTTTTGCGCCGTTACGGCGGCTTTGCCGGCGGGAAACGAAGCTGCATTCCCGGCGCAGGCCGATGGCTGCCGAGGTCCTGGATTCATCAATCAGTGAATCAGTCGGTCGTTGACGTCATGCCCACTTTGCGCGTGCAGACCATGGGTCCTGCAAACGGCTGCGTGAGGCGTCGCCAAGCCTGTTCAGGCGGCTGTGACGCGCATTGCAGCATGTTAGAATTCCACGCTTTGTAACGCGCCTTTTAATGTCGTCACCACGGCCGCGCCGAGTGTGCGGCTGATCATAAAAACAAGCACTGGAATCCATGGATCAATTCGCCAAAGAAACACTGAATATCAGTCTCGAAGAGGAGATGCGCCGCTCCTATCTCGACTACGCAATGAGCGTGATTGTCGGGCGTGCGCTGCCCGATGTCCGCGACGGCCTGAAGCCGGTGCACCGCCGCATCCTGTTTGCGATGCACGAGGCGAACAATGCCTACAACCGGCCCTACGTGAAATGTGCCCGCGTGGTCGGTGACGTGCTCGGTAAATACCATCCGCACGGCGACAGCGCGACCTACGAGGCGCTGGTGCGCATGGCGCAGAACTTCTCGATGCGCTACATGCTGATCGACGGCCAGGGCAACTTCGGATCCGTCGACGGTGACTCGGCCGCGGCCTACCGCTACACCGAGTGCCGGCTGGAGAAGATCACCTCCGACATGCTGGCCGACATCGACATGGAAACGGTCGATTTCGTCGACAACTACGACGGCAAGGAAAAAGAGCCAGTCACGCTGCCGACCAAGGTGCCGAACCTGCTGATCAATGGCTCCTCGGGCATTGCCGTGGGCATGGCCACCAACATTCCGCCGCACAACCTCGGTGAAGTGGTCGATGCCTGCCAGGCGCTGCTGAAAAATCCCGAGATCACCATTGATGAACTGATCGGCATCGTGCCGGCGCCGGATTTTCCGACCGCCGGCATCATCTACGGCGTGTCGGGCGTGCGTGACGGTTACCGCACCGGCCGCGGCCGCGTGATCATGCGTGCGCGCACGCATTTTGAGGAGGCTGACAAGGGCGGGCGGGTTTCCATCGTCATTGACGAGCTGCCGTACCAGGTGAACAAGGCCAACCTGCTGATGAAAATCGGCGAGCTGGTTCGCGAGAAGAAGCTGGAGGGCATCTCTGACATCCGTGACGAGTCGGACAAGTCAGGCATGCGGGCTGTCATCGAACTGAAACGCGGCGAGGTGCCGGAAATTGTCCTGAACAATCTGTGGAAAGATACGCAGATGCAGGAGAGTTTCGGCATGAACATGGTGGCGCTGGTCGACGGCCAGCCGCGCGTGCTGAACCTGAAGCAGTTCCTCGAGGCCTTCCTGCGGCATCGCCGCGAAGTCGTGACCCGCCGCACGGTGTTCGAGCTGCGCAAGGCGCGCGAGCGCGGCCATCTGCTGGAAGGCCTGGCGGTGGCGCTGTCGAATGTCGATGAGGTCATTGCCCTGATCAAGGCTGCGCCGACGCCGGCGGACGCCAAGCAGGAACTGATGGCGCGTTTCTGGCGTTCGAAACTGGTTGAGGACCTGCTGTCGCGCGGCGAGGGCGCCTCCTACCGTCCCGACGGACTCTCCGGTGAATTCGGCCTGCAGAAAAAGGGCTACAAACTTTCGGACGCGCAGGCGCAGCAGATTCTGGAGCTCCGCCTGCAGCGCCTGACCGCGCTGGAGCAGGACAAGATCGTCGCCGAATACCGCGAGATGATGGACAAGATCACCGACCTGCTCGACATCCTCGACAAGCCGGCGAGGGTGACGAAAATCATTTCCTCCGAACTGGCGGAAGTGCGCAAGCAGTACGGGGACGAGCGGCGCAGCGAGATCGTCACCAAGACCCAGGATCTCAGCACCGAAGACCTGATCCAGCCTGAGGATGTGGTGGTCACGCTGTCGCATGGCGGCTACATGAAATCGCAGCCGGTGGCGGATTACCGCGCGCAGAAGCGCGGCGGGCGCGGCAAGCAGGCGACGACGACCAAGGACGATGATTTCGTCGAGAAGCTGTTCATCGCCAACACCCACGATTACATCCTGTGTTTCTCCAACCGCGGCCGGGTGTACTGGATCAAGGTCTATGAGGTGCCGCAGGGCAGCCGCGCCTCGCGCGGCAAGCCGATCGTCAACCTCGTGCCGCTGATGGAGCACGAGAAGATCACCGCGATCCTGCCGGTGAAGGAGTTTGACGATGAGCATTTCGTCTTCATGGCGACGTCCACCGGCACGGTGAAAAAGACCGCGCTGTCGGCTTTTTCACGGCCGATGGCCAAGGGCATCATCGCGGTCAACCTGGATGATGGCGACTACCTGATCGGGGTTGCGATCACCGACGGCAAGCACGACATCATGCTGTTTTCCGATGCCGGCAAGGCGGTGCGCTTCAGCGAAACCGAAGTGCGGGGCATGGGGCGTGCGGCAGCCGGCGTTCGTGGCATGAAACTTCAATCAAATCAAAAGGTTATATCGTTGCTGACGCCCAACAACGAAGACCGCTCCGTGCTCACTGCCACCGAGAACGGTTACGGCAAACGTACGCCGGTTGCGGAGTACACGCGTCATGGCCGCGGCACGCAGGGCATGATCGCGATCCAGGGCAGCGACCGCAACGGCAAATTGGTGGGCGCGCAGCTGGTCACCAAGGAAGACGAAATCATGCTGATCACCACCGGCGGCGTGCTGATCCGGACCCGCGTGGCCGAAGTGCGCGAGCAGGGCCGTTCGACCCAGGGCGTGCGGCTGATCAATCTGGACGAGGGCGAGCACCTGGTCGGCATGGAAACCATCGTCGAGACGGACGAAGACGAAGAATAAGTTTCCGGACCGGTTCCTGAAATCATTCAACTTTTGAATCAGAAGAAACCAGCGCATGGCTAGGGTATTCAATTTCAGCGCCGGACCGGCGTCTTTTCCGGAACCGCGTGTTCAGCACGCGGCCGCGGAAATGCTCGACTGGCACGGCAGCGGCATGTCGGTCATGGAGATGAGTCACCGCGGCAAGGAGTTCATCGAGATCCACGCACAGGCCGAAGCCGACCTGCGCGAGCTGATGGCCATTCCGAAGAATTACAAAGTGCTGTTTTTGCAGGGCGGGGCCTCGGCGCAGTTTGCCGTGGTGCCGATGAACCTGCTGCGCGGCAGGACGGGCGCTGATTACGTCAACACCGGTCAGTGGTCGAAAAAAGCCATTGCGGATGCGAAGAAATACTGCAAGGTGAATGTCGCGGCGAGTTCGGAAGCCGACAGCTACAGCCATGCGCCGAAACAGTCGCAGTGGAAGCTGGATCCGGATGCGGCCTATGTTCATGTCACCACCAATGAAACCATCGGCGGCGTCGAATTCCACTGGGTGCCGGACACCGGCAATGTGCCGCTGGTCGCCGACATGTCCTCGCACATCCTGTCGCGGCCGATGGATGTATCGCGTTACGGACTGATCTACGCCGGCGCGCAGAAAAACATCGGTCTGGCGGGCGTGACCATCGTCATCGTACGCGAGGACCTGCTGGGCCAGGCGCTGCCGGTGACGCCGACCGTGTTCGATTACAAGGTGCAGGCGGAAAACGATTCGATGTCGAATACGCCGTCAACCTACGGCATTTACGTGGCTGGCCTGGTGTTCCAGTGGCTGAAGCGGCAGGGGGGGCTGGCCGGGATGGAAAAGGTCAACCGTGCCAAGGCCGCGCTGCTGTACGATTACCTCGACCAGACCGAGTTTTACCACTCGCCGGTGGCGAAGGATGACCGCTCGCTGATGAACATCCCGTTCACGCTGCGCAGCGCCGATCTCGACAAGGCTTTCCTGCAGGCGACCGAAGCGGCCGGCCTGACCCAGCTCAAAGGGCACCGCTCGGTCGGCGGCATGCGCGCCTCGATTTACAACGCGATGCCGGTCGAAGGGGTGCAGGCGCTGGTGCAGTGCATGCGCGAATTCGAGCGCAAGCATGGCTGATGCCGCGCGCCAGCCGCTGAAAATCCTGACGCTGAATTCGATTGCCGGCGTCGGCCTGCAGCGCTTCCCGGCGGAGCGTTATCAGGTGGGCGGCGACACCGCCGCGCCTGATGCGATCCTGGTGCGTTCGCATGACATGCACAAGATGGAAATACCCGCCAGCGTCAAGGCCATCGGTCGCGCGGGTGCGGGCACCAACAACATACCGGTCGACAAAATGAACCTGCGCGGAGCGCCGGTGTTCAATGCGCCCGGCGCAAACGCCAACGCGGTGAAGGAACTGGTCATCGCCGCGCTGCTGATGGCGGCGCGCAACCTGCTGCCGGCGGCGCGATTCGTTGACGGGCTGCAGGGTGATGACCAGGCCCTGCACAAGCAGGTTGAGGACGGCAAGAAGCACTTTGCGGGCCTTGAGCTGCCGGGGCGCACGCTGGGCGTCATCGGCCTCGGCAAGATCGGCAGCCTGGTCGCGGATGCCGCGATCAAGCTCGGCATGGATGTCCTCGGCTATGACCCGGAAATCACGGTTGACGCGGCCTGGAGCCTGCCCTCGCAGGTGCGCAAGGCGCACAGCATCGAGGAGGTTTTGAAGGCTTCCGATTTCATCACGCTGCATGTGCCGCTGGTTCCTGCGACGCGCAATCTGATCAATGCGCAACGCGCGGCTTTGCTGAAAAAGGGCGCGGTGCTGCTTAATTTCTCTCGCGACGGGATCGTCGACAACGATGCGGTGCTTGAAGCGTTGACCGCAAAGCGCCTGCGTACCTATGTTTGTGATTTTCCTGCGCAGAAACTTCTCAGACACCCGCTGGTGGTGGCCTTGCCGCACCTCGGTGCGTCGACGCGTGAAGCGGAGGACAACTGTGCGGTGATGGTGGCCGACCAGGTGCGCGATTTCCTTGAGCACGGCAATATCCGCAACGCGGTCAATTTCGCCGACGTGGTGATGCACCGCGAGTCGGCCTGGCGCGTGGCGATCGCCAATGCCAACGTGCCGAACATGGTCGGACAGATTTCCACGGCGCTGGCCAAGGCCGGCCTCAACATCCACAACATGCTGAACAAATCGCGTGGCGACCTGGCCTATACCCTGGTCGATGTCGACAGCGCGGTGCCGGATGCGGTGATTGCCGAACTGGCGGCGATCAAGGGCGTGCTCGCGGTAAGATATCTGCCGACAAACTAGAACGTGATGCGTGAACGGATCGACGTCCATGGCTGATTCGCTGAAGGATATCCGCGGCAAGATCGATGCACTGGACGAGCGTCTGGTGCAACTGCTTTCTGCGCGCGCAAAACTTGCACAGCAGGCCTGGCAGGCCAAGGGCAGTGCCGCAGCGTACAAACCCGAGCGTGAAGCGCAGGTGCTGCGCCGCGTACGTGAACTGAACAAGGGGCCGCTGTCGGGCGCGGCGCTGGGCCGGCTGTTCACCGAAATCATGTCGGCCTGCCGCGCGCTGGAAGAGCAGATGGCGGTGGCCTACCTCGGCCCCGAGGGCACCTTCAGCCAGGAAGCGGTGGTCAAGCATTTCGGCGCGGCCACTGGTTCGCAGCCGCATGCCACGATTGATGAAGTATTCCGCGCCGTCGAGACCGGTGCCGCCGGTTATGGCGTGGTGCCGGTGGAAAATTCCACCGAAGGCGCGGTGGGCCGCACACTGGATCTGCTGCTGAACACCCCGGCGCGCATCTGCGGTGAAGTGATGCTGCCGGTGCGGCAGAACCTGATGAGCCTGGCGCCGCGGCGCGAAGGCATCAGCAAAGTCTATTCGCATACCCAGAGTCTGGCGCAGTGCCAGCAATGGCTGTCGCGCAATCTGCCGCAGGCGGAACGCATTGCGGTGGTCAGCAATGCTGAAGCGGCACGGATGGCAAGCAGGGACCGGCGTTCGGCGGCGATCGCCAGCCGTACTGCAGCCAGCCTGTACGGGCTGAAGCTGCTTGCGCGCAACATCGAAGACGATCCGAAGAACACCACGCGTTTTGCCGTGATCGGCGCGGAAGAAGTCTCGCCTTCGGGCCGCGACAAGACCTCGCTGGTGCTGTCGACGCGCAATGCGCCGGGGGCCGTGCATGAGCTGCTGACGCCGCTGGCAAAACATGGCGTCAGCATGACGCGGCTGGAATCGCGGCCGGCGCGCACCGGTTTGTGGGAGTACGTGTTCTACGTCGATATTGAAGGCCATCAGCAGGAGCCGCGCGTGGCCAAGGCGCTGACCGCGCTGGCGCGCAAGACCTCGTTCCTGAAGATACTGGGTTCCTATCCCTCGGCCCGCTGATTTATCATAAGTATTTGATTTAATTTATTAAATAGCATGAACCTCTGTGACCTGGCGCCCGGCTACATCCGGGCCATCGCACCCTATATACCGGGCAAGCCGACCTCGGAACTGGCGCGCGAACTGGGACTTGAGGAGTCCGGCATCGTCAAGCTGGCCTCGAATGAAAATCCGCTGGGTGTGAGCCCGCTGGCGGCGCAGGCGATGCGCGCGCTGCTCGATGGCCTGGCACGTTATCCCGACGGCAACGGTTTTGAGCTGAAGCAGGCGCTGGCGCAGCGCTTCGGCGTCAGCATGGATGGCATCGTGCTGGGCAACGGCTCCAACGACGTGCTGGAACTGGCGGCGCGGGCCTTTCTTGCACCGGGGCTGTCGGCGGTTTATTCGCAGCATGCCTTTGCGGTGTATCCGCTGGCGGTGCAGGGCGTGGGCGCGCAGGGCATCGTGGTGCCGGCGCGGGCGTTTGCCCATGACCTGCCGGCGATGGCGCGCGCCGTGCGTGAAGATACCCGGCTGCTGTTTGTCGCCAATCCGAACAATCCGACCGGCACCTTCATCGACGGCGCAGCACTGGAACATTTCATCGCCGGCCTGCCGCCGGCCGTATTGGTCATCCTCGACGAGGCCTACAACGAGTACCTGGAGCCGAAGTTCGGCTACGACAGCATCGCCTGGCTGAAAAAATACCCGAACCTGGTGATTACCCGCACCTTTTCCAAGGTGTACGGACTGGCGGGCCTGCGCGTCGGTTATGCGCTGGCCGCGCCCGGCGTTGCTGACCTGATGAACCGTGTGCGCCAGCCCTTCAACGTCAACAGCCTTTCGCTGGCTGCGGCCACCGCTGCGCTGAATGATGAGGCTTTTGTCCGCCGCAGCCACGAACTCAACCGCCGCGGCATGCAGCAGATTGTTGCAGGACTGCAGCAGCTGGCGCTGGACTACATCCCTTCCCAGGGCAATTTCATCACCTTCAGGGTGCCGGATGCCGCCGGGGTGTTCCAGAAACTGCTGCGCTCCGGCGTGATCGTGCGTCCCGTTGCCAATTACGGCATGCCCGACCATCTGCGGGTGACGATCGGGCTGGAATCCGAAAACGTGCGTTTTCTCGACGCGCTGCGACAGGCGCTGGCCGCCTGATGCGGCGGGCGTGCGGCGCACTTGCGGTATGGTAGGTTTTCGCAACAGTCAAGAACGGAATCGCCATGCCGTCCAAATTGCGCATCAATAAACTCGTCGTCATCGGCGTCGGTCTCATCGGCGGATCGTTTGCATTGGCGCTGAAAAAAGCGCGCATCGTCAATGAAGTGGTCGGCGTCGGGCGCAGCCGCAAAAACCTGCAGGTCGCGCTGACGCGCGGCGTGATCGACCGGGCCGAGACCGATGCCGCACGCGCAGTCGCTGATGCCGACCTGGTGCTGGTCGGCGCGCCGGTGGGACAGATGCCGGGTATTTTTGCCCGCATCGCACCGGCCCTGCCCAGGCATGCGGTGGTCACTGATGCCGGCAGCACCAAGCAGGATGTGATTGCCGCGGCGCGCCGCCATCTCGGGGCACATTTTGCGCAATTCGTGCCGGCGCACCCGATTGCCGGCACCGAACACAGCGGCGCCGGCGCGGCCTTCCCGGAGCTGTTCCGCGACCGCAACCTGATCCTGCTGCCGCAGAAGGAAACCAAAGCGGCTGCAGTACGCCTGGTGCGCGCGGCCTGGCTGGCCTGCGGCGCGAACATCGTACGGCTCAATGCGGCGGAGCACGATGAAATTTTCGGCGCCGTCAGCCATCTGCCGCATGTGGTGGCCTTCGCGCTGGTGAACCAGTTGGGGCAACGCCGCGACGCCAAACGCCTGCTCGGTTTTTCCGGCGGCGGTTTGCGCGATACGGTGCGCATCGCCGGCAGTTCGCCGGAAATGTGGCGCGACATCTGCATTGCCAACCGCGCGGCGCTGGTGCCGCTGGTCGATGCATACATCAGCGAGCTCGAAGCCGCGCGCGCGGCACTAGCCGCGGGTGATGGGGAATCGCTCGAGCAAATGTTCAGCGCTGCACAAAAAGCGCGGGCAAAGTGGTTGATCAAGCGCAGCTGATGAGCGCGGCAAAACCCGGATATCTGGACCTGCAGCCGATCCGTGCCGTGCGCGGCACGGTGCGCCTGCCCGGCTCGAAAAGCATCACCAACCGCACGCTGCTGCTGGCGGCCCTGGCACAGGGCGGCACCACGCTGTGCGATGTGCTCGATTCGGACGATACCCGTTACATGCTCGAGGCCCTGCGCAAGCTCGGCGTGGACTGGAAGGCGGCGGGTGATCGCAGAGTGGGCATCAGCAGCATCGGCGGGCCGTTCCCGGGAAAACAGGCGGACTTGTTCCTCGGCAATGCCGGTACTGCGGTGCGGATGCTGACGGCTGTGCTGGCGCTGTGCGGCGGCGAATACGGCATCGACGGTGTTGCGCGCATGCACGAGCGGCCGATCGGTGATCTGGTTGACGCCTTGCGCCAGCTGGGTGCGCAGATTGATTATCTGGGCAAACCGGGATTCCCGCCGCTGAAAATTCACCCCGGCAGAACCGGGAAACAGTCGGAAGTGGGCATCCGCGGCAATGTCTCCAGCCAGTACCTCAGCGGATTGCTGATGGCGCTGCCGCTGCTGGGCACAAAAACGCGGGTGCGCATCGAAGGCGAACTGATTTCCAAGCCTTATGTCGAGATCACGCTGAATGCGATGCGTCGTTTCGGCGTCGTGGTCGAGCGGGATGGCTGGTCTTCGTTCACGGTGCCTGCCGGTGCGCGCTATGTCAGTCCCGGCGAGTTGCATGTCGAAGGGGATGCATCGTCGGCATCGTATTTCCTCGCCGCAGGCGCGATCAGCGGCCTCAGCGGCGGCGGTCCGGTGCGTGTGGAAGGGGTGGGGCGCAACAGCACCCAGGGCGATGTGCGGTTTGCCGAAGCGCTGGAGCAGATGGGCGCAGTGGTCAGCATGGATGAACACTGGATCGAGGCCGGTGCAGGTGATGCCGCAAAAAAACGCGGCAAGCTGCGCGCGGTGGATCTCGACTGCAACCACATTCCCGACGCGGCAATGACGCTGGCGGTGGCGGCGCTGTTTGCCGACGGCACCACGACCCTGCGCAATATCGCCAGCTGGCGGGTCAAGGAAACCGACCGCATCGCGGCGATGGCGGCAGAACTGGTCAAACTCGGCGCCACGGTGGAAGAGGGCGCGGATTACCTGAAAATCACGCCGCCGTCCCAATGGCGGCCGGCGACCATCGATACCTATGACGACCACCGCATGGCCATGTCATTTTCGCTGGCCGCCCTGGGCGGGGTGCCGGTGCGCATCAATGACCCGGGCTGCGTGGCCAAAACCTTTCCCGACTATTTCCAGGTGCTGGCGGGCATCAGCGCATGAGCATGAGCTTGCCGCCGGTCATCGCCATTGACGGTCCTTCGGCTTCGGGCAAGGGCACGATTGCCGCGGCGGTCGCTGAACGGCTGGGATTTCATTACCTCGACAGCGGGGCCTTGTACCGGATCGTCGGTTTTGTCGGTGGGGAGCAGGGAGCCAATCTCGACAGTGACTCAGAAATATCCACTATCACATTGAATTTAAAGGTAAAATTTAATGGAGATCGGGTTTTTGTCGATGCCCGCGAGGTGTCGGATCAGATTCGTGGCGAGCTTGCCGGCGCTGCGGCATCGCGTGTGGCGGCCCTGCCCGGTGTGCGCAAGGCGCTGATGTCGCTGCAGCACGGTTTCCGCCAGCCGCCGGGACTGGTGGCCGACGGCCGAGACATGGGCTCGGTGGTGTTCCCGGATGCGCGGCTCAAAATCTACCTGACGGCGACCGCCGAGGAGAGGGCCCGCAGGCGCCATAAGCAGTTGATGGAAAAGGACTCCGGTGCTAGTATGGCGGCCCTTTTGCAGGACATCCGGGCGCGTGATTTTCGCGACAGCAACCGCGCCGCGGCACCCCTGCTGAAGTGCGCTGATGCCATAGAAATAGACAGCACCGGGATGCCGGTGACCGAGGTGGTGGCGCAGGTTTTGCATCTGTATCAGAAAACGCAGTCGTAAAAAGGCAACAAGAAGGCAGCAAAAAGCAGCAAACCGGTGTCATGGGCCGCCTGGACCATGGCTTTTTTCAACTACCCTCCCGTTTCTCAAACGGGTGTGTTAACCTCCTGATTCCAATGATGAAAACAACCCAACAAGCAGCTGCTGTCGAGAGTTTTGCCGCGCTCTTTGAAGAGAGCCTGGCAACGAAGGAAATGCGCATCGGTGAAGTGATTACCGCCGAAGTTGTGCGCATAGATGACAATTTTGTGGTGGTCAATGCCGGCCTGAAATCCGAAAGTTACGTGCCGGTCGAAGAATTCCATGACGGTCGCGGGCAGATCGAAGTCAAGCCCGGCGACTTTATCAGCGTTGCCATCGAGTCCCTTGAGGACGGCCATGGTGAAACACGTTTGTCACGTGACAAGGCGAAGCGCCTTGCGGCCTGGCACGAACTCGAAGACGCCCTCGAGAAGGGCAACATCGTCTCCGGCATGATCAGCGGCAAGGTCAAAGGCGGCCTGACCGTGATGATCAACGGCATCCGCGCCTTCCTGCCCGGTTCGCTGGTCGATACGCGCCCCGTGAAAGACACGACGCCGTACGAAAACAAGGAAATGGAATTCAAGGTCATCAAGCTTGACCGCAAACGCAACAACGTCGTGGTGTCGCGCCGTGCCGTGCTCGAAGCGAGCCAGGGCGAAGAGCGGCAGAAGCTGCTCGAGAATCTGCGCGAAGGCGCGACCGTCAAGGGCATCGTCAAGAACATCACCGACTACGGCGCGTTCGTCGACCTCG
>CAZSIR010000065.1:0-15398 GCA_964606765.1 uncultured Bordetella sp. | reverse complement strand
CATTTCTCCGGCGGCGAAAAGGCGCGGCTGGCGCTGGCGATGATCGTCTGGCAGCGGCCCAACCTGCTGCTGCTCGACGAACCGACCAACCACCTGGATCTCGAAACCCGGGAAGCGCTGACCGTGGCGCTGGCGCAGTTCGAGGGTACGCTGGTGCTGGTGTCGCATGACCGCCACCTGCTGCGCGCGACGACCGACCAGTTCCTGATCGTGTCCGAAGGGCAGTTGCAGCCCTTCGACGGCGACATGGACGATTACCGTGACTGGCTGTTCAAGACCAAGCTGGCGGCGGAGAAGACGGCGGCCTAGCTGGTAGGCGGGCCAGGGTTCAGTTGCGGTAATGGCGGAACCAGTACAGGCAGCCGCAGAGCGCGGCACCGATGGCATACATCAGCCAGGTTTGCGGCACCAGATAGGGATAGAGCATGAGCACGAGGCCGATCCATCGGACATAGGGGCGCGAGGTGCTTTTGCCGTAGCGCCAGGCGGCGAGGCCGATGAAGCCGAAGAGTACGGCGCCTGCAAGATAGGCCGGTGTTGGCAGTGCAAAGCCGAGGGCCTCGGCTGCCTTCAATTCATCCATGGCGGTTTTTTTGCAGCACTGACAGTGCCAGTTCCCGTCTTTTTATTAAAAACATAATAAAATCAATAACTTGCTGTGATTTTCTGCTTTACTGTCAGCTGTTCCTGGCAAGCGATTATTTTCGCGTGGCGATCTGTGCGCGATAGGCCGCAAGTTCGGCGCGGCCGGCCTTGCCCATCTCATCCAGTTTTTTTGTCCACTGCCGGTGGTGATCGCGCAGGGTACGCGTGATGGATTCAGCGACGACCAGGTTGCGGTACCACTTTGAATTGGCCGGCACGATGGTCCAAGGCGCATGCGGGGCGGCGGTTTTTGAAATCGCATCTTCATAAGCCTTGGTGTACTCATCCCAGTGGTCGCGTTCCATCCAGTCATTGGGATTGAGTTTCCAGGCCGTGGCGCTGTCTTTTTCGCGCTCGAGCAGGCGTTTCTTCTGTTCATCCCTGCTGATGTGCAGGAAATACTTGAGCACGATGGTGCCGTGCTCCGCGAGCAGTTCTTCGAAATCCCGGATGTGGTCGTAACGCTGCTGCCAAAGTTTCTTCGGCACCAGGTCGTGTACCCGAACCACCAGCACATCCTCGTAATGTGAGCGGTTGAACAGCGCGAATTCGCCTTGGCGAGGCGCATGGCGGTGGACCCGCCACAGAAAATCATGCTCGCGTTCCTCGGCGGTGGGAACGCCGAATGAAACGACATTGACGCCGCGCGGATTGAGGAAGCCCGCGACATGCTTGATGGTGCCGTCCTTGCCCGCGCTGTCGCGGCCCTGCAGCACCACCAGTACGCTGCCCAGCTTCGCGCCCCAGAGGGCATCCTGCAGTTCGAACAGTTCCCGGCCAAGCCTGGCCAGACGCTTTTCCGCCCTGGTCTTGGTCATGCCCTCGGGCGGCTCGGCGGAAATGTCGCCAAGCCGGACTTTCGTGCCAGGGCGGTCAAAGACGGTTTTGGTCATTAGTGCCGGATGAGTCGGTATCAGCTGCCGCCGAACCAGTTGTAACCCTGGTCTTCCCAGTAGCCGCCGGGATTGTCGTTGGTGACGAACAGCGCTGCAATGTGCTTCGGGCTCTTGTAACCGAGCTTGGTCGGCATGCGCAGCTTCATCGGAAAGCCATAACGCGGCGGCAGTGTCTCGCGGTCATAGCTGAGGGTCAGCTGTGTCTGCGGGTGCAGTGCCGTGGGCATGTCGATGCTGGTGTAGTAATCATCGGAACATTTGAAGCCGACATATTTCGCCGTGGTGTCGGCGCCGATGCGTTTGAGAAACGTGGAAAAGGTCACGCCGCCCCAGCGCCCGATGGCACTCCATCCTTCGACGCAGATGTGGCGGGTGATCTGTTCGGTCTGCGGCAGCGCATTCAGCTCGGTGAGCGACCAGGCGTGCCGGTCGGCGACCAGTCCCGAGACTTCCAGCCGGTAGGCGTCGGCATTGACCGGACGGATCTCGTTTTCGCCGTAGTAGGCGTTGAACGGGAAAGGCCTGGTGATCATCGATTCGGGGTAGGTCGGTGCGAGCTGGTTGGGGTCGAAAATCCACGCCTGCACCCTGTCGTTGAAGCGGGAAACCTTCATCAGAGCGCGCTCGACGCTTTCTTCATCGACGATGCTGCAGCCGGTCAGCAGCGACAGGCCGCCCAATGTCATGGAGCGTTTAAGGAACAGGCGGCGCGCTGGCTGATCAATGCGGCGCAGTGCTTCTTTGACCACGGCGTCACCGTCAATGGCCGGCTTGCGGGGGATTTTTTTGATCATCGTCTGCTCCTAGGGCCTGTTAACAATTACTTCATGAGTGCGACGGCGACGATTTGGACCCAGGGCTAGGAGCGTCGAGCGCGGTTTGCCCGTAGGCAAATAAGCGTAGGCGCGACAACGCCCTGGGGCCAAATCGTCCCGTCCCTGCGGGTTGTGACCAAAATCGCCACTGGCTGCGTTGCTTGCCTTGCCCATATTCCCGATATGGGCAGCAGCAAGCGCCTTGCCACTGACGATTTTGGTCACAACGCATCTCACGAAGTAATTGTTAACAGGCCCTAACGGCCGCGAATCATGGTCAGCAGGGTGCGTGGCACCAGCGCCACCATGGCCAGGTGCACCGCGACAAAACCGACCAGCGCGGCCATCGCGAAAAAATGCACGCGGCGCGCGTTTTCATAGCCGCCCATCAGCTCGTGCAGCAGCGGGAATTGCACCGGCTTCCACAGCGTCAGTCCGGACAGGATCAGCAGCAGCGCATCCAGTATCACGAACAGGTAGGCCGCGCGCTGCACCGCGTTGTACTGGCGCGGATCGGCATGGGACAGCTTGCCGCCGAGGGCGGCCTTCATGTCGGCGAAGATGGCGCGCGGCGAGAGCGGCAGGAATTTCCGCCACAGGCGGCCGGAAACGATGTTCAGCAGCAGATAGACCAGGCCGTTGGCCGCCAGAATCCACATCGCCATGAAATGCCACTGGATGGCGCCGCCGAGCCAGCCGCCGATGGTGATTGTTGAGGGGAATTTGAAATCAAAAAACGGGGCGGCGTTGTAGATGCGCCAGCCGCTCGTGACGAGGATCACGACGGCGACTGCATTGATCCAGTGTGTTGCGCGCAGCCAGGCGGGGTGTATCGGGTGAAGGTCTTCGCTCATGGTCGGCCTGATCGTGATGGGGGTCTGGCGGCTTGGATTTGCAGTGTCAGGGGTTTGCGCGGCCCAGTCAACACGGTGATTGCTGCATCCCGATCCCGGCGGGACCCGATTTGCAGTGGACGGGATGGCTGCGGCCATTTATCCTCGGTCGGATAGCGGTGGAAAACCTGACAAAAATGACCAACAGATGACCAACGGGGCGCGGAATGGCTGAATCCGGGGCCGTTCCGGGAACGGAAGCCAGGCAGTCGCGGTTTCTGAAAAACTACTGGGCGGCGGCGGCGAGCACCTGGGTGGTGCTGCTGCTGATCTTCTTTTTTTACTGGCAGGGCTATCTCGAGCAGACGGGTTTCAACGTCGTCGCCGGCAGCATCCTGTTTTGCATCGTTTTTTACTACACGCTGTTCCGCTCGGGTCTCAATCTCCGGGCTGCTGATCCCAGCCTCACGGTGGCCCAGGTTCTTTCGGCGATACTGGTGCTGACGGTCGCGATGTACTACACCACGAGCGGCGCGCGTTCGGTGCTGCTGCCGTTTGCACTGATGGCGTTTGTGTTCGGCGTTTTCCGCCTGCCCATGCACAAGCTGGTGTGCATTGCGATGGCTGCCGTTGGCGCTTATGCGCTGATGATCGGCCTGCTGCTGCACTACCGGCCGGGAGACGTGGACCTGAGCCTGGAAATTCTGCGCCTGACCGTTTTTGGCGTTGTCCTGCTGTGGTTTGCCATTGTCGGCAACCATATCAACCGCCTGCGCAAAATCCTCAGCGACAGCAAGGCGGCCATCGAAGCGCTGGCCACGCAGGATCCCCTGACGGGCGTCCATAACCGGCGCCATCTGGCGAACATGCTGCGCCAGGAAAAGCTGCGCAGCGACCGCTCCGGCGAGGCGTTCTGCATCGCGATTCTGGATCTCGACCATTTCAAGAGAATCAACGACAGCTTCGGGCATCAGGCCGGCGACGAGGTGCTCAAAGCCTGCGCGGAATGCGGCAGCCGTGCGATCAGGCCTGTCGACTGTTTCGGCCGCTACGGCGGAGAGGAGTTTGAAGTGCTGCTGACCGGCACTGATCTCGAGGGTGCGCTGATTGTTGCGGAGCGCATGCGGAATGCAGTCAGCCAGCTGCGGTTCCCGCATATCAGTTCCGCTTTTGAGGTCACGGTGTCGATCGGACTGGCGCAATACTGTCCGGGTGAGGAAATCGCCGCTGCGGAAAAACGGGCTGATACCGCGCTGTACAGGGCCAAGGCATCGGGACGCAACCGGGTTGAGGCCGAGTCAGGCGGCGGCAATCTGCAGGCCGCGTAAATGAAAAAGGGGCGGTGAGCCCCTTTTTTTGGCGCCCGGATGTCCGTTACTTTGCCGCAGGCATCCAGCCATAGGCTTTGGCGCAGGCGCCGCCCATCAGCATGGCGCGTTCACTGTCACTGATCCGGTCTGTCAGGCGGAAAGGCTCCACCGCCTGTTCATAGTTCACGACCGCGTAAGCGCGGGTCCAGTCCGTACCCCACAGGCAGCGCTCGAATCCCCAGGCATCAAACACCCGTGCAAGCGGATCCCAGATATCGGGGAAAGGGTAGGGTTTCTGTGACAGCGTGCAGGCGCCGCTGACCTTGATCATCAGGTTGGGGCGTTTCGCGAGTTCCAGTACCTTGGGCAGGTCGGCCCAGGGTTGTGCCGCCCTGGCGGACGGTTCATGCGGCTGCAGGATGCCGAGGTGGTCGATGATGAATCGGGCCTCGGGATGCCGGTCGATCAATGTGGTGCCGGCGTCGAGGTTGCCCCAGCACAGGATGTTGACCGGAAAATCATGGCGCACCGCCGCGCGCAGGATGCGGTCCAGCTTCGGGTCCCCGGGGTCGCGCCCGCCGTCCTTCTTCAGGATGACGCGGATGCCCACCGTGCCCGGTGTTTTTTTCCAGTCGGCGATGATGTCATCCACGTCCGGAGCGTCCGGATCCACCGGTTTGACCAGGCCGAATTTCCCGGGATGGGCGCGCTGCACCTCCACCGCATAACTCGCGTCGTAGCCGTACATCGAAAAAGAAGAAATGAAAATGGCGCCGTCCACGCCCACCTTTTTCATGGCGGCCATCATTTCATCGCCGCTGGCGCTGGCGGGCCAGTTCGGCCGGGTCAGCCAGGGCCGTTTCGGGGTGTTCGCTTCGTACGCGTGGATTTGTGAATCAATGATCATGTGCGGATGACTCCATGGATTGTGGTTTCGCTGCTTATTCCAGCTTGATGCCGGCAGCCTTGATGACCTTCGCCGACAGCGCGAGGTCGTCCTTGATGAACTTCGCGAATTCCTCCGGCGACTGGGTGCGGATGTCGAAGCCGATGTTGGTCAGGCGTTCCTTCAGGTCGGGTGAGTTCAGCGCGGCGATGATGTCCCTGTTCAGCTGGCTGATGATCGGGCGCGGCGTGCCGGCGCGTCCGACGACGCTGAACCAGGTGCCGGATTCGTAGCCCTTGAGCCCGGCTTCTCCGGTGGACGGGATGTCGGGGAAATTGGGATGGCGCTTTTCCGAGGCGAAAGCCAGCACCTTCATCTTGCCGCTTTTCGAGAACGGCAGCACCGTGGCGATGCCGGTGATGACAAAGCTGACCTGACCGCCGACCACGGCAGCCGCTGCCGGACCCGAGCCCTTGAAGGGCACGTGCAGCAGTTTCACGCCGGAAATGTATTCCAGCAGCGCACCGCCGAGGTGATTGGTCGAGGCCGTTCCCGGTGTGCTGTAACTGATGCTGCCGGGCTTGGCCTTGGCCAGCGCCAGCAGTTCGGTGACGTTTTTGGCCGGCACCGAGGGGTGGGCGGCGATGACGAAGGGCACGTACACCGTCTGCGTGATCGGTGCGAAGTCGCGCAGCGTGTTGTAGGGCAGCTTGCTGACGACGTTCGGGTTGATCGAGAGCGTGGTGGCCGTGGCCAGCAGCATCGTGTAGCCGTCGGGGGCCGCCCCGGCCATCAGCTCGGCGCCGATGATGGTGCTGGCGCCGCCGCGGTTGTCGGTGACGATCTGCTGGCCGTATTTTTCGCTCAGCTTGCCGGCAATGCCGCGGGCGACGATGTCGGTGGTGCCGCCGGGGGGGTAGGGCACGATGAAACGCACGGGGCGTGCAGGCCAGCTTTCCGCGGCCTGCGCCAGTGTGCCCGTCGCGGCGATCAGTGCGGCGCAGGCGGTGATCAGTATCCGGTTCATGGATGCTCTCCTCATGGTTTGATGTTATGGATTTTATGTACTGGCGGCCTGCTCCAGGCCTTTGTCGCTGAACATTTTCGCATGTGTGGGCGCTGCGAAGAAATCGAGCATCGACTGTGCCGCGGCGGGATTTTTTGATGCTGCAAAAAGGCCTGCCGAGGTCTCAAAGCTTTTCTGCACTTCGGGCGGCACCGGTCCGACCAGATCCAGGCCCGGCACGGCCATCAGCTCCGGAATCTGCTGCAGCGCGATCTCGGCTTCTCCGGCAACCACCACCTTGCCGATGTATCCGCCGGGTCGGGTCACGGTTTTGGCTTTCATCTGTTCGGCGATGCCGAGTTTTTCCAGCAGGGTCGGGATGTACATGCCGCTGGCGCCATGCACGGTGTGTGCTATGGATTTTGCCGCGAGCAGTGAAGCGCGGAAGGCATTGACAGAACTGATGTCGGGCCTCGCAGCGCCGGCGCGCACGCCGACGCCGACGATGGCGCGGGCAAACGCGCGGCGGCTGACGGCAACGACGATCCCGGCGTCGGCGAGCTCCTTTACCGCGCCGGTGCCGAGCACGACGGCATCGCCGGGTTCGCCGGCCTTGATCCTGGCCACCATGGCCTTGGCCGAATCGGCGCTGACCGTGACCTTGTTGCCGCTGGCCCGTTCGTAGGCGGAAATCAGTACATCGAGCACGGTGAGGGTGCTGTTGGAAGTGAGGATGTGCAGGGTCAGGGACATGGCAGGGCTTTCAGTGTTGTGCTTTCAGTATCCCGCCGGACCTTAAATCCGGCTGCGGATATACGCCAGTACTTGTGCCCGATGGCTGTCGGACAGGTCGCTGACATTGATTTCGAACGGAGTTCCAGTGGTCGTATCAACAACAATGTACATGGGGCGCCCCTTGCCGGGGCGTTGCTCGAGCACCACGCCACGGGCCTGCCGCCAGTTGATCTGGGTATGGCCGCCGCGGAACAGCGCATAGGAGCGCCCCAGTTCCGGCGTCAGTTCCGCCTTGAAAGTGTAGAAGTAAATGCCGCCGAACAACATCAGCAGCACAGCGATGCAGTAGCTGAAAAATTTGCCGTTGAACACGAAGTTTCGCGCGACCCAAAATGCCAGTGCGATGCCCAGTACGAATACCAGCAGGCCCAGCCATCCCGGATAGGCGATGACCAGGCCTTGGGCGGATTCGGTCAGGCGCATCATCGACGGTGGTCATGCCGCCCTGGCGAAATCCGCTTCGACTTTTTGCTCGTGAGCCAGCAGTTTCTGCACGCTGGGCCGCTGTTCCAGGCGCCGGTAATGCGCCATGCAGGCGGGAAATGCCGAGAGGTCGAGTTTGAAGCTCAGGCTGCGCCGCAGGCACCAGAAGAAATAGGCGTCGGGCGTGGTGAAGTGGTCGAAGAAGAATTCGCGGCCGGTCAGCATTTTTTCGGTAATCGCGAATTCCTCAAACAGCAGCTTGTTGGCAACACGCTTGACCGACTCTGCGGAGTCCGGCAGGTCGCAGTAATTTTCGGGGCGGGCATTGGGCGTCATTTTGGGGTGGATGCCCGAGGCAAACCAGCACATCAGCGAAATCGCCTGGATTTCCTGTTTCGGGTCCGCCGGCAGCAGCCTGGCCCGGGGAAAATTGCGGTGGATCCAGATCTGGATCGCAGGATTCTCGGTCAGCGCTTCGCCATCGATGACCAGCACCGGCACCTTGTGCTTGGGATTGAGCCTCAGGTATTCCGCAGACTTCAACTGGCCGGAACGCGAATTCATGTTGTGCACCTTAAAATCGGCGCCGACTTCAGTCAGCGCGACATAAGGCACCAGGGCACAGGTCTTGGGTGCGTAATACAGTTCGAGTTTCACGAGCGCCTCCGTTTAAAGGGTATTTTCAGAGCCGGAAATCACGGTGCATTGACAGGACAACACACCGCCATTGCCGTGCGCGCCGGAGGGAGAAGCAGGGGCCCCGAACGAAGTTCGGGGATGCGACCCCGCAGGCGCGCGAGCACACGGCATCAGATGGTGTTTTCAGAACCAAAGATCACGGTGCATTGGCTGGATAGTACCCCGCCATTACCGTGTGCCAGAGAGACGTCACAGTTCTTGACCTGCCGCTCACCGCATTCTCCGCGCACCTGGCGGATGGCTTCGATCATCACCAGCAGGCCGTACATGCCGGGGTGGCAGTACGACAGGCCGCCGCCGGAGGTGTTGACTGCGAGCCTGCCGCCGGGGGCGATGGCGCCGCCGGAGACAAAGCGGCCGCCTTCTCCTTTCGGGCAAAACCCCAGGTCTTCGAGGAACAGGATCGGGGTGATGGTGAAGGCGTCATACAGCGACAGCATTTTCACGTCCTTTTGCGTCACGCCGGCCATCTTGAAGGCCTGCGGTCCGGACACCGAGGCGCCGCTGACGGTGAAGTCGGGCAGGCTGGAAATATTGGCGTGCGACAGCGTTTCTCCGACGCCCAGCACATACACCGGCTTTTTCTTCAGCGTTTTGGCCCTGGCCGCCGAGGTCAGCGCGATGGCGCCGCCGCCGTCGAGCACCAGGCAGCAGTCGCGCACCGTGAAGGGGTAGGACACCATGCGCGCATTGAGGGCCTGCTCGATCGTCAGCGGCTCCTTTTCCCAGGCCTTGGGATTCATCAGCGCCCATTTGCGCGCTGCCACGGCCACTTCGGCGAGGTGTTCGCGCGTGGTGCCGTACTGGTGCATGTGCCGGGCCGCCGCCATTGCGTAGGCGCTGATCGGCAGGATCGGCCGGTACGGGGTTTCATAGGGATTGAATTCGCGCGGGCTCGCGGCGGCGCGTGATACCGAGCGCTGCGTGCTGCCGTAGGCGATCACCGCGACTTCGCACAGCCCGAGCTGGATCGCCATCTGCGCGTGGGCGACATGGGTCATGAAGGACGAGCCGCCGATCTGCGTGCCGTCGAACACCTTCGGCTTGATGCGCAGGTATTCCGCCAGCGACATCGGGCCCATGCGCACCTGGGTTGCGGCGACGAACAGTCCGTCGACATCCTTCAGCGTCAGGCCGCAGTCGTCCAGAGCGCGCATCGTTGCCTGCGCCATCAGGTCTACGGGCGAAGTGTGCTGCGCCACCTGGCCGAGGTCGGATTCCGCCGCGCCGACCACCGCGATGCTGCCGCGTTTGAGCATGCTCATTTGGCGTCTCCCGCGGGCGTGAAGACGGGATAGGGCAGGGTCTTTTCATCGCCGGGATGGGCGCGGAACTTCACGCGCATGCCGATCTTGACCTGCATCGGATCGATGTCCTCGACGCGGCTCATCAGGCGGTAACCCTCGTCCATGTCGATCATCGCCACGTTCAGCGGGGGCTCCCCCTTGTAATGCACGACGGTGGTCGTATACACGGTGCCGAGGCCCTTGGAGACGCGCCACTCGATGTTGTCGCTGCCGGTTTCCGGCGCGATGGCGCGCGGGTAAAAGAAGGCCTTGTTGTTGTCCTTGCAGACCTGGTAGGCGAGTTCGCCTTTTTTCAGGTGCTCGACGTAGACGCCGAGCGGGGATTGTTTGGTGAGATCGGGCATGTGCGGCTTCCTTTCCGGTGAATACGACGGTATCGGGATCAATCGGCTTTGATGCGGGCGTTTTTGACGACCTTGGCCCATTTTTCGATTTCTTCATTCAGCTTGACTGCAAATTCATCGGGCGGCATGCCCACCGGCTCCGCACCCCCGGCCAGCATCTGTGCGCTGATTTTCGGGTCGCGCAGTGCCGCGGCAAATTCCCTGTAGAGCCGGTCGATCACCGGCTTCGGCGTGCCGGCCGGGGCAAACAGCCCGTGCCAGCCTTCGGATTCGTAACCCTTCAATCCCGCCTCACTGATGGTGGGGGCGTCGGGCAGCAGCAGTGAACGCTTGGCATTGGTCACCGCCAGCACCCGCAGGCGGCCGCTGTTCACATGCGGCATCACGCCGGGCGCGCTGATGAATGACAGTTGCACATGCCCGCTCAGCAGATCAACCACGGCCAGCGAAGCGCCCTTGTACGGAACATGCAGCATCTTCACGCCGGCCATGCTCTTGAACAGTTCTCCGGCGAGGTGTGTCGGCGCGCCGTTGCCGGTGGAGGCGTAGCTCAATGCATCCGGTTTGGCCTTGGCCAGCGCAATCAGGTCCTTGACCGACTTCACCGGCAACGCCGGATGCACCACCAGGATGCTGGTGATGATGGCCACCATGGATATCGGCGCGAAATCCTTGCGGATGTCATAAGGCAGGTTGGGCACCACGCTGACGTTGATTGCGTTGCCGGTCGTGCACAGCAGCAGGGTATGGCCGTCAGCCGGTGATTTGGCGACGATGTCGGAGCCGAGGATGCCGCCCGCACCCCCGCGGTTGTCGACCAGGATGCGCTGGCCCAGCACGTCGCTGAGCCGCGGCGACAGCGTGCGCGCGGTGATGTCGACCGGACCGCCGGCGGGGAAGGGCACCACGAGGCGCACCGGTTTGCTTGGATAGTCGGCGGCTGCCGCCAAAGTCACGCTGGCGCCGAGCAACAACGCTGCCAGCAAGGCCTGCAGTTCCTTATTCATGGTTCTCCTCCGTTCTGTTTTTTATCGGGATATCAATCCGCCGTGGCGCCCGAAGCCTTGACGACCTTGCCCCATTTGGCGATTTCGCTGCGCAGGTAACTGCCGAACTGCTCGGGTGTGGTGCCCACCGCCTCGACGCCGTCACCGGCCAGGCGTTGCGTGACCTCCGGCATTTTCATGATGCGGTTCATCTCATTGTTGATTTTTGCGATCAACTCGCGCGGTGTCGCCGCAGGAGCCAATGCAGCGTACCAACCGCTGGCTTCATAACCTTTCACGGTCTCGGCAATGGTCGGCAGCTCGGGAATCGCGGCCGAACGTCTGGCGCTGGTGACGGCGACTGCGCGCAGGCGCTGGTTTTTGACATGCGGCATGGCCGACAGCATGTTGTTGAACATCAGCGACACCTGGCCGGAAACCAGATCGACGGTGGCCGGCGCCGCGCCTTTGTAGGGGATGTGCACCATTTTGACGCCGGCCATGGTGTTGAACAGTTCGCCGGCGAGATGCGGCATCCCGCCGGTGCTGGCCGATGCGTAATTGAGCTGCCCCGGTTTGCTGCGTGCCAGTGCAATCAGGTCCTTCACGGTCCTGACCGGCACCGTCGGATGTACGACCAGCATGAACGGCGCAGCGGCAACCTGCGCAACCGGCGCCAGATCCTTGGCCGCGTCGTAGGTCATTTTCGGATACAGACTCGGTGTCACGGCATAGGTCACCGGCACCATCAGCAGCGTGTAGCCGTCGGGCGCGGCACGCACCGTGAGTTCGGCGCCGATCATGCCGCTGGCGCCGGGGCGGTTGTCGACGATGACTTGCTGCCCCCAGGATTCAGTGAGTTTCTGCGACACGATGCGCGCCAGCAGGTCGGTCGGGCCGCCGGGAGGGTAACCGACAACCATGCGCACGGTTTTGGCCGGATAGTTTTGTGCCGCGGCCAGGCCGCAGCAGGCGGCGAGGATGGTTCCGGCGAGGCATCTGACAACAGGGTGGCTGCTGTTCATGCTTTTTCCTGTTCTGCGAGAAATTGCAGCGTGGCCTCGCTGCAGCGGTCGGGATAGGCGCCGGCGGCATGCCATGCATCGCCTTCCAGGATCAGCAGCTTTGCCGGTTTGACGCCCGAGACCCAGGCCTTGACCCCGTCCACCGAACGCAGGCCGCTGCCGGTGGTGGTGATGATCAGCGTCGGGCAGTTGATGCGTTTGACGTCTTCACGGATATCCAGCTTGGGCACCCAGCGCAGGTAACTCTGCAATGTCGACAGCGGCGTTTTGCCCTGCAGGTTGT
The DNA here is from genome assembly GCA_964606765.1 of uncultured Bordetella sp. Taxonomy (GTDB): domain Bacteria; phylum Pseudomonadota; class Gammaproteobacteria; order Burkholderiales; family SG8-41. The sequence goes on along the minus strand of CAZSIR010000065.1, from coordinate 3,145 downwards.
GAATCCACCAGTCGACTTCGGCTTTGGATGCTTTCGTGCCGAGCCGGCCCTGCATGGTGTGCGCGGCCCAGTCGACAACACCCTTGCTGTTGATGTGTTTGACCCAGTCATCGACGCCGGCTGCAGGCAGGACCGGCGGCGTGACGCCGATCAGGGTCTGCACCAGCTGCGGCCGGTTGGCGGCCATCGCCAGCGCCATCGAGCCGCCGCTTTTGGCGCCGATCAGGTGAACACGGCTGCAGCCGACATGTCGGATCAGCGCTTCAATGTCGTCATGCAGTTCGTCCATCGACCATTCGTGGTCGGCGGACATCGGCGTCGAACGGCCGAAGCCGCGCAGGTCGAGACGCACCACGCGGTAACGTCGCGCAAAATGCGGCACCCAGGCGCGCCAGGCTGCGCCGGATTCGGCGAGGCCGTGTACGAACAACACCGTTTCAGCTTTTTGCCAGGGGTCGGTGTAATCGTCGATGGTGTAAAAAATCTTGCAGCCGTCGGGGCGTTCGAGGGTGTATTCCAATGCGACTCTCCGTTCAGATTCCAGCTTCCGGCAATTGGCCGCCGGATATTAAATTATCAATAAAATCAAATACTTATAATCAACCGTCATTCCGGGCGCGCCGGAATGACGGCGGTGAGGGTTTCCTCTGTGTTCTCTGTGCCCCCAGTGGCTAAGCCTTTTTCGTGTCTTGCAAACCAAAATCAATCAGCGCCTGCGCACGCAGCTTGTTTTTCTGCACTTTTGAACTGCCGGTCATGCCGATTTTTTCGAAGCTGTCGACGATCTGCACATAACGCGGCACGCGGAAATTGGCGAGGCGCTCCTTGCTCCACGCGATGATCTCCTGCGGCGTCGCCGTGCCGCCTTCCTTGAGGATGATGTAGGCCGCCGGCACTTCGACCAGCCGCGGATCGGGCACGCCGATGACCTGCGCCTGTTTGATCTGCGGATGTTTGTGCAGCACGTCCTCCACTTCCGCGGGCGCCACGTTTTCGCCGCCGACGCGAAACACATCCTTGATGCGCGTCATGAATTTGAGCCGGCCGTCCTCGTCCATCACGCCGAGGTCGCCGGTATGGAGCCAGCCTTCACTGTCGATGGCCTTCGCGGTCTGCTCCGGCATCTTGTAATAGCCCTGCATCACGCTCCAGCCGCGCACCTGAATTTCACCGGGCCGGCCCGCGGGCTGGACTTTGCCGCTGACCGGATCGACCAGGCGCACTTCGACGTCATCCAGCACATGCGCCCAGCCCTCGATGCGTTTTTCGAGGTCATCGCCATGACGCGACATGCAGACATTGGGCGAGGCCTCGGACAGCCCGTAGGCCTGCACCAGCCCCTTCATGCCCATGCGCTCGACCACCTTGCGCGAAACTTCCGGGCCGCAGGACACCCAGCCGTTGCGCAGCTTGAGCGGGTACTGGTCGAAGCGCGGGTGGTTCAGCAGCATCAGGAACATGGTGTCGTTGCCGGAGGTGTGCGTGCATTCCTCGCTCCACATCGTCGCCATCGCCTCCTCGGGCTCGAATGACGGCGACGACAGCAGGCAGGCGCCCGTGGTCAGTGCGGCCAGCAGCGACAGCGTGGTGCCGGCGACGTGATAAAACGGCCGCGCGCTGTAGTAACGGTCGCCGGCCTTGAGATGAAAGCGCGCTGCGACATGGAAGGCGTTGCGCAGCATGTTGTCGTGGCTCAGCATCACGCCCTTGGGATAGGAGGTGGTGCCGGAAGTGAACTGCATCAGCAGCACATTGTCGGGATGCACGTCCGGCGGCCAGGGTTCATTGTGTTTGGCGCCTTTGGCCAGCAGGCCGGCAAAGTCGATGGCGCCTGCGGGCACGTCCTTGCCGAGCACCACCACCGTGTGCAGCAGCGGCAGTGCGGCGTCGGGCAGTTTCCGGTCTGCAGCCGGGCAGATGCCGCGCAGCATCGCGATGAAATCGATTTTGAGGAAACGGTCGGTGATGAACAGCAGCTTCACGTCCGCCTGCTTCAGGCAGTAGAGCATTTCATCGGCCTTGAATCGGGTGTTGACCGGCACCGTCACTGCGCCGATGCTTGCCGCGGCATAAAAGAAAATCACCCATTCCAGCGAATTGCCCATGCATACCGCGACATGGTCGCCGCGGCTGATCCCCAGCGCACGCAGGCCCTGCGCCACCTCACGCACGTTGTCACGCAACTCGGCCCAGGTCAGGCGACGCCCGGCAATGACCAGGGCTTCCTCCTGCGGGTGGGTTGCCGCGGCGGCGGCGAGAAATTCGGCAAGCGTTTTTTTGGTCCAGGCGGTCATGATCGGCAGGGCAGCGGGATTATTTGCCCTTGAACTGCGGTTTGCGTTTTTCCCTGAAGGCGGTGACGCCCTCGACATGGTCCTCGGTCATGCGCGCGCCGCAGACCGCCAGCACTTCCATCTCCAACAGCTGCTCCAGCGTTGGCACATACATGTACTGGAACATGCGCTTGGCCAGCGTCAATGCGTAAGTCGCCGAGCCGGCAATTTCGGTGGCCAGCGTCATTGCCGCGGCTTCCAGCTGGTCGTCGGGCACCACCTGGCTGACCAGTCCCATGTCCTTGGCCTCGGCGGCCGGCAGTTTGCGCGCGCTGTAAACGATTTCCTTGGCGCGGGCGAGTCCCAGATGCTGGGTCAGGAAATAGATCGCGCCGCCGTCCGGCGGAATGCCGACATTCTTGAAGGCCATCAGCAGGTAGGCGGTTTCGCTGGCAACGATGAGATCACAGGCCAGTGCCATGCTGGCGCCGATGCCGGCCGCCGGTCCGCGCACCGCAGCAATCACCGGTTTTTCCAGGTGATGCAGCGCGAGGATCATCTGCTGGTGGCCCTTCGAGCGCTTGCGCCCGCTGACCACGTCGTAGCCGCCCATCGAGCCGACATCGCCGCCGGCGCAGAAGGCGCGGCCGGCGCCGGTCAGCACCACCACGCGCACCGCGTCGTCCTCGTTGAGTCTGCGGAAAGCATCGGCCAGCTCGTGGTACATCTCGCCCGACAGCGCGTTGAGTTTGTCGGCGCGGTCGAGGAGGACGGTGGCAATGCCGTCGGCAATGGTGACCTTGATGCTCATGCGGAGTGTCCTAAAGCGAGGTGATGCCGGCGCGGGCGATGACCTTTTTCCACTTGGCGAT
>CAZSIR010000064.1:0-15452 GCA_964606765.1 uncultured Bordetella sp. | reverse complement strand
TGCCGAAGACGCGTTCCGGCAAGCTGCTGCGCCGTTCCCTGCAGGCGCTGGCGGAAGGGCGTGACCCGGGCGATCTGACCACGATTGAGGATCCGGCGGCGCTGGAGCAGATCCGTAGCGCGCTGGCTGGCTGATGACTAATCGGGGCGGCATACGGGCCTTGCCCGGACTTTCAATCGACACTGGATGCATTTGGCAATGCACTGGGGCAGGCGTTGATGCCGCAGCAACAGGAGCTTGAGTTACGCGCCAGGGAGGATGCGCGCGATCAGGCGATGTGGGACGTGGTAGCGGGACGGGACGCTGTCAATCCAGATTACCGGCTGGAGCGGTACGAGTCTACTCGCTTGAACACTCTGGAATCTAATTCGGGATTGGAAGGTGACCCGATGGATCGCCGCGACTTCATGTTGCTGGCAGCGAATCGACGCAGCGGAACAATGACGGATGTCAGGCCAGGATTGGTGACTCCGGACGATAGTAGTCACCAAGCTGGATTGAACGGCAAGTCATCGATATCCACTGATTATCTGAATCGCACTATCGACGACGGTGATGGTAATGTTTGGACGCACAACGAGTACATTGAAAGCATCAGAAGCAAGCAATTGACAGGAACGGCATCTGATCCGGAAATCCGGCAGGCGCAAAGACTGTTATATGACTATGGATACCGTCTTGGCACCCTGGATGGAGACCGTTCTAGCCTCGTGGGTGGGGTGACTGGGGTGTATACCCGGGAAACCGGCCGTGCAGTCCAAGAGTTTCTTGCGAACGAGCGAAGCGATCCCGAAGATCATGCTTTCAGATATCAAGTGTATAGTCGAATTCAAGAAACGCCCGACAACGGCCGCATGGTGAAAGTCATGTCAGTGAGTGAAAATGGCTCTCGTGAAATAACGTTGAACTGGACTGGTGGTCCCGGTGAAGCCCATTTTGCGAACCGTGCCATGATAGCGGGCGTAAGCGCTGATGAAGCACTTAGAAAAACAGATTGGTTCGTGCTCAAGCAGGTCATCAATGCTGGTTTTGCGACGCCAGATGTTGAGTCCATAACCATTAATGGCGCATGGCGACCAGCAAGATACGGTGGTGAGCATCCTGACGGTAGCTCACTTGATATTCAGAGAATAAATAATGAACGGATTAACCGTGATGTTGGTGCAGAATCAAGGTTGCTTGCAAACTTTACAGATAATTTGAGGTTGCAGCCTGGGGCCTCGAGTATTTATCAGCCGTGGCGGATGTGGGGAGGAAACACGGGGCAGCCAATTTGGAGTGCGGGTGTTGATAACAATTTGAGGCGAGGACTGCATTACGATCATAGAAACCACTTGCATTTTCAGGCACGCAGATGAACAGACAAACACGACTTATAAATCTGAAATTTCGATGGTCAGTATTACTTGCATATATCCTCACCATTAGTTCAGGCTTTGCTCATGCAAAGCTAAATTGTATGGAGCGGCCGTCACCTGATGCATGTATTTACGTGGTAGCGGCAAAAAATGCGCCCATATACGCAAGTCCGAATACCAGTTCGCCTGTGGTGAATACTTATTCATTTCTAATAAATATCACAGTGGACGTTCCAAATATCTCGGGCAATGCAAAAGGTTGGCTACCAGTCTCGCGCGCAGAGAAAATCGAAGGTTGGGTAGAAAAGAAAAGGGTCGTGCCACTTAGTGTCTTCAAGCCTGTAATCGCGTGCTGGCCGATCAAGACTATTCGAGGATCTTTCCCTCATCGTGAGTTTGTGGCCAACTTTAATCCTGATGGGACAGGTGAAGTGCGCGGTTTGGAGGAGTGGAACGCCGACCGAAGGATTCAAGTTTATGCATGGAATAACTTGATTTGGTTAGTCCACGTCCAAAATCGCACGAATATCATGATGGGGCATGTCGATTCAGTAGGAAAGATCTTTTTCCGGGATGCAGAAATCTATTCTCAGACTTTGTTTGATCGCGATGCGCTTAGTGGTTGCTCATCTAGACCACGAACCCAATGACGAACGTGCAGATATCACCAGCAAGACAGGTCGGACCAGGGTAAGTGACTTAATCAAAAAATTTTCACCGGTCAAGAATAGTGTTTCCCACTCTTAGGCCATCATTTTTTTATCAAAAATGGCCATCTAGGAATTCACGGGCTCAAAATAAAAGAATAAAAGGAGCTAGGCACGGATTTCCGATCCAGCCCATCGGAAAGCGAAGCCCATGCTACGGAATTGACAATGGCTAACGGCTCAGTTGCCCTACGCGCCGCCAGCGCTGCAGCCGCCGGAGTAAGTAGGATCAGCGTAAGCGCTCAGAAATAAGCAAGTCAGCTGCTTGTAAAATACCATGTCTTTCGTAATGTCCACTACGCGCGGGAGCGGTTAGCCAACGATCTTGGAGATGGCGCCCCTTAATGCCTGCTGATCCTCGGTTGTAAGTTGACCGAGGCGGCGGATAACGAGTGTCTGCTCGATGGTGGTGATGACGGGTTTGATGGCCGAGGGAGTAAGCAGTCCGGCAACCTGCCAGTTGGCCACCAGCGCTTCGCCGAGCGCACCTGAGGGTCTCAGCTGGCTGTGGTGATCGCCATGATCACCAAGTCGCGCAGTGATCTGTTATAGGCAGCGCTGCTGATAATGACTGCCGGGCGCTTCTTGGTGCCTACCTGGTCGGTAAAAGGAAATGGCACCAGGAGCGTAAGCTCCCCCGTCAAGCGGACAGTTCAAAAGTAGCTTTTTCTGCGGTTTTGATCCGGTAGGCCGCAGGCGAAATGCCGTCCAAGGCATCATTCGGGTACGGATACGGGGCCAGGTTGAGGTGTACCGAGTTTCGTGAACACTTTGAAGGTAGCGGATACCTGTGGAGGCGTCAGATGGATAAGGCGCTGAGGAAGATCTATCCGGGGAGCTAGCGCACCCGGTTCAGGAAGGAGTTCAAACTACCCAGGCAGTAGTCATCCCACCCCCTGCCTGCCGATAATGCCCTCCCCATTCAACAAGGAGAGTGCATCGTGGCCCAAGAGCAAACCCGTCGATTCCTGCGTCCGGTCGGCAATCCTGCCGATCCGGACGGCCTGTTCCAGTGGATGCAGTGTTATCTAGCCCACATCCGCTCTAGAAGTTACACCCACCAGACCCAGTGGCATCAGGAGCGCTATCTGCGGGATTTCATCGCCTGGTGCGATATCCGTGAGCTCGCCACACCACGACAAATCGACCGTGCCGTGCTGGCGGACTATCTGCTGTTTCTTCAGAACTACCGCACCCGGCACGGCCAGCCGCTGCAATGAAGAAAAGATCACCGGCGACGCCACGCGGCAGTAAGACGGCAGGACCCAGGGGGACCAGATCGGATCAAACCGCCGGTTTAAACCCCGCCCGGCGCATGACCTTGCCGGGGCACATCACCCGGGTGCAGCATGGCCCCGTCAGCCAGTGCGGCAGCCGCCACGCGGTGGATCAGATCGAGCCAGCCCGCATCGGCGGGCAGCTGCTCCAACAGGGCGTGGGCCTGCTGCCGAAACGCTGTTTTTTCTGGCCCCGCGCTGGGCTGCACCTGGCCAGCTCCCCGGCGTGGCTTCCGCCGGCCGGTCCGGGCGCCGGGTGCGGTCCGTGCATGCACGGCCTTGAGGCCGGCGATGGATACCCGCGTATAGATTTGTGTGCTGGTCAGTTGCGCGTGCCCCAGCATGGCCTGCACATAGCGGATATCAGCCCCGCCTTCGAGCATCAGCGTCGCCATGCTGTGCCGCAGCAAATGGCAGGCGCCGCTGCGGTGCGGGAAGGCCTGCTTCACGTAAGCGCCGATCACCGTGCCCAGCCAGGCGAGATTGAAGGGCTGGCCTTCGCGCGTCAGAAACAGCGTGGATTGCGCAGGCAAGGCGTGCAGGATGCGCATCTGCCGCAGGTAACGGTCGATCCAGTGCAGCGCCGAGGGTCCGATGGGGACCAGCCGGTCCTTGCGCCCTTTGCCTTGGCGCACGAACAGCGTGGCGGATCGCCGGTCCACGTCCTGCACCTGCAGCATCGCCAGCTCCATGCGGCGGATGCCGGTGCTGAACAGCGTCTCCAGCATCGCCCGGTCGCGGATGCCCGTGGGCGAGCCGGTATCGGGTTTTGCCATCAGGCGCCGGATGTCGGAGAGCCTCAGGGTATGGGCCTGCAGGCGCTGCGGCGCCCGGCCCTGGGTGATGGCGGCTGAGGGATCGGCGGGCAGGTGCCGCTCCTGGGCCAGCCACCGGAAAAACGAGCGCACCGGGATCAGCTTGTTTTGCCGGCTTAACCACTGCAGGGGCCGCCCCTGCCGGGTGCGGTAGCCCTGGAGATAGCGCAGGTAGTCCTCCAGCACAGCACGGTCAATCTGGCGCGGGGTGGCGTAGCCCCGGGTATCACACCAGGCGATGAAATCGCGCAGGTAACGTTCCTGGTGCCATTGGGTCTGAGGCGTGTAGCTTTTGGAGCGGATGTGCGCCAGATAACGCTGCATCCACTGAAACAAGCCGTCCGGATCGGCAGGATCGCCGACGGGACGCAGGAATCGACGGGTTTGCTCTTGGGCCATGATGCACTCTCCTAGTTGAATGGGGAGGGCATTATCGACAGGCAGGGGGTGGGATGACTACTGCCTGGGTAGTTTGAACTCCTTCCTGAACCGGGTGCGCTAGCTCCCCGGATAGATCTTCCTCAGCGCCTTATCCATCTGACGCCTCCACAGGTATCCGCTACCTTCAAAGTGTTCACGAAACTCGGTACACCTCAACCTGGCCCCGTATCCGTACCCGAATGATGCCTTGGACGGCATTTCGCCTGCGGCCTACCGGATCAAAACCGCAGAAAAAGCTACTTATGAACTGTCCGCTTGACGGGGGAGCTTACGGGGCAGGTCAGCTTTTTAATTCTTTAATTTCAACATTGATCCACAATTCTTCAATTTCTTGTCCGAAAAAAATTGAATCAAACGCTTGGAATCCTTAATTCGCTCAAGATCATTCGGATAATTAAACCCAATCTCGCGCGTTTTCACATCAAATCCAAAAATCATCGGCGGTGCCTTAGGAATATGAATGAGGACCAAATCGTCGACAAAAAACACCGGCACTCTATTGATTGGAGAATTTGATGCGATTTGTGCGCGACCACTTACAGTAAATTTCGCATGGAACACGGCATCACCTGTTTCGTATTCTAGCGACGCTATGGGCCAACAACCAACAACCTCTCTAAAGTCCGCCTGGCGAATCAGATTTTTAATTTGAACCCAGCCTTGCGGCACATTGATACTGCCCCCATCTGGTCGAGCCAATATCGTGTACGTCGGAAACCATCCTTGTGGCGCGGCCGATAGTCGTAACCAATCGATCTGTGCTATTGAGGTCCATTGTAGCGTTCCCACGATGTTGCTTTCGGTGTTTGGTCGTTCATAAATAGTTGCATTTTTGTATCTGACAAAAAACGAACAATCCGGTTCCTGCGGTTTAGTTGAACAGAGCCCAGCATTCCATGATTGCGCCGCAACACAAAATGCACTAGTTACAAATATTATGCACGTTACCAATGTTCCAAGTAGTCGCTTCATCAGCATATAGTAAACATTTTCTAAATTCCGAAATGTATGTGATTCCGGTGAACGTAATCAGGGCTAAATATATTCGGGTTATTTGGTCTGTACCCAGATAGATTGTTTTTATCGGGATATATCCGCCAAGGTGTTAGGACTTGGCGGGCTCCGCTATGCCACAGATTTTCTGTAAATGTCGTTACAATTTGCGTGGGTTGAATGGTAATTCTCCATGCACTATTAAACTGCGATACCCCATTGTTCAAAGCTACCCCGTTAATCGCTTGGATATCAATCGCATTACCAATTGTATGTAGATTAGACCATCGAGCCCCTGCTGTAATTCCTGCCGCTGTTGTAGCGACATTACGTCGTTGTTCCCGTTGAGCACCGGTCAATCCAGAGAATCTCGCTTCACTGCTACTTGCATAATACTCCGTAAACAAGGCGTAGCTTGGACGCCACAGTCCTGAGAGCTGTAACGTTTGTAGATTAGACGTTGAGAAAGCGGCATCCAGTACACGTCTATATACCTCCCATTCTGTTTTTGCGCGTGCTTCCCCTGCACTGACCCCTATGGCTTCTGCAAGCCGTGAAGAATTTCGATCAAAATCAATCTTAACCGTGTCCGCCCTACCGTCAGACATGCGTCGCGTCACCTGGCCTTGAGTGAATAGCCCATAACGTTCACTTAACTCGTTGTCACTTGCACTTATCGCGGAATATGCCGAACGTTGTAGTTGAGTAATGTTGGTGTTGGAATCTCCTCGCAACATTGCAACACGTTGGTCAATGTTCGTGATTCCATTGAGAATCGCTTCATTCCCAAGTTCGCCAGTACGGTACCCGTAGCCGCGCAATATACTGCGAGCCGAATCTAAGAAAGGATCAACCCCAGCTTCACCCGCTTGCACGCTTCCCGCAATTGCCAGCACGTCACGCTGGCTGTATGCGCGGTCTCCGATGATGACCCGCCCTCCCAGCGGTCCAACATTCATCAGATCCCAGTTGTCCCAATCAGACTGACCCAGAGCATTCATGCTCAGCAAACTATTTTGTCTTTGGTCATCGACCACGGGCTGAACATCGAAAGTGGGCGTTGCGGTGGCAGCATACATAAATTGAAGATTGTTGCCGCTTGCGATCGGGGCCGCAACATTGTCAGATGTGTATTTAGTCATCCCGGACGCCTGAGCACCGGCTCCAAAATTTGCTGATGTCCACCTAGCCCCTGCTTCCATATCGTCGTGAGCCCAAGTCTCCTCTAAATCATTACTACTCTGCCTCAGGACTTGCTGAGAATCTCCACCCTGTGCCAGCGCCTGCCCCAGTGCATTGCCAAATGCATCGGCTGCCGAGGATTGATTATTCGCGTATCAGCAGTTCGGTTTCTTTGGCGACGTAAGTTGTCAAAATTTGATGCCTAAAGGGGAGCGGTATGTTGAGCAGTTCGAGGTTCGGGGCTGGTCATCATCAAACAATCCAGTGAATCGTATAAATGTATGATTATATTGATAAAAGTTAATCATTTCCCTGTATGCTGGTATGATTTGTTGAACCTCCGTTTCCCGCGATTGGGGCTTTGCTGGCGGATTTCATTACATGCGAGTCGTTTCACTGATGTGCTGGCCTCCCGGATGCAAGCCATCGTGGTTTGCAATATCCTGATGCAGCTTTTTTGATTGATCCCGTACCAAAGAAATTCCAAAAATGTATTTCACCAATAACTTGGCCGTACAGCCCGTACGCAACGGCCTGGGCATTGTTGCCCTGCGCAGTTTTGATGCAGGCGGGCTGATTTGCCGTATCAGGGGCCAAGTCGTGAGTGCTGCGGTGGTTTGGCGTTACTGGGACACGGATCCGCGCCGCGGCGAGAATTGCTTCCGGTATGACGCCGACCATTACCTCGATCCGGAAGGCGAGATCGGCGCTTATGCCAACCATTCCTGCAATCCCAATGCCGGCGTCGTCAAGACCGGGCGTGGCCTGTCGTTGCGCGCGATCAGGCGCATCGCGGCCGGCGACGAAATCACCCACGATTATTCGACGCTGCTCGGTGCAGACGATGTCTGGACCATGAAATGCAATTGCGGGGAGGCGGGATGCCGGCGCGTGGTCAGGCATTACCGCTCGCTGCCGGCGCCGGTGCTGCGGCGTTACCGCAGGCTGGGTGTCATTCCCGCATTCATCCTCGCAACGGACGCATCCTGATTCCACATGCTGTGTGGATGTGCCGCTATTGCCAGATAGTTCCTCGCAAGGCGGCAGGGAACAATTAAACTGCGGGTTCCATCCCGGAACAATCGAACGGAATTCAAATGCAAAAAATCAGCAGTGCCGTACTGGCGGTCGTGATCGTGGGTGTTTTGCTGGCGGGCTGTCAGAAGGAAGAGGGCCCGGCCGAGCGCGCCGGCAAGGCCGTGGACAACGCCGTGCAGAAGGTGGGCAAGGAGATCGAAAAGGCCGGCGAGAACATCCAGAAGTCAGCGGAAGAGGCGAAGAAATAACGCCTGCGGACATGCCGGCAAACAAATGGGGCTTGCAGCCCCATTTGTTTTTTCCGCCGCCAGAATCGCGCTTCAGGGTTTGCGACCGGCTTCCGTCAGTGCATGCTGCACCACCCGCGGCACCAGGCTGATTTTTCCCAGCGGCAGCATCGATTTGTCGCTGCTTTTCAGGCAGACCTGCTGGATGCCGAGAAAAACCCGCGCTGCGACGGTTTCATGCCAGAACCAGTGTTCGATGTCCTTCGCTTTGAGATTGCCCGGCTGCGCGGCGACGGCCTCATAGTAATAGGCCTTGATGTCGTCGCAGGCGCGTTTCAGTGCCACACCGGCGGACAGGCCCGGAGGTGGTGCTGCCGGTACTGCATCCAGCTGTGATGCGGCATGTTGTGCCGCAGCCTCAATGCTCAATCCCGAGATGCCGACCGTGCTGCGGCCGCGGCGTTTTTTCGCCAGGTCGTACCAGGGCGCCAGCTGCGCGATTTCACGCTGCAGGGCGGCGCCGAGCTTGCCGTCATCCACGGCGGCGCGGGCGAAGCTGACCGGGCAGGCGAATGCGGAGCCGGCTGCAGCTGTGCTGCCCGCCGGCGCATCCTCGGGATAATCCTCCAGTACCGGCCCGGCGCTGCGCTCGAAGAGTTTGAGCAGGCTGCGCAGCACATCGCGCTGGAAATCGGCTTCGTCCGGCGCGCCGAACGGCCGTCCAAGCATGAACGGCACCCACAGCGCGCGCGGCGGTTTCATGGCCGCGGTCTGTTCACGGATCAGGCTGATCTGTACGGTCGCAACGCCTTCGCGTTCGAGGAAGTGGCCCAGTGCGCCCACGGCGCACGTGCAATTGGGTCAGACGGGGCTCAGGATGACGGCGTCCACCCCGTCTTTTTTCAGCAGGCCGGCCAGTTCGCGCGCCTTGGGTTCGAGCGCGAGTATGGGCGCGGCGCCCATGAAGGCATAGTGAAAGTCTGAAACCGAGCCGATCATTTTCTCGTCCGCCAGTTCATGCAGGCGGGCCAGCGGAAACACCACATTGACGTCTTCCTGAAAGCCGCTGCGATCAAAATTGACGGAAGTGTGGCTCATCACCAGTTCGGCCGCGGGCGTGTCGCCGGGGATGATGCGGTAATCCGCGGCGCCCGGATCAAAGGGGCGGTCGCCGCGGGCATGCAATCCGGCCGTGGTGATGATGGCGAGGCGACGCTGCTTCAGCGGCGGACCGGCGACAAAAGGCGTGGGGCCGAAATCCGGCAGATCCTTGATTTTATCGAGATGGTGCTGCCGCTCCCATTCGGGCAGATCGCTTAATCGGGTCAAATTACTCTCCTGTTTGAACTGCGCATCAAAAATCCCGGCGCTCCGGCGCGAGGATTTACGTTTTGCTCCTCATTGGCGCATGATAACAACTGCAGGCACCAAGTCAGTGCTGTTATGTCGCCGGGATGCCCAGTTTCCTTACGCCGGGAAGCCGGTTTCATGCCGTCCATGGAGGAAATTCGTGGTACGCATATTGCGGTTGCATGCAAATAATAAAACTTTCCACAGGAGCGGGGCGGTCATGGCAATTTCCAAAATCCGGACTGGCGTCATAGCGCTGGTGTTTTGCTTTCAGGGAACGGGGCTTGCCATTGCGCAGTCCGCCAAAAGCGATGCCGCGAAAACCTATCCCGACCGGCCGATCCGGCTGGTGGTTCCGGTCGCGCCCGGCGGCAGCAGCGACGGCGCGGCACGGGTCATCGCGCAAAAACTCACCGAACAGTGGGGGCAGCAGGTGGTCGTGGACAACAGGGCGGGCGCGGCGGCTATCATCGGCACCAACATCATCGCCAAAGCCGATCCCGACGGTTATACGATCGGCCTGGTATCGCTGCGCCACTCGGTGAATCCCAGCCTGCTGAAGATGCCCTTTGATTCAGTGAAGGATTTTGCACCGGTGACGATGACCGCGGCGGTGGGCAATGTGCTGGTGGTCAATCCGAAATCCCCCATCAACTCGCTGAAGGACCTGGTTGCGCTGGCCAAGGAAAAGCCGGGGCAGCTCAATTTTGCGTCTTCAGGCATCGGCGGCGCCCCGCATCTGACGGGTGAATTCTTCGCGCTGAAGACCGGCATCAAGCTGACGCATATCGCCTACAAGGGCGGCGGTCCGGCGGTGGCCGATGTGGTGGGCGGCAATGTCACGATGAGTTTTGCATCCATGACTTCGGCGCTGCCTTTCATCCGCAGCGGCCGCCTGCGCCCCCTCGCAGTGTCATCGAAAGTGCGCTCGCCCAATCTGCCCGAGGTGCCGACGATGGCGGAGGCCGGCGTTGCGGATGTTTTTGTGCTGGACTGGCAGGGGGTGCTGGCGCCGAAGGGTACGCCCAAGGCCATTGTCGACAAGCTGTCGGTCACCATCCGTGAAATCCTCAGGGATCCGGAAAACGCCAAGCGGCTGGGTGCCATGGGCCTGGAGGTGATTGCCAGCACGCCGGATGAATTCCTCAAGGCGATCGAGGCGGACGTGAAGCGCTGGGCCGTCGTGGTCAAGGCCGCCAACATCAAGGGCGAATGAATGGCGGACGGCAAAAAACCGCTGGTCTGCATTGTCGGCACCGGCGGCACCATTGCCTCCCGCTACGATGCGGCGCTGGGCGGGCACGTGTCCGCAGCGACAGCGCAGGATCTGGTGGCTGCGGTTCCGGAATTGCACGATGTGGCGGATATCCGCGTGGTGGAGCATTCAAACATCAACAGTGCGCTGATGGATACCGCGACGGCCTTCGGCCTGCGCGACACCCTTCGTCGGGTGCTGCGCGATGATGCGGTGGCCGGCGCCGTGGTCACGCATGGCACCGCGACGCTGGAAGAAACCGCCTACCTGATGGACCTGACGGTCGGTGGCGACAAGCCTGTTGTTTTTACCGGCGCCCAGCGCAACGCCGACGAGAAAGACCCGGATGGACCGCGCAATCTGCTGTGTGCCGCGATGATTGCGGCACATCCCGAAGCCCTTGGCCGCGGCGTACTGGTGGCGCTGGGCAGCGAGATCCATGCCGCGCGCGACGCGACCAAGATCAATCCGGAAATGCTCACCTGCTTCGGCGGGCGTGACGGCGGCGCCATCGGCAGCGTGACGCGGCAGGGCGTGAATTTTTTTGCCATGCCGCAGCGGCGGATTCACCTCGAGGTCGACCGGATCAGGGCGGATGTGCACATCCTGAAAATGGGGCAGGGCGGCAGCGACCTGCTGTTTCGCGCCTGCGTCGCAGGCAAAGTCGACGGCATCGTGATCGAAGCCACCGGCGGGGGCAACGTCAATCTGCCCTTCTACCAGGGCGCCTGCGCCGCGCTGGAGGCCGGCATACCGGTGATTGCAGGCCTGCGCCTCACTTCGGGCGCGCCGCATCCGGGCAAGGGTTATCCGGGCTCTTTTCAAAGCCTCATCGCCAAAGGCGCCATTTCTTCGGGTTATCTGAGCGGCATCAAGGCGCGCATACTGCTGATGGTCGCGCTGGGCCAAACCGGCGACCGCATGCGCCTGCGCGAAATATTTGCCGCAGCCGGCGGCGGATGAAGTGGCCGCCCTGTTTCATGAACTGATTGACTCAACACGGTGAACAAAGGAACCAACATGCATACGCTGGCCAAACTGGTGGTGATCGCGGGAATGATTGCAGGCGGCATGACGCCGGCTGCCGCACAAAACTGGCCGTCGCGTCCGGTGAAATGGATCAGTCCGTTCGCGCCGGGCGGCGGTGCCGACATCACCTCGCGGGCGCTGGCAGCGAAGCTGTCGGGTGGACTGGGGCAGCAGATCGTCGTGGACAACCGCGGCGGCGCCGGCGGCATGATCGGCGTCGACCTTGCGGCCAAGTCGCCTGCGGACGGCTATACCGTGGTGCTGGGCACCATCGGACCGATTGCGATCAATCCCAGCCTGTACAAAAAAATGCCCTATGACCCGGCCAGGGATCTGCTGCCGGTGTCGCAGGCGGCCAATGCGCTGAATGTGCTGGTGGTCCATCCCTCGCTGCCGACGAACAGCGTCCGCGAATTTGTCGCACTGGCCAAGGCGCGTCCCGGGCAGTTGAATTACGGCTCCTCGGGTTCCGGCGCAACGGACCATCTCGCCGGGGAACTGTTCAATGCGCTGACCGGCGCGAAAATGGTCCATGTGCCGTACAAGGGCGGCGCGCCGGCGATGCTGGACCTGGTTTCCGGCAACGTGCAGGTGGTGTTTTCCACGGTCAGCACCGCTATTGCCGCCATGGATTCAAAACGCGTTCGCGCCCTGGCAATGACCGGCAACCAGCGCTTCGAACTGAAGCCGGAACTGCCGACGATGAGCGAAGCCGGGCTGAAGGGTTTTGAAGTGAACAACTGGTACGGCGTTTTCGTGCCGGTGGGCACGCCCAAAGACATCGTGACGCGGCTCAATGCCGAAATCGTCAAGGCGCTGGCTGCGCCCGATGTCAAAAAGCGCCTGCTCGATGCCGGCATCGTCGCGACGTCCAGCACGCCCGAAGCTTTCGCCGGCTACATCAGCAAGGAAACGGCGAAGTGGGCTAAGGTGATCGCGGACGCCAAAATCACCGTGGAGTAGGACGCGGCTTCAGGTCAGCGGCCGTACAGTGCCGCGGTCCACTTCGCAATGGCAAACAATTGCCGGTCCGTGTCGCGGCGGGTGACCAGCTGTACGCCGATCGGCAGTTTGTTTTCGCCGTGGAACAGCGGCAGCGTCATCGAAGGATTGTGGCAGGCGGTCCAGATCGAACTGAAGGCGGCCGAACCGGTGGCATTCAGCCCGATCGGCGCTTCGCTGGCCGCTGAGGGCGTGAGGATCACGTCAAAGTCGCGGAAGAGGTCGTCAAGCATCAGCCGCAGCTTTTCCGCCTGGGCCCGGGCCTCGCGGTATTCCTCGAAACGATAGGCGAGTCCGTGCTTGAGGCGGTTGTTGCGCAGCGTGTCGCTGATGCGCTCGGCATGATGCAGCAGTTCCCAGGCGCGGTTGCGCGCGAATTCAAAACTGGAAATGCGCTGGTGGATTTCGTCGATCGGGTCAAAAGCCGCCGGCAGCTGGAGTTCGCTGACTTTGGCGCCGGCTTTGGACATCGCGGCCGCGCACTGCTCGATGGCGTTGCGGGTTCCGGCATCCGTTTCTTCCCAGAACTGGGTGCGGCAGACCGCGACGCGCGGCGGATTCCCCGCCGGCACCGGCTCTGGCGGAGTGCCGGCCAGCACATCGCGGTACAGCGCCACGTCCTCGACCGAGCGCGCGATGATGCCCAGGGTGTCCAGCGATCCCGCCGCCTCCATCACCCCGGCCAGGCGCAAATCCCCCCAGGTGGGGCGGTACCCGAAGCAGCCGTTGTAGGCGGCGGGGCGGATGGTGGAACCCGTGGTTTGCGTACCCACGGCCAGCGGGACCATCCGATCGCCGACCGCGGCCGCGGAACCACTGGAGGACCCGCCGGGGGTGCGCCGTGCATCCTGCGGGTGCATGGTTTTGCCCGGATGCCGGTTGGCGAACTCGGTGGTGACGGTCTTGCCCATGATCAGGCCGCCGGCGCGGCGGGTCAGGGCGACACAGGCGGCATCCATGTGCGGCTGATAACCGGCATGAATCGGTGAACCGTACTCGGTCGGCATGTCGGCGGTGTCGATGATGTCTTTCATGCCCACCGGCACGCCATGCAGCGGGCCGCGGCTGGGGCCGGCGTCGAGGGCCTTGGCCTGCCGGATGACCAGTTCGGGATCGAGGAATTGCCAGGCCTGCACCTGCGGTTCGCGTTCGCTGATGCGTGCCAGGCAGGCACGGGCCACGGCCTCCGCGGTGGTTTTTTTGCCGGCAATGGCCGCAACGATGGCGGTGGCCGTCAGTTCATGCAGTTCGGATTTCAAAGCGTAATCTCCGCGCGGGCGTGATATAAGGGCGCGATGATTTTACCCTGCGACTGCTGCGGGCACAGTCCCCGTGTCCGCATTGCAGCGGGAATTTCAGAGATGATGCGTCAGAGCCGGGGCGCCGGGAGCGGCGTACGGTGCGGCACTGCGGCCGCCCGGCGCGTGTCCGGGCGGTTTTGCATCAACACATCAGAGCGGACGGATCAGGACCTTGCGCCACTTGATGGCGCCGCCGGGTGCATCCTTGTCGCCGTTGCCGAACTGCAGGGTGACGGGACCGGAAGCATATTTTGTATTGTGGGTGCTGACCGTCACGTCGCCATTGAGGCGCAGCGTCAATTCGCCGCCGTTGGCGTAAATCTCGAAGGTGTTCCATTTGCCGCCGGCTTTGGGTGGCGGATTTTTGACCTGGGCGAAATTGACGATGGCGCCGGTGCTGTATTCCTGTCCGGGGCGGCGGTCATAGATATTGGCCTCGTAGGCGCTGTCGGCACCGACTTTCTTGGGATCGGAAGCACGGAAGAAAATGCCGCTGTTGGTGCTGTGGTCGGCCCAGAACTCGGCATAGAGTTCGAAGTTCTTGTAGGACTGTTTGCTCACGAGATGGCCGCCCTTGCCCTTGTCGGCGACGATGGCGCCGCCTTCGGCGCGCCAGTTGGCGTCACCGATGCGGTCGAAGTTTTCCAGGCCTTTTTCGCCGTCGACCAGCGTGATCCAGCCCTGTGACGCATCATGGGCGCAACCGGCGATGAACAGCGCGGCAGCGACCAGGACAAACGCATACAGTCGTTTCATTCTTGTCTCCCCCAGAGTTCCGGCGATCGGCTGACCGCCGGGAATGGCGATTCTGCGCTGCCCCGTGCCCTTGTCAACTGCGGCGAATTGCTGCGTTGCGGGAGGGTTCAGCCGCGCAAATGCGCTGTGGCTTCCTCTTCGGCGCGCTGCTTGATCTCGTAGGCCATCGGGTTTTTCATTTCCTCGAGGATGTGGCCGACGAGGCCGATGGCGCGGGCCAGCACGCCGATACCGCGGACGATTTTCCACGGCAGCCGGAGTTCGCTGGCAATCGCGCCGATGGCGCCGGTGGCGTTTACCGGCAGCGATTTGCCGTAGACCTTTTCCGCCTGCGCGCCGACTTTCTGCATCAGGCGCACATATGGGCCGTCATACCCCTGTTCGGCGGCGATCTGGAACAGGCGCGGCGCGCGCGGATCCACCGGTTTGTGCAGGGTGTGGCCGATGCCGGGGACAATCTGTTTGCGCGCATGGAAGCGTTCGACGATCTGTGCCGCCAGCTGGTCAAGGTCGGCATCCACGGACGGGTCGGGCAGGGCTTCCTGCAGCATGCGCGCCGCGGTTTCCATGCTGCCGACAAACACGCTGCCGAGGCCGCTGAGGCCGGCGGCGACGGCGGCCTGCATCGCCTCCGGCGCGCCGGTGTAAGTCATGCGCGCGGCGATCGAACTCGGCGTCAGGCCGTGCTCGACCAGGGTGACCGCGATGGCGTTGAACATCA
>CAZSIR010000063.1:0-15511 GCA_964606765.1 uncultured Bordetella sp. | reverse complement strand
CATCCTGACGCTGCTGCACGGCATCGCCAAGATGCGTTACGGCGTCAGCGGCATCGAAGGCATGGTCACCAGCCACGGCCTGCCGGGATTCCTCGCCTATGGCGTGTTTGTCGGCGAAGTGTTCGCGCCGCTGCTGGTGATCCTCGGCTTCTATGCCCGCATCGGCGGCGCGATCATCGCCTTCAACATGGTGGTCGCCATCGCACTCGCCCACAGCGCGCAGCTGTTCCTGATCGGCAAACAGGGCGGCTGGGAGCTGGAACTGCAGGGGTTTTTCCTGTTCACCGCCCTTGCCGTGGCATTGATGGGCCCGGGCAAATTCGGCATCAACCGGAAGTAAACCGGCGCAGGGCAACCGTCGGAAGTACGCGGCGTCGCGGCCGGACAACAACACGACAGCGCATCCCCGCGCGGCCGCGGCGCCATTGCAGCATTTTTCAGTTCAATCCGGATGGGTGGAGATCCAATGAGCAAGAAACGTCCCAACATCATTCTGATCACGTCGGACCAGCAGCGCGCCGACTGCAACGGCTTTGAAAACCCGCAAGTACGCACGCCGCACCTCGACCGGCTGGCGCGCGACGGCACGCGCTTCTCGGCCTGCATGACGCCGAACCTGGTGTGCCAGCCTTCGCGCGCATCGATCCTGACCGGCATGCTGCCGCTGACCCACGGCGTCTGGGACAACGGCGTGGATCTGGAAACGCGCATCGGCGAAAACGGCTTTGCCGGCACCCTTGCCCGCAGCGGTTACCGCAGCGCGTTCATCGGCAAGGCGCATTTCGCAACCAAGGCCACTTTCGCACCGACCGGCACGCCCGAATGCAGCAAAAGCCAGGACAAATACGGCCCCGACTGGATGGGCCCGTACATGGGTTTCGAGCATGTCGAGCTGTGCGTGCTCGGCCATATGCACCGCACCCGCCCGCTCGACCGTCCGGCAATGGGCCATTACGAACGCTGGTTCCTCTCCCGCGGCAAGGACGAGGAGGCGGTCAAGCTGTGGGCCGCCAGCACCCGCCCGGAAATCGGCACCGCACAGACCTGGCATTCGGCGCTGCCCGCCGCCTGGCACAACAGCACCTGGGTCGCCGACCGGACGATTGATTACCTGACGCACCACGACCAGTCCAGCCCGGCGGTGATGTGGGTGTCCTTTCCCGACCCGCACCATCCCTTCGACTGCCCGGAGCCGTGGAGCCTGATGTACGACCCGAAGAGCCTGACGCTGCCCAAACACCGCACGCCCGATCTGGAGCGGCGGCCGTGGTGGCACAAGGCCTCGCTCGAAAGCACGCCGCAGCTGAAGGATCCGGAGATGCTCAAGTTCCGCGCCGCGGGATCACGGGTGCCGCCGCAGACCGATGCGCAACTGGCCGACATGACGGCCAATTACTACGGCATGATTTCGCAGATCGACCACAACGTCGGGCGCATCCTCGATGCACTGGACAATCTCGGCATGAGCGAGGACACGCTGGTGTTCTACAGCACCGACCACGGCGACATGCTCGGCAACCACGGTCTTTACCTCAAGGGCCCGACACCCTATGAAGACCTGATGCGGGTGACACTGGTCGCGCGCGGACCCGGCATCGCCGCCAACCGCGTGGTAGGCGAACCGGTCGGCACGCTGGACATGGCCGCGACGTTTTATGAATATGCCGGCATCAACAGGCCGGAAGAGATGCAAAGCCGCAGCCTGGCAAAACTGCTGGCGGGAAAAAGCGAAACGCGCGACGCCGCCTACAGTGAATGGCACGTACATCCCTCGCGCTGCGGCGTCGGCCTGCAGTTGCGCACGGTGCGCACCAAAACCCACAAGTGCACCTTCGAACTGGGTTCCGGCGCCGGCGAGCTCTACGACCTGCAAAACGATCCCGGCGAAATGGACAACCGCTACAACGATCCGGGCTGCGCAAAAGTCCAGAAGGAGCTGCAGGACATGATGCGCGCGCGCCCGGGGAAAATACGCGACGACCTGGCGGAGCCCATCGGCATGGCCTGAACGTTTTTCAGCACCGGCGGACACAGCCCGAACCAGAAAAGGGAGCCGCCGCACGGCAATCGATCGTTAATCCGGAGGAGGAATGATGATGCGCATCCTTTCATGTGTGACGGCTCTGGCTCTCGGCCTGATGTCCCAGTACGGCCACGCGCAGGGCTGGCCGGCAAAACCGGTGCGCGTGCTGGTCGGCTTCGCGCCGGGCGGCTCGGCCGACATCTCGGCGCGGCTCACCGCCGACGCCGTGGGGCGTGAACTGGGACAGTCGGTCATCGTCGAAAACCGGCCCGGCGGCGCCGGCAGCCTCGCGATGGAAGCGCTGGTGCGCAGCCCGCGTGACGGCTACACCATCCTTGTCGGCTCCGATTCCTCCTACTATCAGCCCGTGCTCAATCCGGCGCTGGCGTACCGCGCGGACAAGGACCTGCGGCCGATCACGATACTCACCAATCAGCCCATCGTCATTGCCGTGCATCCGGCGCCCGGCTGGAAATCCATTGCCGAACTGATCAAGGCCGCCAAGTCGCGGCCGGGACAGATTGCCTACGCGCTGTCCTCCCCCACCGGCACCCAGGCCGTCACCGCGGGCATTTTCTTCAAAATGGCCGGGGTCAAAATGATCGGCGTTCCGTACAAGGGCGGCGGTCAGGCCGTGGTGGATCTGGTCAGCGGCCAGGTGCCGGTGGCCGTGCTGGGCTCGGCGCCACTGGTGCCGCAGGCCAGGGCCGGCCGGGTAAAACTGCTGGCGGTCACCTCGAAGGCGCGCGCCAAGACACTGCCCGATGTGCCGACGCTGGCCGAGCTCGGTTATCCCGAGATGGACATTGCGCAATGGTTCGGCGCCACCGCGCCGGCGGGCATTCCGGCGGATGTTGGCACCCGGCTCACTGCCGCCTACAACAAGGCATTGGCCGATCCCAAGGTTGCGCAACGGCTGTTTGACTCGGGCCTCGAGCCGGTCGGCGGCAGCTCTGAAGAAATGGCGCGACGTCTCGCTGCAGAAAGCGTGCTGTGGTCGAAGGCCGCCAAGGAATCCGGGCTGGCCGGAAAGTAAATCGCGGCGCCACGCCTGCATCGCCCCGCGTGGCGCTAGTTCCTGACCGGCTCGATGCCGGCCGCCTTCACCACCGCGGCCCATTTCACCAGTTCGCTGCGCACCCGGTCGCCGAGTTCGCCCGGCGTCGACGGCGAGATCTCCGCCCCCTGCGCCGCAAAACGCTCACGCAATTCACGCTGGCTGAGCATGGCGGTGATTTCGCTGCTGATTTTGTTGACCACCACACCCGAAGTCTGCGCCGGCGCGAACATCGCAAACCAGCCCACCGCCTCGTAATCCGCTACGCCGGCCTCCTGCATGGTCGGCACCTGCGGCGCTGCGGAAGCGCGCCTGACGCTGGTCACGGCCAGTGCGCGCACGCGCTGCGAACGCATGTGCTGATACGCGGTGGCCAGGCTGCCGAACATGACCGACACCTGCCCGCCCACCAGTTCATAAACCGCCGGCGCGCCCCCCTTGTACGGCACATGCGTCAGAAACAAGCCGGCGCGCTGCGCAAATAGCACCGCGGCGAGATGCGCGGAGGTGCCGACGCCCGAAGACGCGTAATCCAGCTCATGCGGACGGCGCCTGGCAAATTCGATCAGCTCGCGCACCGATCGCACCGGCAGCGAAGGATGGACAATCAGCACGCTGGGCACGGTCGCCACCATCGCCACCGGCGCAAAATCGCGCAGCGTGTCATAGGGGATGCGCGTCCACAGCCAGGGATTGGTGACATGCGAGGTGTAGGCCATCAGCAGCGTGTAGCCGTCCGGCGCAGCCTTTGCCACCAGTTCCGAACCGATCATGCCGCCGGCGCCGGGCCGGTTGTCAATGATGACCTGCTGTCCCCAGGCCTCGGTAAAACCATGTCCGATCGCGCGCGCAAACACATCCGTCGCACCCCCGGCGCTGACCGGAACAATGATGCGCATGGTGCGGTTCGGATAACCCTGCGCGGCAGACTGTCCGGCCACACCGGCGACCATCATGCAACACAGCAACACTCTGCCTGCCATTCCCATCCGGCCATTGTAATCTGCGACCGCGCCGATTCGCGGTAAAATCATCCGCAGTCAGATGCATCACTTCACGCACAACCGCATTTTCCCCGATGTCACCGCCATGAGCGCACCAAAACTGTTTGACGACGAGTTGCACGATGCGATGCAGCAACTCTATGACGAGACCATCGAAGCCATGCAACTCGCCAAGCAGAGTCAGGATCTTGATGATCTGTCGGCCACTTTTGCCGTGGCCCTGCTCAAACTCGGACTGGCCACGGGTTTTGTCGAACAGAGACATCCCGGCTTCGCGAAGGAAGTCGAGGAAAAACGCCAGCGCGTGATCGCCGCGCTGACGCAGAAACACTGAAACGGACACATCCAGCCCGCGCCATGAAAACCCCGATCTACCTCGACAATTCCGCAACCACGCCCCTCGATCCCGCCGTGGTCGAAGCCATGCTGCCCTGGCTGACCGAACACTTCGGCAATCCGGCGAGCAGTTCACATGCCTTTGGCCACACTGCAAACCGTGCCGTGGAAAAGGCGCGCGACGAAGTTGCAGCGCTGGTCCATGCCGACCCGCGCGACATTGCCTGGACATCGGGCGCGACGGAATCGAACAACCTTGCCATCAAGGGCGCGGCGCTGGCGGCGCAGAAACGCGGCAAACACCTGGTGACCGTGCAGACCGAACACAAGGCCGTGCTCGACACCATGCAGTCACTGGAACGGCAGGGCTTTGAATCGACCTGTCTTGCCCCGCAGAAAAACGGCCTGCTCGACCTGGATGCCTTCCGCGCCGCCTTGCGGCCAGACACCGTGCTGGCTTCCGTGATGCTGGTCAACAACGAAATCGGCGTGATCCAGGACATCGCCGCGCTCGGTGCGATCTGCCGTGAACGCGGCATCCTGTTCCATGTCGATGCCGCCCAGGCCACGGGCAAGGTGGCCATCGATCTCGCGCAACTGCCGGTGGACCTGATGTCGCTGACCGCGCACAAGACCTACGGCCCGAAAGGCATCGGCGCGCTGTATGTGCGCCGCTCACCCCAGGTGCGCATCGAATCGCAGATGCACGGCGGCGGGCACGAACGCGGCCTGCGTTCGGGTACGCTGGCCACACACCAGATCGTCGGCATGGGCGCGGCCTTCCGCATTGCCGGTGAACGGATGGCGACCGAAGAGCCGCAGCTGCGCGCACTGCGTGACCGCTTCTGGAATCACATCAAGGATCTGCCCGGTGTCATGCTCAACGGCGATTTCGAACGGCGCATCGCCAACAACCTGAACATCAGCCTCGACATACCCCATTGCGATTCGCTGGTGACCACCCTGACCGACATCGCGGTGTCATCGACTTCGGCCTGCTCCACCGGCGGGGTGTCACACGTGCTGCAGGCGCTGGGCTCGGATGCAGGCATCGCCGGCAATTCAATCCGCATCACGGTGGGCCGTTTCAATACCGCCGAGGAAATCGACTGGGCCGCGGATTATCTGCGCAGCAGGATTGAAGATTGTCGGGCCGGCCGCCTGCGCGCGGCATAAAAATACAATAAAATCAAATACTTAAGACTTATGGCACCGGCTTGTGCGCCGCTTCCTGCAGATGGATGAAGCTGTGGTCGCAGAAACCGGGCTCGGCGCCCGCCTGCAATGCCTCGTACACCGTATCGGGATCACGCAATACCCGTGCATCAAAATGGCGGGCGTTCACCGCGCCGTAATTGATGCAAACGCCCTGTGCGTCACGCTCCAGGCAGGCGTAGATCGTGGTCACCACGTAAAGGCCGGCGCTGTATTCGACGAGATGCAGATATTTGCTGCCGCGCAGGACCCTGACCGCCTGCGCACCGGCGCGACGGGTGTCTATTGAGCGCATGCGCTCATCATCCAGGCGCTGGTAATGCGTCAGTGAATTGGAGCGGCCTTCAACCAGCAGGCGGTCTCCGGTTTGCGGATCGATGTCGTATTGGCGGTAAAACGCACAGTGCACAAACGGACTCTGCACCAGGTTGTCAAACTGGCTGGTGCCCGCAGCGGCAAACGCAGCGGGAAAAGCCAGAACCAGTCCGGCACAAAGTCGCTGCAGCATTCCGGTTTTGATTTTGCGCTTCATTCCGGGGCAGTGTGCGCCTCCGCCCCGGGACTGTCCACAGCCGTCCCGGCAGCTGCACTGCCGGAATGCGCAGGCTATTTGGCCTTGGCCAGCCCGACTTCCGTCAGTACCGTCTGATACTCGGCATATTCCTCATCCAGGCGTTTTTTCGCGGCCTGCGCATTGACGTAGCCATTGACCCAGAAGTTCTCTTCCATCTCCTTTTTCCAGTCATCGGTCGCCGCCATCGCCGCCAGCACCTTGTCCCAGTAGGCAATCTGCTGCGCTGTCATGCCTTTGGGCCCCATCAGGCCGCGCCAGCTCGACGAATCGGCGGGAATACCCTGCTCGCGCCAGGTCGGGATCGAAGCAAAGTCGCCCCACATGCGTTTCGGCGAGGAAATCGCCAGGGTGCGCAGTTTGCCGCTGCGCAGGTGCGCCACCATGTTGCCGAGCCCCGTGTTCACCACGTCGACATGGCCGCCCAGCACCGCGGTGGTGGTTGCAGAGCCGCCCGGAAACACCGCGGTTTTGAGCCGCTTGATGTCAACGCCGCCGGCACGCAGGCAGGTGATCAGCGTCGTATGGTTGGCGCCGCCGAGGCTGGTCGAGATGCCGAAACTCACGGAATCCGGCGCTTTTTTCAGGCGCTCCACGAGGTCCCTGCCGCTCTTGATCTGCGATTCCGCCTGCACGTTCACGCCGAGATATTCCTCGAACAGCATGGCCAGCGGGGAAAAAGCGGTGTGGTTGTACGGAATCAGTCCGAGGATGTGATTGCTGATCGAACCGGTGGTGGCCACGATCATGTAATGGCCGTCACCGGGATGCTGGTTCAGGTAATTGAGGCCGATGGTGCCGCTGCCGCCCGGCTTGTTGACCACGTTGACCGGCACATCCACCAGCTTGTGCTGGATCAGGATCTTCGCCACCACGCGCGCCGTGCGGTCGGTGGTGCCGCCGGGCCCGGAAGGCGCAACAATCTCGATCGCCTTTTCCGGTTTCCACTGTGCAGCCGCGATCCCGACGGTCCCTGGAAAAACCGCGACAGCCGCAAACAGTGCAGCGCATCGCATCAATGCCGCTTTTTTCATGTCAGCCCTTTTGCCAGTGTTTTGAACATGCAGCATGCCATAAGCAAAACGCATTCCAGTTATACTTCAATGCATCAAAGCAACACAATCACCCGGCCTCCTTCGCCATCGCACGATACGGACTTTACTGATGGGCATGACCGCAGCAGAAAAGATTCTCGCCCGCAGCAGCGGAAAATCCGCCGTCCGTGCCGGCGACATTGTGTATCCGCAACCCGATTTTGTGATGATCCACGATGGCGTGGTGCGCGGCGCCAAGGAAGAGCTCGATGCATTGGGCATCGACCGCCTGTTTGATCCCGACCGCGTGCTGATGGTGACCGACCATGACGTGGTGTATGTCAATGACCGCGCCGCGGCGCGCGGCGCCTTCAACCGCAAGGCCGCCCGGGAATGGGGCGTGAAGAATTTTTTTGATGCAGGACGCGGCGGCCACGGCCACATCTTCCCCACCGAGCGTGGCTGGGTTTTGCCGGGCACGCTGTATTTCGACAATGACCGCCACTGCACCAACGCCGGCGGCATCGGCGCGCTGGCCATCCGCATGGGAACCGAAATCAACCGCGTGCTGGCGACCGGCACCAACTGGACGCTGGTGCCGAAGTCGGTGAAGCTCACCATCAAGGGCAGGCTGCAGCCCGGCGTGTTCGCCCGTGATCTGGGTTTTGTCATCGGGAAAAATCTGGGGACGAACGGCGCTTTCGGCGTCGACATCGATTACCGCGTGCTTGAATTCGCCGGTGATCTCGACCAGTTCAGCATCGCAGCGCGCATGTCGCTGTGCAGCACCCCCACCGAAATGCGCGCCATCGGCGTGTTTTTCCCGCCGTCGGCGGAAATCCTTGCTTACGCCAGGGAACGCGCACAGCGCCCCTTCACGCCCGTCTATGCCGATCCCGACGCCCAGTACGAGGCCAAGGTCGAACTCGACGTCAGTACACTGCCGCCGCAGGTTGCACTGCCCGGCGGCCCGCACCAGGCCGCCGACCTCGCCAGCGTCGCCGGCACGCCGGTCAGCCACACCTACATCGGCTCCTGCGGCTCCGGCATGTACGAGGATCTTGAAATCGCCGCCTCCATCCTCAAGGGACGCAAGCTTGCGCCGGGTGTGCGCATGATCGTGGTGCCGGGCTCTGAAGATTCCACGCGGCGCATGACGCGCGAAGGCCTGCTCGATATTTTCCATGACGCCGGCGCGATGGTGATTCCCGCCGGCTGCGGCCCCTGCGCCAGCGGCCGCACCGGACTCATTGATTCGGGGGAAATTTCCATTTCCACCGCGGTCGCCAACGGCGCCGGGCGTTTCGGCGCCAAGGACGCGCAGCTCTACCTCGGCAGCCCCGCCACCGTCGCAGCCTCCGCCGCAACGGGCCGCATCACCGATCCGCGGGAGTTCCTGTAATCATGGGCATGACCGCCGTGGAAAAGGTGCTGGCCGCCAAAAGCGGACGCAGCAGCTTGAAGCCGGGGGATGTGGTTTCCCCCGATCCCGACTTCATCATGATCCACGACGGCGTGGTGATGGGCGCGAAACGTGAGCTCGACGCACTGGGCATCACCCGGCTCGCGACACCGGACAAGGTGATGATGGTCACCGACCATGACGTCATCTACGGCAGCGCACGCGCAGCCGAACGCGGCGCCTTCAACCGCAAGGCCGCAGCGCAATGGGGTGTAAAGAATTTCTTCGACGTCGGCCGTGGCGGCCACGGCCATATTTTCCCGATGGAAATGGGCCTGCTGCTGCCGGGCATGTTCTATTTCGACAATGACCGGCATGCCACCAATGCCGGCGCCATTGGCGCTTTTGGTTTCCGCATGGGCAGCGAGATTTCCCGCGTACTGGCCACCGGCACCAACTGGGTAATGGTGCCGAAGACGGTGCGGCTGACGCTGAAAGGACAACTGCAGCCCGGCGTACATGCGCGCGACGTCGGCTTCCATTTCGCCGCCATGCTGAAGCAGGAAAAACTCACTGCCGACCTCGATTACCGCGTGCTCGAATTCGCCGGCGACCTCGACCAGTTCGACCTCGCCTCGCGCGCGGCGCTGTGCTCGACGCCGACGGAAATCCGCGCCTACGGCGTGTTCGTGCCGCCGTCGAAAGCCATCATTGAGCAAGCGAAGTCAAAGACTCAGCGCCCGTTCACACCGGTGTATTCCGATGCCGATGCCCGCTACGACGCCGACTTGGTGCTCGACATCTCGCGGCTGGAACCGCAGGTGTCGCTGCCGGGCAGTGTCGAGAATGCGGTCAACGTGTCCGAGGTCGAAGGCACGCCCGTCGAACACGCCTTCATCGGCTCCTGCGGCTCGGGCATGTGGGAAGACATGACAGCAACAGCGGCAATCCTCAAGGGCCGTCGCCTGGCGCCGAATGTGCGGCTGTTCATCGCCCCCGGCACCGAGGCCACCAATCGCCGCCTGGCCAGTGAAGGTCTGCTGAGCATCTTCATCGAAGCCGGCGCGGTGATGCTGCCACCCGGCTGCGGCCCCTGCAACGATGCCGTGATCGGGCCAGTACATTCGGGCGAGGTGTCGATTTCGACGGCGACCAACAACAACGCCGGACGCTTCGGCGCAAAGGACGCAAAACTCTACCTCGGCAGCCCGGCCACTGTCGCTGCATCGGCAGTAGCGGGGAAAATTGCCGATGCGCGAAAATTGTGAGTTAAGAACCTTGAGCCACAGAGTTCACAGAGGACACAGAGAAAAACCGAGGCAGCAAAAGCCTTGCGTTCCCAGCAACAATCCACTTAACTCGCGCATTCATCAATATTAATCATCACCAACTATCACTGAATTCTCGGTTTACAGTTCTCTGTGAACTCTGTGCCCTCTGTGGCTAACGCTTTTGACTTTCGATAACCATGCCAACTGAATTCCAATGGATACTCAAAGGCCGCTGCTACAAACTCGGTCATGACGTCTGGCATGCCGGCGGCGTGGTGCCGAACTGGGTCATCACCGGCCGGCATTTCGACCCCAAGGACATCATTCCCCACCTGTTCGAGGAAACCGATCCCGGCTTCCACACGCGCTGCAAGCCCGGCGACATCGTCGTCACCGGTAAAAACTTCGGCATGGGACCGAAAATGAACGGCTATATCGCGATGCAGGCACTGGGCCTGGGCCTGGTCTGCGAATCGATGCCCTTCCTCGCCTACCGCGCCGCCATCGGCTGCGGTGTGCGCGTGATGACCGACTGCGTCAACGTCACTGAAATGTGCGAGACCGGCGACGAACTCGAAGTCAATTTCCGCGACGGTTTTTTCATCAACCACACGCGCGATTTCCGCCGTGAATATCCGCCGATCCCGGACACGCTGATGGAAATCGTCGAACTCGGCGGCAATGCCGGCTGGCTGCGGCAATGGCAGGCGCAACGCAGCGCCGCCGCATCATGAGCGAATACCGGGACGCATACGGCCAGCCCGTCGGTTTTCCGCTGCAGGACTGGACGCCGCCACCGCTGCCGCCGCGAAAAATCCTCACGGGCCGTTATTGCCGTGTCGAACCGCTGGACGCAGAGCGGCATGCCGCTGATTTCCATGCCGGCAACCAGCTCGAAGCCGATCTGCGCGGCTGGGCCTACCTGACTTACGGCCCTTTTGCCCGCAGCGAAGACTGCATGCGCTGGGCAGCGGAATACGCGCAGCGCAGCGATTATCTCTACCACGCCCTCATCGACCTGGGGAGCGGCAAGGCCGCCGGCATGGCCGCCTACATGCGCATCGACGCCGCCAACGGCTGCATCGAAATCGGCGGCATCAAATACACGCCGCTGATCGCGCGCCAGCCGGCCGCCACCGAGGCCATGCACCTGTTGATGAAAAACGCCTTTGCGCTGGGTTACCGCCGCTATGAATGGAAATGCGACGCGCTGAATGCGCCTTCACGCGCCGCGGCACAGCGCCTGGGATTTTCTTTCGAGGGCATTTTCCGCCAGGCCGTGGTCTACAAGAACCGCAACCGCGACACTGCCTGGTATTCGATCACCGACCGCGAATGGCCCGCTCTGCAGGCTGCGCATGAACAATGGCTGGCGGCGGAAAACTTTGATGCCGAGGGCCGCCAGATCACCAGCCTGTCCGGACTGACTGCGCCGCTGCTCAGGGCGCGGGGCTGAACCCCTCCCGCGTAATACAAACAACTATTTGATTTTATTGTTTTTTTTATGCGGCCCGCGTTCCAGCGCCGCACGAAGAATGCGCTTCAGGGCATCACCGTACGCCACCCCGGCAAAACACACGTTGTTGCCCATCGCATGCGGATGCAGATCGGGATTGGCGTTGGCCTCGAGAAACACCAGCCGGCCATCCGGCGTCAGGCGGTAATCGATGCGCCCGTAATCACGCAGCTTCAGCGCACGGAAAATCGCGCGGCTCGCGGCCTCCACATCACGCTGCAGATTGCGTGAAAGCCGGGCCACGCGCCAGCGCACGCGCCAGCGGTTGCGGTAGGCGCCGTCGTTTTTCAGCTTGTACGAGGCAAAGACCGGCGCGCCGCGCCCCTTGCGCCCGATCACCAGTTCAACCGCAGGCATCACATCCGGCGCGCCGCCGAGCAGGGCGACATAGAGATCACAACCTTCGATGAATTCCTCGCAGATCAGCGGCTCGGTCAATCGTCTGCGCAAAACCCGCACCCGCTGCACCAGTTCGCGTTCGTTCTTCACCAGTGAATTGCCGCGCACCTCGTCGGAACCATCACCGAACTGCGGCTTGACGATCAGGGGATACGGCACGCGCGGATTGCGGATCGGACCGCGCGGTGGAATGACGAAATGCCGCGGCACGCCGACACCGAGGTCGGCGACAATGTGTTTGGACAGAGCCTTGTCGCGCGCCAGCCGCAAACCGCTGAGGCCGGTCCCGGTATAGGGGATCTGCAGCAGGTCGAGCAGCCCGGCGATCGCCGCATCCTGGCGGCGGTCGCCGTCGACGCATTCGGTCAGGTTGAACACCAGCCGCGGTTTCAGCGTGCGCAGTTCCGCGATCGTTGGCGTGACTTCCGCCACAAAGGGCACCACTTCCACGGCAAACCGCTGTACGCGCAGGGCTTCCAGCAGATAGGCCTCGACGCTGCTGCGTTCGGGAACAAAACGGCCGTTGGCACGACGCTCCCCGGCTTCCGCATCGACCAGCAGCGCGATGTCACAACGCACATCCGGATTTTTGATGCTGCGTTTTTTCCTGCCGTGAATGCCCGTCATGCACGGATTCTACCGCGAACACGCAAAAAAACGCGGCGCCTCAAGGCGCCGCGTTTTATCCTGCGTCGGCACTCAGGCAATGCTGACGCCGGCTTCAGCCATGGCATGCAGCACACGCTCGGGCAGCAGCGGTTGCTGTCGCAAACGCACCCCCGTCAACTGGAACAGCGCATTGGCGATGGCCGAAGGCACCAGCGGCGTGGCCATCTGCCCTGCGCCGGTTGGATGATTGCGCGTCTGCAACAGCTTGATGTGAATGTCGGGAATATCCTTCATCCGCGGCACATGGTAATCGTAGAAATTCGACTGCTTGACTGCGCCGTCAACGATATCGATGCGCTCGGTCAGCGCCAACCCCAGGCCATAGACAATCGAGCTTTGCGTCTGCGCAATGATGTTGTCAGGCTGCACCGCGACTCCGGCGTCAATCACGCACCAGAAATCGTGGACACGGATGCGGCCATCCCTGGCCAGCGACACTTCGGCCACACCCGCCACCTGCGTGCCGCTGTAATCCAGATAAGCCAGCCCGAGTCCGCGGCCCTGGCGTTTGCGCCCCCAGTCAGCCATGCGCGCCACTTCGGCAATGGCGTCTTTGGCGCGTTTCGCGCGCGGCGTGCCTGCCAGTTGCCGCATCCGGAGTTCAACCGGATCGACGCCCAGCTTCGCCGCCACTTCGTCGATGAACACCTCGTTGGCAAAACTGTTCTGGCCGACGCCGATCGCGCGCAATGGCGCGGTACGGATGCCGGTGTCCTGCTGCAGGCCTTCTGCCAGCCGGTGCGCAATGTCGTAAGTCGGCAGTTCGGTGCCACGCATCGCGATGTTGTCGCGCCCCTGCGCGGTCTTGTAGCGCACCGGATCCATGAACGCGAGCACGCGGTCGCTCACCACGCGATGGTGCCAGGCGGTGATCCTGCCCTTGTCGTCAATGCCGGCGCGGATGCGGTTCACATACAGCGGACGGAAACGCCCGTTATGCACATCATCCTCGCGTGTCCAGATCACCTTCACCGGCTTGCCGGCGGCTTTCGACATCAGTGCCGAGTCAACGATGAATTCCACATCGCGATGGCCGCGCCGGCCGAAACCGCCGCCGAGCAGCATCCCGTTGAATTTGATCTTCGCTTCCGGCAATCCCAGCGCCTGCGCCACCGCCGTCACCGCCACGGTCTGGCTCTGCGTTCCGCACCAGATTTCACAACCGTCCGCCGTCACGGCCGCCACGGAATTGAGCGGCTCCATCTGGGCATGATAGGCATAATCGGCGCGGTATTCGCCCTCGAACACCGAGAGTGCCTTGGCGATGGCACCGGCAGCATCGCCCTCCGTCTCCCAGGCCACACCTTTGACGTTCGCATCCCTCGCGATCGCCGCGAACTGCGCATAACCCTTGTCGTTGGAAAAACCACGGCCGGTGGCTTTGCCCGACCAGCCGACCTTGAGCGCCTTTTTGGCCTTGAATGCAGCCCAGGGGGTTTGCGCGATCACGCCGACGCCGTACTTCAGGCGCACCACCTGGAGCACGCCATCCATCGCAAGCGCCTCGCGGTCGTCGATGCTTTCCGGCGCCGCCCCTTCCATCGGCTCGCGCAAAATCGCACCGTACACCATGCCCGGCACCTGCACATCGATGCTGTACTGCGCCGTGCCGTTGACCTTGCCGGCGACATCCACGCGCGGCACATCCCTGCCGACCAGCCGGAACTGCGCTTTGTCCACGGGCGTGACGACCACCTCCGGCGCCTGCGCCGGCACCTTGGCGAAGGCGGCGATTTCGCCGTACGACAGGCGGCGACCGGATTTTGGATGAACCGCGAAGCCCGGCTCACTGACCACCTCGGCCAGCGATACGCCCCAGCGCTGCGCCGCATTGTCGAGCAGCACGTAGCGCACCTGTGCGCCGAACAGGCGCAGGTTGTTGAAATAGCCGGTCACCGTTGCACTGCCCGCGGTGTACTGCAAAAAACGGAATGCCGGATTGCCATAGAGCTTGTCGTTGGGCGGTGCAGCGACGATGCGCACTTTCGCCCAGTCGGCGTCCATTTCATCGGCAACGACGATCGGCAATGCGGTAAGCGAACCCTGACCCATTTCCGCGGCGGGCGACATGATTGCCACCGTGCCGTCGGTGAATACCGTGACCCAGTTGTTGAGCCTGACGCTGTCGGTGGCGGCGTTGGCGGTGCCGATCTGCAAATGCTGAAAGGCCGGCACTCCGGCCGCGACGCCAAACGTCAGGCCCGCGGCGCCGACCATGAAACGGCGGCGACCGGCATTGTGCGATTTTTTCATGGCGGCTGTTTTCATGACTGGACCCCGCTTTCCTGCGCCGCGCGCTCGATGGCGCGCGCGATGCGCACATAAGTGCCGCAGCGGCAGATGTTCGGGCTCATGTATTCGACGATTTGCTCGCGTGTCGGTCGCGGATTCTGCTTCAGCAATCCGGCGGCACGCATGATCTGCCCCGACTGGCAATAGCCGCACTGCGGCACCTGCTCGGCCAGCCACGCTTTCTGCAGAGGATGGCTGGTATCGGGCGACAGGCCCTCGATGGTGGTGACCCGCCTGCCATCGACATCCTTCAGTGCATGCAGGCAGGACTGGGTCGGCTCGCCATCCAGATGCACGGTGCAGGCGCCGCATTGACCGACGCCGCAACCGAATTTGGTGCCGGTGAGCTTGAGTTCCTCGCGCAGCACCCACAGCAACGGCGTATCAGCTGCGGCGGTAATGGTCTGGCGCTTGCCGTTCACGGTCAGCGTCGCGGAAAT
The DNA here is from genome assembly GCA_964606765.1 of uncultured Bordetella sp. Lineage (GTDB taxonomy): Bacteria > Pseudomonadota > Gammaproteobacteria > Burkholderiales > SG8-41. The sequence continues at coordinate 282 of CAZSIR010000063.1, read as the reverse complement.
GACATTGCTCATGTGCTCCTCCTTGTGCGCAGCTGAGACGCCCTCGGGGCCCGCGCAGTCTGCCGCCGCGCTGGGGCTGAGCAGATTCTAGTCCAATCATCGTCTACCGCGAGGCTTAACTGCAGGCCCCAAGAATTCCACCCAAGTATCTGTTTTATTTATTAAATTTCAGATCCGGCGCGGAACAGCCCGCGCGGCGCACGATGCAGCGGCTCGAAACCGTCTTTGGTGACAAGGATCAGTTCGCCGACCTGCACGCCGGCGCGCGGTTTGCCGTCGGCA